>NZ_JBFAOV010000020.1:0-164697 GCF_040675375.1 Nonomuraea sp. NPDC049607
GGGGCCCGCCCCGGGGGGCGGGGGGGCCCCCCGGCTCGCGCCACCCCCCCCCCCCGCCCGCCCCCCCGCGCCTGGGGGGGCCGGCGGGGGTCGGGGCGGGCGCGGCGGGTTCGGGCGGGTGGGCGTCAGCTCGCCTGACTGACCGTCGACATGTTGAAGTCCGGCACCCGCACCGGCGGCATCACCGTGCGCTGGAAGTAGTCGTTCCACTCGCGGGGCAGCGTGCGCTCCGGCGCGCCCACCTCGGTGACGCGCCCCAGCAGGTCGACCGGGCTCTCGTTGAACCGGAAGTTGTTCACCTCGCCGACGACCTCGCCGTGCTCGACCAGGTAGACGCCGTCGCGGGTGAGGCCGGTGACCAGCAGCGTCTGCGGGTCGACCGCGCGGATGTACCACAGGCACGTGACGAGCAGCCCGCGCCGCGTGGAGGCGATCATCTCCTCCAGCGAGCGCGCGCCCTCCGCCGGGCCGGTCATGACGAGGTTGTCGATGCCGGGCGTCACCGGCAGCCCGCTCAGCCCGGCCGAGTGGCGCGTCTGGAGCAGCGCCTCCAGCCGGCCGTCCCTGATCCAGTCGGTCCGGCCCAGCGGCAGCCCGTTGTCGAACACCGAGCCGTCGCGGCTGGAGGTGTGCGCGGTGACGAACGGCGCGCACGAGATGCCCGCGGCCAGGGGATCGCTGGACAGCGTGATCGGCAGCGTGGCGAGCTGCTCGCCCACCCGCGTGCCGCCGCCCGGCCCGGAGAACACCGAACGGCCGTCGAGCGCGTCCCTGGCCCCCGAGGACCAGTACAGGTAGATCATCAGGTCGGCCACCGCGCTGGGCGGCAGCAGTGTCTCGTAGCGGCCCGCGGGCAGGTCGACGCGGGTCTTGGCCCACTCCAGGCGCTGGGCCAGCGAGGCGCCGAGCGCGGCGACGTCGACGTCGGCGAAGTCCTCGGTGAACACGCCGGTCCAGGCCGACCGCTTCAGGTCGCCGGACTTGGCGTTGAGCTCCAGGCGGCCCGTCGGCTGGTCGTGGCGCAGCCGCACGCCGGTGGAGGTGCCGAGGAAGGTCGAGGTGAGGGAGTGCTCGGCGAAGCCGTAGAGCTTCCTGTCGCCGGCCTCGGCGGCCGAGAACGCCTCGCCGAGCGCGGGCGCGAACCTCTCGAACACCCCGATGTCGGTCGGCCGCACCTCGTCGTCCCAGCCGGCCGCGGCGGCGCCGCCCTCGACCAGCGGGCGGGCGTCCTCGGCCGGACGCGCCTCGCGCGCCGCCCGGTCGGCCGCCGCGACCACGTCGGCGAGCTGGTCGTCGCGCACCGACGAGCGCGAGACCACGCCCACGCCCTCGCCCGCGACCGAGATCACGGTCAGCCGGGACGAGCGGGCCACGCCGTTGGTCGTCAGCGTGTTGCCCGCGAAGCGCAGGTTGGCGGTGGACCCCTCGTCCACCAGCACCACGCAGCCGTCGTTCGCGGAGAGCTCCAGGGCCCTTTCCACCATCTCCTGCGGAGTAGTCACTTCCCGCCCTCCTGCACGGTGTTGAGCACGCGCACGCCCCTGAACAGCGCCGACGGGCATCCGTGGCTGACCGGCGCGACCTGCCCCGGCTGGCCCTTGCCGCAGTTGAAGGCGCCGCCCAGCACGTACGTGCCCGGCCCGCCGACCCCTTCCATCGACTGCCAGAAATCGGTCGTGGTGGCCTGGTAGGCGAAGTCTCTGACCTGCCCGGCCAGCTTCCCGTGCGAGATCTTGTACGCCCGCTGCCCGGTGAACTGGAAGTTGTAGCGCTGCATGTCGATCGACCAGCTCTTGTCGCCCACGATGTACAGGCCGCGCTCGACGCCCGCGATCAGCTCCTCGGTGGAGGGCCCGCCGGGCGCGGCGGCCAGCGACACGTTCGCCATGCGCTGGATCGGCATGTGGCCGGGGGAGTCGGCGAACGCGCACCCGTTGGAGCGGCCGAACCCCTTCATCAGCGCCATCCGCCGGTCGAGCTGGTAGCCCACCAGGACGCCGTCCTTGACGATGTCGAAGCTCTGGCCCCGCACGCCCTCGTCGTCGTAGCCGACCGTGGCCAGGCCGTGGGTGACCGTGCGGTCGCCGGTGACGTTCATCAGCGGCGAGCCGTAGACCAGCTCGCCGAGCTGGTCGAAGGTGGCGAAGCTGGTGCCGGCGTAGGCGGCCTCGTAACCGAGCGCGCGGTCGAGCTCGGTGGCGTGGCCGATCGACTCGTGGATCGTCAGCCACAGGTTGGACGGGTCGATCACCAGGTCGTAGTCGCCCGCCTCCACCGACGGCGCGGCCAGCTTCTCGGCCAGCAGCTCCGGCAGGCGGGCCAGCTCGGCCGGCCAGTCCCAGCCCGTGCCGGTCAGGTACTCGTAGCCGCGGCCGACCGGCGGCGCGATCGTGGACATGTCGTCGAAGCCGCCCTCGTGCGCCTTCATCGCGTTGAGCGACGGATGCACGCGCACGCGCTGCTGCGTGGTCACGGTGCCGGAGCTGTCGGCGTAGAACTTCTGCTCCTTGACCTGCAGCAGCCGCGCCGAGACGTGGTCGGCGCCCTTGAGCAGCCCCGCCGACCACTCGGCCAGCAGCCCCACCTTGTCGGACGTGGGCACCTCGAACGGGTCGACGTCGTAGTCGGAGACCCACACCGCGTCGGCGTGCACCGGCTCCGGCGCCAGCTCGATGGGCTCCCGGTTGACGGGCGCGCTCACCTCGGCCACCCGCACCGCCTGCTCGGCCACGGCGGCGGCGGCCTGCGGGGTGAGGTGGATGCCGGCCGCGAACCCCCATGTGCCACCCTTGACGACGCGGACCGCGTAGCCGAGGTCGTCGGCGTCGAGCGAGCCTTCGAGGCGGGCGTCGTACAGGCGCAGCGTCTCGGCCCTGACGCGTTCGAGCCGGAAGTCGGCGTGCTCGGCGCCGAGGTCGCGGGCGCGCTGCAAGGCGGCGTCCGCGAGCTGCCGCAGCGGCAGTTCCAGGAAATCGGGATCGATCTGGCGCATGTCCACGATCCTAACCCTGTGATCTTGTACCACCCGGACAAGCGGATACTCGCAAGTAAGAGATAGCGTCAGATGCCATGGCACGCTCTGTACTCGTCACCGGAGGCAATCGCGGCATAGGCCTCGCGATCGCCCGTGAACTCGCCGCGGCCGGCGACGCCGTCGCGGTCACCTACCGATCGGGGGAGCCGCCGGAGGGCCTGTTCGGCGTCCGCTGCGACGTCACCAGCACGGCCGAGGTGGAGGCCGCCTTCGACAAGGTGGAGGCCGAGCAGGGGCCGGTCGAGGTCCTCGTCTCCAACGCGGGCATCACCAAGGACACCCTGCTGGCGATGATGAAGGAGGAGACCTTCACCGACGTCATCGACGCCAACCTGACCGGGGCCTACCGCGTGGCCAAGCGCGCCATCAGGCCCATGATGAAGCTCAAGCGCGGCCGCATCATCCTCATCTCCTCGGTGGTCGGCCTGTCCGGCCAGGCGGGCCAGGCCAACTACGCCGCCTCCAAGGCCGGCCTGGTCGGCTTCGCCCGCTCCCTGGCCCGCGAGTACGGCTCGCGCAACATCACCGTCAACGTGGTCGCGCCCGGCTTCGTGGCCACCGACATGACGTCCGGCCTCGACCAGGAGGCCATCGTCAAGAACATCCCGCTCGGGCGGCAGGCCGCCCCCGCGGAGATCGCGCGCGTCGTCCGCTTCCTGGCCGGCGACGACGCCTCTTACATCACCGGGGCCGTGATCCCGGTCGACGGCGGACTCGGAATGGGGCACTGACGTGGGAATTCTCGAAGGCAAGCGGATCCTGGTGACCGGCGTGCTCACCGACGCCTCCATCGCCTTCTCGGTGGCCAAGCTGGCCCAGGAGGAGGGCGCCACGGTGGTGCTCACCGGGTTCGGCCGGCTGAGCCTGGTCGAGCGCATCGCCAAGCGGCTGCCGCAGACCCCGCCGGTGCTGGAGCTCGACGTCCAGGACACCGACCAGCTCGACACGCTGGCCTCCCGCGTCGGCGAGCACGTCGACGGGCTCGACGGCGTCGTGCACTCCATCGGGTTCGCGCCGCAGAGCGCCCTCGGCGGCAACTTCCTCAACACGCCGTGGGAGGACGTCGCCACCGCCCTGCAGGTCTCCACGTACTCGTTCAAGTCGCTGGCGGTGGCCTGCCTGCCGCTGATGAAGGAGGGCGGCGCGGTCGTCGGCCTCGACTTCGACGCCTCCAAGGCGTGGCCGGTCTACGACTGGATGGGCGTGGCCAAGGCGGGGCTGGAGTCGTGCAGCCGCTACCTCGCCCGCGACCTGGGCAAGCACAACATCCGGGTCAACCTGGTCTCGGCCGGGCCGCTGCGCACGATGGCCGCCAAGTCGATCCCGGGCTTCAAGGAGTTCGAGGAGAGCTGGCCGGAGCGCTCGCCGCTGGGCTGGGACCTCACCGACACGGTCCCGGCCGCCAAGGCGTGCGTGGCGCTCATGTCCGACTGGTTCCCCGCCACGACGGGCGAGATCGTCCACGTCGACGGCGGCGCCCACGCGATCGGCGGCTGAGCCCGCCTCACGCCAGGCGGTGCCTGCCGTTGTTGGCCGGGGCCGGCTCGAACGGGATCGTCTCGCTCGGCTCGGCCCGGTGCCGCCGCTGCTGCACGATCCGGGTGGCCAGCACCGCCGACCCCAGCAGGAGGATCGTCAGCACCGTGCCCAGCACGTCGCGAGCCGGCGGGCTGGGCCGCACCACCCGCTGGTCGCGCAGCGGCACGGCCAGCTCCCGTGCGAACGGGTTGGGCCACAACAACTCCACCCGCGAGTCGTCGGGATCGGCGGTCGGCTCCTCGGCGGTGACCGGCCGCTCGTCGTCCAGCGTGTAGGGCCTGTGCTGCGGCGGCGTGGGCGGCTGCGTCGGCAGCGGCGCGGTGTCCTGCTCGGCGCGCTCGCGGGGCCGGTCCCGGCGGCGCCCGGCTTCTGTGTCGGTGTCGGTCTTCGTCCCGGTCTCGGGCGAGGTCGTGGCGTGCGGCGCGAGCGTCTCGAGCACGCCCTGGTCGTCGCAGGCCAGCACCGGCAGGCAGACGTCCTTGAGCGCCTCGGGCACCAGGTCGTCGGTGGGGCTGGGGGAGGGCCGGGCCGGGGTGTCCGACTTACTTGATTTGTCGGGTTTACCGGGTTTGCCGGTCGGTACGGCGTCGCCCACAGCGCCGAGCACCTCGTCGGTGGTGTCCTTGACGCCCTTGGTCACCGGCTCGGTCTTGCCGCCGGTCAGGTCGTCGACCGTGCCCGTGAGCGCGCCGACGACGTCGCACAGCGTGCTGGTCACGCCCGAGAGCAGGCCCCCGTCGCGTGAGCAGTCCTGGGCGGCGGCGGAAGCGGCGGGCGCCCCCACCGGGATCGCCCCCAGTGCCACCGCGAGCACCCCGGCCGAGATCGCGGTCCTGCTCCCCATCCGTCCCCTCCTGTGTCGCTTCAGGAGGAAATCCTTATGGACAAGACCCGTCAGACGCAGGCTTTTTCCCGGTAAAGTTGCGATTCGGTATCGACTAGTGATACGCGAGATGGATTCTCGTTCGTCAGTCGAGCGACGACACGTCATCGAGTGCCTCCCGGATCTCGATCGGGAGCACGACGTCCTCGGCCGACAGGATGCCCTTCAGTTGCGTGTGCGTACGGGCGCCGACGATCGCCGAGGCGATCCCCGGCTGGTCGCGCACCCATGACAGCGCCACCGCCAGCGGCGAGACGTCGAGCCCGTCGGCGGCGGTCGTGACCGACTCGACCACGCTGCGGCCGCGCTCGTCGAGATAGGGCCGGACGAAGTCGGCGAAGTGCGGCGTCGCGGCGCGGGAGTCGGCCGGGATGCCGGTGCGGTACTTGCCGGTCAGCACGCCCCTGCCGAGCGGCGACCAGGCCAGCACCCCGACGTCGAGGTGGGCGGCGGCGGGCAGCAGCTCGCGTTCGGGCTCGCGGGCCAGCAGGGAGTACTCCACCTGGGCCGAGGTGATCGGGATGCGGCCGGGGACCGACTTCTGGGTGACCGCGGCGGCGGCGAGCTGCCAGCCCGCGTAGTCGCACACCCCGGCGTAGACGGCCCGGCCCGAGGAGACGATCGCGTCGAGGGCGGCCAGGGTCTCCTCCAGCGGCACCTCGGCGTCGTAGGTGTGGAGCTGCCACAGGTCGACGTAGTCGAGGCCGAGCCGGTTGAGCGACTCGTCGACGGCGGCGATCAGGTGGCGCCTGGAGGCGTCGCGCGGCCGGCGGCCGGTCGGCGTGACCACGGCCTTGGTCGAGATCACCAGCTCCGAGCGCGGCACCGAGTCGCGCAGCATGCGGCCGAGCAGCCGCTCGGAGTCGCCGCCGGTGTAGACGTCGGCCGTGTCGACGAGGGTGCCGCCCGCCTCGACGAACGAACGGAGCTGGGCGGCCGCCTCCTCCGGGTCGGTGTCACGGCCCCAGGTCATCGTGCCGAGCCCCAGCCGGGACACCGACAGGCCGCTGCGGCCGACATAGCGCTGCTCCATGATCCCGCCAGGTTACCAAGAACGGGCCCGCCCGCCAGTCAGCCGCTCCAATGTCCTGCCTGGTGAGGACCGTGGCGGTGGCTGTATGTGAAGATTTCTCGCAGGTGTGTGAAACATGGTGATCCGCGCCTGCGACACTTGCTGTGTGACCACCCTTCTGCTGGCCCGCCACGGGCTGACCGACCTCACCGGGCCGGTGCTGGCCGGGCGCACCCCAGGGGTGCACCTGAGCGAGGCCGGCCGGGCGCAGGCCGAGGCGCTGGCCGGGCGCATCGCCGGGGTCCGGCTCGACGCCGTCGTCTCCAGCCCGCTCGAACGGTGCCGCGAGACCGCCGAGGCCGTCGCGAAGGGGCGCGGCGCGGACGTGCGGATCGACGAGCGGCTGATCGAGTGCGGCTACGGCACCTGGACGGGCCGCCCGCTCAAGGAGCTCGCCCAGGAGCCGCTGTGGCAGACCGTCCAGGCGCATCCGAGTGCGGTGACATTTCCGGAAGGGGAGTCGCTGGCCGATATGCAACATCGAGCGGTCGCGGCCGTCCGGGAGTGGAATCAACGCCTCGGGTTGAAGGGTGTCTACCTGGCGTGCACCCACGGAGACGTCATCAAGGCGATCGTGGCCGACGCTCTAGGGCTGCACCTCGATCATTTTCAGCGGATAACAGCCGATCCTGCGGCCCTCACAGTCATTCGCTATGCCCCCCTGCGTCCCTTTGTTCTCAGGATTAACGATATGGGGGAATTGCGGTTGCCTGAGGATTCGGAGGAGAAAGACGGGGGAGAAAACATCACCGGGAGCGATGCCGCCGTCGGCGGTGGACCCGGGACCACGTAAGGTCAGGCTATGCCGGTCTTCGACTACGACCCACCGGAGAGGTTCGTCGCCGGCGCCCTGGGGCAGCCGGGCGCGCGGGTCTTTTTTCTGCAGGCCAGGGCCGAGGGCAGACTGACCACCGTGGCGCTGGAGAAGCTGCAGGTCGCTGCGCTCGCGGGCAGGCTCGACGAGCTGCTCGACGAGGTGCTTCGGCTCAGCGGGGGCACCGCGCACGTGCCCGCGCTCGCCCCGGCCGACCTGACCGACGACGCCCCCCTCGACGTGCCGGTCTCGGAGGACTTCCGGGTCGGCACCATGGCGCTGGCCTGGGACGCCGACAACTCCCAGGTGGTGATCGAGGCGCAGGAGGTCATCGACGAGGAGGACCTCGACGGCCCCGACCCGGCCGTGCTGCGCGTGCGGATCAGCGCGGGGGCGGCGCGCGCCTTCACCCGGAGGGCGCTCGAGATCGTGGCGGCGGGGCGGCCTCCCTGTCCCCTGTGCGGGCAACCGCTCGACGCCGAAGGCCATGTCTGCGTCCGACTCAACGGCTACCGCGGGGGTGAGGCGGCTTCATGACCGCTCCTGAGAGCGAACCGGCCGTCAAGCCGCAACAAGCGCCGATCATGCAGGAGGAGGAGGCGCTCACCCTGCTGCGCGACGGGCGCCTGGAGGTGGCCGGCCGCCTGGTCGAGGCCACCAACATGACCCTCTACTGCTCGATCAAGCTCGGCGGCCGCAGCGCCGCCTGCGTCTACAAGCCCGTACGCGGCGAGCGCCCCCTGTGGGACTTCCCCGACGGCACCCTGGCCGCCCGTGAGGTGGCCGCCTACGAGGTCTCCCAGGCCACCGGCTGGCGCATCGTGCCGCCGACCGTCTATCGCGAGGGCCCGTTCGGGCCCGGCATGTGCCAGCTCTGGATCGACACCGAGCGCGAGATCGACCTGATGCGCCTGGTCAAGAGCCGCAACCCGGTGGTGCGCCGGATGGCGGTGTTCGACGCGATCGTCAACAACGCCGACCGCAAGGGCGGTCACCTGCTGCCACTGCCGACCGGGCACGTCTACGGGGTCGACCACGGCGTCTGCTTCTCGGCCGAGGACAAACTGCGTACCGTGCTGTGGCAGTGGCGGGGCAAGCCGCTGGCGCGCGAGGCCGTGGCGGTACTGGCCAAGCTGGAGCGCGACCTGGAGTCCGGCTCGCTGGGCCGCCGGCTGCGCGAACTGCTCACGCTGGCCGAGGTGGAGGCCACCTGGCGACGGGTCAGGCGGCTGCTGGACACCGGCGTCCACCCGTATCCCTCGGAGGGGTGGCCCGCCGTTCCCTGGCCCCCGATCTGACGAGTCCCGGGGGTTTTGTACCCTTTGCCGCATGTGCACGCTGATCGTGAGAACCGGGGAGCCGCTGACCCTCATGGGCGTGCGGGACGAGCTCACCGACCGCCCCTGGGAGGCGCCGGGGGAGCACTGGCCCGAGCATCCCGGGGTGATCGGCGGCCGTGACCTCAAGGGAGGCGGCACCTGGATGGCCGTCTCCCCGTCCGCCGGCCGGGCCGCCGCCCTCCTCAACGGCCACGGCAGGCAGGCCCCCGAGACCACCAGGATCTCCCGCGGCGACCTGGCCCTGATCGCGGTGTCCACGGGCGGCGCCCCGGACGTCGACCTGACCCGCTACGACCCCTTCCACCTCGTGCTCGCCGACCTGTCCGGCGTCCGCCTGTTCAGCTGGGACGGCGACCGCCGCACCGACTCCCGGCTGCCCGAGGGCACCAGCATGGTCGTCAACACCGGCCTCGACCCCGACGCCGACCGCGTACGTGAGCACCTGCCGCGCTTCGCGGGCGCGGCCGACTGGGCGGAGCTGATCACCGGCGCGCACTCCGACCGGCCGGGCGCCCTCCTGGTCCGGCACACGCTGCCCGACGGCCGCGTCCACGCCTCCCTGTCGGTGATGCGGGTCACCCTGGGGCAGGACGACACCGCCTACGAGTTCACGGACCTTACGGCACGGATAGGCTCAAAGGCATGAGATCGTGGTCTGCCCAGAACATCCCCAAGCTCCCAGGTGAGAGCGTTCCGCTGCGTCTCTTCGACACGACGACCAAGCAGGTGAGGCAGACCGATCCCGGCCCCACCGCCAGGATGTACGTCTGCGGCATCACCCCCTACGACGCCACCCATCTCGGCCACGCCAACACCTACCACGCCTTCGACCTGGTGGGCCGGATGTGGCGGGACGCCGGCCACGAGGTCCACTACACCCAGAACGCCACCGACGTGGACGACCCGCTGCTGGAGCGGGCCGCCCAGACCGGCGTCGACTGGCAGGAGCTGGCCGAGCGCGAGATCGAGCTGTTCCGCACCGACATGGAGGCCCTGCGCATCCTGCCGCCGCGCGAGTACGTGGGCGTCACCGAGGTCGTGGGCCACGTCGCCGACCTGATCACCGAGCTGGCCGCCAAGGGCTGCACCTACGACCTCGACGGCGACGTCTACTTCAAGGTGGCCGACGCCCCCAAGTTCGGCCAGGTGTCCGGCTACGACGAGGCCGAGATGCTGGCCCTGTCCGCCGAGCGCGGCGGCGACCCCGACCGGCCGGGCAAGCGGCACCCGCTCGACTGGCTGCTGTGGCGGGCCGAGCGGCCCGGCGAGCCGGCCTGGGAGTCGAGCCTCGGGCGGGGGCGTCCCGGCTGGCACATCGAGTGCACCGCGATCGCGCTGCGCAACCTGGGCCCCGGCTACGACGTGGCCGGGGGCGGCTCCGACCTGATCTTCCCGCACCACGAGTGCGGCGCGTCCGAGGGGCACGCGGCGACGGGGGAGTGGCCGTTCGCCAAGTTCTACACGCACGCGGGCATGGTGGCGCTCGACGGCGAGAAGATGTCGAAGTCCAAGGGCAACCTGGTGTTCGTCAGCCGGCTGCGGCAGGCGCACGACCCGATGGCCATCCGGCTCGTCCTGCTGGCCCACCACTACCGGGAGGACTGGGAGTACACGCCCGACCAGCTCGCCGCCGCCGAGCGACGGCTCGGGCTGTGGCGCTCGGCCGTCGCCCTGGAGGGCGCGCCGCGCGCCGAGGAGCTGCTGGCCACGGTACGCGAGCGGATGGCCGACGACCTCGACTCGCCGGGCGCGCTGGCCGCCATCGACGCCTGGGCCGAACGGGCGCTGGCCGAGGGCGGGCCGCAGGAGCCGGGCCTGGTCAAGGACCTGACCGACGCCCTGCTCGGCATCGCGCTCTGACCGCCCGCCGGCCGCCGGTGGCGAGCGGGGGTGTGGTGGACATGGTCGTGGGCCGGGTTCTCGGGCCCGGCCCACGACCTCCCGTGGAGTCGCCGAAGTCTCGGCGCTCTCCCTCACACACGCAGCTGCTCGAACCTCTCGTTCGCGGCGAGCTCCGCGGTGAACCATTCGATCGTGCGCCGCAGCCCCTCCTTCGCGGGCACCTCCGCCCGCCAGCCCAGCCGCTCGGCGGCCAGCGTGGTGTCGGGCCGGCGCACCTTCGGGTCGTCGGCGGGCCGGTCGATGAACTCGATCTCCGAGCTGGACCCGGTCAGGTCGCGGACGAGGGCGGCCAGCTCCAGCATGGTCAGCTCGTCCGGGTTGCCGATGTTGACCGGGCCGGGGAAGTCGCTGCGGGCCATGGCCAGGATGCCCGCGACGGTGTCGTCCACGTAGCAGATCGACCTGGTCTGGGAGCCGTCGCCGGTGATGGTCAGCGGCTCGCCCTTCAGCGACTGCCGGATGAACGTCGGGATCGCCCGGCCGTCGAACGGGCGCATGCGCGGGCCGTAGGTGTTGAAGATGCGCACGATCCCGGTGTCCGTGCCGCGCGACTGCCGGTAGGCGGTGGTCAGCGACTCGGCGAAGCGTTTCGCCTCGTCGTACACGCTGCGCGGGCCGACCGGGTTGACGTTGCCCCAGTACGTCTCCTTCTGCGGGTGTTCCAGCGGGTCGCCGTACACCTCGCTGGTGGACGCCAGGACGAACCGGGCGCCCTTCTCCCTGGCCAGCCCGAGCGCGTGCAGGGTGCCCACGCTGCCCACCCGCAACGTCTCGATCGGGTAGCGCAGGTAGTCGGCCGGCGAGGCGGCCGAGGCGAAGTGCAGCACGAGGTTCACCTGGCCCGGGACGTGCACGTACCCGGTCAGGTCGCTCTCGATGAGCCGGAAGGCCGGATTGTCCAGCAGGTGCTCGACGTTGCGCGGGCCGCCGGTCAGGAAGCTGTCCATGCAGATGACCTCGGCGCCCTCGGCCAGCAGGCGTTCGCACAGATAGGAACCGAGAAAGCCGGCTCCGCCGGTGACCAGAGCCCTCATGACGTGACCTCCAGAGCTGCGTCGACGACTTCGGACACCTCGATCTTCAGCAGACCGGGGTCCGGGCGCTGGCCGTGCGGGTCGCCCTTGCGGCCGGCCCACAGGGCCACGTGTCGCCAGCCGGGCGGTGGCCCCCACTCCGACGGCGGGACCGGGCCGAACAGCACCACCGACGGCACGCAGAACGCCGTCGCCAGGTGCGCGACCCCGGTGTCGCCGCAGACCACCAGCCTGGCCCGGCTGACCAGGTCGATCAGGTCGGCCAGCCGGGTACGGCCGGCCAGCATGCGCTCCTCCGGCAACCCGGCCAGCTCGGCGACCCTCCTGGCGATCGGCACCTCGTCGGCGTTGCCGGTGACGACCACGTCGTCCAGCGCGGCCGCGACCTCGCCGAACCGCTCGGGCGGCCAGCGCCGCGCCGGGTAGGCGGCGCCCGGATGCACGATCACGGGCCCCGTCCGGTCGGAGACGCCGAGCGTCAGATCCTGCGGGTCGGCGGGGATGCCGTGCCATTCCAGCAGGCCGCACCACCGCCGCACCTCGTGCACGCCGTCCTGCCACTGCGGGCCGACGCCGAAGCTGATCAGCCGGGCCGGGTCGGTGGCACGCAGCGCCTCGATGCTCTGCGGCCCCTTGCCGTGCAGGTTGACCGCGATGTCGGGCCGCTCGAACGGCACCGGGCCCGGCCCGGCGACGTCCACCTGGGCGTCCACCGCGCCGATCAGCGGCAGCAGAGCCTCCAGGGACCTCGGCGCGGCCAGCGTGATCCGGTGCCGGGGAAAGGACTGCCGCAGCGCCCGCAGCGCGGGGACGGCCGTGAGCAGGTCGCCCAGGCCGAGCCCGCGCAGCGCCAGCAGCTCTAGGGCCATGACGTCTCCGTCGAGGGGCAGACGACCAGCTCTCTGACCTCGCACCCGGCCGGCTGCCGGAGCGCGAACACGACGGTCTGGGCGACGTCGGCGGGGTCGTTCAGGCCCGCCTCGGGGCCCGGCTTGTACTGCTCGGGACGCCCGTCGAAGAAGCCCGTCCGCATGCCGCCCGGGATCAGCAGGGTCACCCCCACCTCGCCGCGCAGCTCGACCGCCAGCCCCCTGGTGAAGCCGACGACGCCGAACTTCGAGGCCGAGTACGCCGAGGCGTCGCTCAGCGGGCGCAGCCCGAGCGTCGAGGCGCAGGTCACCACCTTGCCGCGGGTCCGCTTCAGGTACGGCAGCGCCGCCCGTACGACGGCGGCCGTGCCGAGCAGGTTGACCTGGATCACCCGCTCCCAGTCGTCGGCGGACACGTCCTCCAGGCGCCCGCAGGCGTCGATGCCGGCCGCGGTCACCACGCCGTCCAGGCCGCCGGCCCGCTCGGCCAGCTCGTGCACGGCCCGCTCGGCCTGCCCGCGGTCGGCCAGGTCGGCGGTGACGTGGTCGAAGCGCTGGTCCGGCTCGCGCACGTCGACGACGAGCGCCCGCCAGCCCTCCTTCTCGACCGCTTCGGCGGTGGCCAGGCCGAGCCCGGAGGCGCCCCCGGTGATCAAAATATTCACTGGATCTCCCTGATCAGATTGCTGGTCGAACGTCCCGGCAGCGTGCTCAGCGCGACGAACTCGGCGCCGAGCCGCTCCAGGACCTTTGACTCGGGCAGGACCTCCCCCTCGTAGTCCCCGCCCTTCACCCACACGTCGGGCCGCAGCAGCTCGATGGACTCGGCCGGGGTGTCCTCCTCGAACACCAGGACCGCGTCCACGCAGCTCAGCGCCCGCAGCACCTCGACCCGGTCACGCGCGCCGACGATGGGCCTGGACGGGCCCTTCAGCCGGCGCACCGAGTCGTCGGAGTTGACGCAGACGACGAGAGCGTCGCCCAGCGCCCTGGCCCGCCGCAGGAGGCTCACGTGCCCCGCGTGCAACAGGTCGAAGCAGCCGCCCGTGGCGATCAGCCGGCCGCCCTGCGCGCGGGTGAGCCTGGCCACCTCCAGTGCGGTGCGCGGCCGGTCGCCGAGCCGTTGCTCATGCGTCCGGACGGTGGCGGCCCCGCCGCGCTCGACGAAGCGCGAGGCCTCGCCGACGCCGATGGTGACCGCCTCCACGACGTCCGCGCCGTCGCGCAGCGCGAGCGCCGCGGCGCCGGCCAGCCGGTCGCCGGCGCCGCACGCGTCCCGCCCGGACGCCGTCACCGGCGCCGGCACGCGCGTCAGCGGACCGCCCTGGACGGCCAGCGTGGCCCCGTCGCCGCCGGTGGTGACCGCCACGGCCCCGGCGCGCAGCTCCCGCACCAGGCGGCGGGCCGCGTGGTCGGGGCCGCGGTAGCCGTCCGGGCACAACATCCTGGCCTCGGCCTCGCTCGGCGTCAGCAGCGCGCAGCCCGGCATCGGCGGCCCGCTCCGGGGATGCGGGTCCCACACGACCGGTACGCGCACCTCGCGCAGCAGCTCCCCGGCCGACGCGGCCACGCCCCTGCCGTAGTCGGAGACCAGCACGGCGCCCGCGCGGGCCACCGCGGCCGTGATCTCCTCGGGGATCTCGCCGAGCGGGTCGGACCGGGCGACGCCGTCGCCGGTGTCGAGCCTGAGCATGGTCTGGCCCCTCGACCTGACCCTGGTCTTGCGCACGGTCCCGCCGTTCAGCGGCAGGCGTACCAGCTCGACCTCCTCCGACAGCAGGGCGCACAGGCGGTGCCCGTCGCGGTCGTCGCCGATCGCGGTGATCAGGACCACGTCCGCGCCGTCCCGCGCGGCCAGCAGCGCGGCCAGGCCCGCGCCGCCGGGGCGGGCGTGCTCGGCCGAGATGTCGACCACCGGGACCGGCGCGTCCGGGCACAGCCGCTCGCTGTCGCCCTCGACGTCCACGTCGAGCAGTGTGTCGCCGACGACGACAAGGGGGCCCATCAGACGGCCTCCTCGATGGCGTCGCAGAGCAGGTGGATCATGGCGAGGTGCACCTCCTGGACGGTGGCCGTCTCCTCGGCGGGCACGGCCACCGCCTCGTCGCACAGCTCGGCCAGCGGGTTCGGCGCGGGTCCGGTCAGGGCCCAGGCGGCGATGCCGACCTCCTGCGCCGCCCTGGCCGCGGCCAGCACGTTCGGGCTGCCGCCGCTGGTCGACAGGCACACCAGCACGTCCCCGGGACGGCCGTGCGCCCGCACCTGGCGGGCGTAGACCTCGTCGTGGCCGAAGTCGTTGGCGATCGCGGTCATCGAGGAGCTGTCGCCGTGCAGCGGGATCGCCGCGTACGGCGGCCGGTCGGCCCTGAAGCGGCCCACCAGCTCGGCCGTCAGGTGCTGGGCCTCGGCCGCCGACCCCCCGTTGCCGCAGGCCAGCAGCCGGCCGCCGGCCGACAGCACGCCGGCCAGCTTCCCGCCCCACGCGCGGATGGTGACCGCGTGGCCGTCGACCTGCTCCAGCGTGTTCCAGAGCTTTTCCAGATGTCTGTCCATGATCAACCCCCCAGAGCCGCGAGGCGGCCGAGCTTGCCGTCGATGACCTGCGTGTACACCGCCTCCGTCTGCTCGGCGATGCGGAACCAGCCGTACCGTTCGCGGGCCCGCCGGGCTCCGGCGGCGCCCAGCGCCTCGCGCCTGCGCCCGTCGGCGAGCACGTCGCGCAGCGCCCTGGCCAGCGCCCGGGGGCGGCGCGGCGGGACCAGCACGCCGCAGCCGGCGACCGTGTCCAGGTGGCCGCCGACCGCCGAGGCCACGACGGGCACGCCGCAGGCCATCGCCTCGATCGGGACCATCCCGAAGGGCTCGTACCAGGGGACGGTCACCACGACGTCGGCCGAGCGCATCAGCGCGGGCACGTGCGTGCGCGGGACACTGCCGATCAGGTGCACCCGCTCCCGCAGCCCGTAGGCCGCGGCCAGGTCGCGCAGCCGCTCGGTCTCCCCGCCGTCGTCCGGGCCGCCGCCGGCGATCACCAGGTCGGCGTCCGGGATCTGGCGCAGTGCGGCGATCATGGTGTCCACGCCCTTGCGCGGCACCATCCGGCCGATGCTGAGCACCACCTTGGCGCCCGCGCGCGGCGCGACCGGCCCGTCCGGGCAGAACGCCGTCAGGTCCACCCCGCAGGGCACCACCGTGACGCGCCGCTCGGGGACGCCCATCGCGCACAGCTCGCTCACCTCGTCGCCGCAGGTGGCCAGCACCGCGTCGGCCCGCTTGCCGATCTCGCGCTCGGTGTCGATCCGGTGCGCCGGGCTGGTGTCGGCCTCGCCCTGCCAGCGCCGCTTCACGGTCCCGAGCGCGTGGAAGGTCTGCACCACCGGCACGCCATGGGCGGCCCGCAGGGCCGCCTGGCCGCTCATCCAGAAGTGCGCGTGGGCCACGTCCGGCGGGTTCGCCGCCCACCGCTCGGCCAGGCGTTCGGTGAACTCCGGCATGTACGGCGGCAGCTCGTCCTTCGGCACGACCGCGGCCGGGCCGGCCGTGACGTACTCGACCGTGACGCCGGGCGCCATGGCCACCGCGCCGGGCTGCGACCGCGACGAGCGTCTGGTGTGGACGACGACCGTGTGACCGCGCTCGGCCAGCGCGACCGCCAGGTGCGCGACGTAGACGTTCTGGCCGCCCGCGTCCACGCCACCGATGGCCGCCAGCGGATCGGCGTGCTCGGAGATGAGATCGACCTTCACTGCATCAACTCCCTCACTGCCTTGACCACCTGCTCACTTGTCACCATGGACAGGCACGGGTGCCCGGCCACCGGACAGGTGCGCGCCCTGCTTCCCGAGCAGGGCGCCTGCTGGTCGCCGAGCAGCACCGTGGGCACCCCGTACGGGGCCCATCTGGCGGCGGGGACGACAGGGGCGAACAGGCTCACGACCGGCGTGCCCACCGCAGCGGCCAGGTGCGCGGGACCGGTGTTGCCGGCCACGAGCACGCCGGCACGTTCGATCACGGCGGCCAGCTCGGCGAGCGTGGTCCTGCCCCCGAGGTCGACTGCCGCGTCGCAGGCCACGTAGGCGGTGAGGTCACGTTCCGTGCCGGTCACGACGACCCGGTGCCCGTCGTCCACCAGCTCCCTGACAGCCTGCCGGTGCTTGTCGGCCGGCCACGTTCTGGCAGGGGCTGACGTCCCTGGATGCACCACGACGTACGAGCGTTCATCGGCAGCGGCGCCGACGCCTAGGAGATGCCCTGTTTCTCGGCCTATATCCGGCAATGGCCGCCGAACTGCGAGTTCGCCGTCGTCGCCGGGCGGCAGATCGAACCCGGCCGCCCGCGCGAGGGCCAGCATGCGCTCGGCCTCGGGCACGTCGATCGACTCGTCCACGACGTGCCGGACGTCCAGGAGCGAGCCGGGGTAGTCGTTGCTGATCGCGGAGACGCGCCGCACGCCGGCCATCCGCAGCAGCAGGGCCAGCGGCAGCGCCGACTGGTGGAAGGAGGTCAGGAGCACCGCCTCGTCCACGCCCTTGACCCGGGCGATGAGGTCGGCCACCTGGGCGCTGGAGACGGGGGCGGGGGAGTGGTCGATCCACGGCGCCCGCCACTCGATCACCCGGTCCACACCGGGCAGCAGCTCGGCGGCGGCCCGGCCGTTCGGGCCGGCCAGGAAGACCAGCTCGTCGGCGAGCGTGCGGACGGCGCGGGTGGCGGGGCCGGCCAGCAGGACGTCACCGGCGTCGTCCAGCCGCGCCACCAGGACGCGACCCCGGCCGCCGCCGTGCTCTCCGGCCGTCCGGCACGCCACCGCCTCCGGCGTGCCGGGCTCCGCGGTGGTGGCTTCCATGGGCGCGGCCTCCGCGGCCGCGGGCCTGCGGGCGCGGGCGGCCCGTCCGGCCTTCCCCCGGCACCGCGTGGCGTTCGTACGGCCGCGGTCGTACCGAGCCGCCGGATCGCGACGTCTCATCGCCGCCACCTCCATTCCCCCCGAAGCCGGTGCACGCAGGCGACCGGCGGGATCAGCACGCTGGTGACGGCCATGCGCCACACCTCGCGAGGGGTACGCGGCCCGGGGGCGATGCGCCGCCAGGCGAACTCGGCGGTCATCGCGGCCCACAGGGCTCCGGCGACCGCGGCCAGCACCGGCAACGCCCGCCACCCGCCGGTCGCGCGCCGCCTGCCGGGCCGTCTGTGGGGCCGTCTGTGGGGCTGTCCGTGGGGCCGCACGCCCGCGAGTCCGCTCCCGGAGCGGCGGGGCAGGGTGGCGGCCAGGCCGAGGGCGGCGGCGGTCAGGGCGGCGGCGGTGGTGGCGGCGTGGCGGCGCAGCCTGCCCCCGGAGCCGCCGATGGCCTGACGCCAGCGCGGCCCGTGCAGCCGCCGCATCAGCGCGTCGTCGGCGTTGCCGCGCTGGAAGCGCACGCTCGCCCAGAACCCGTCCTCGCGCACCGGATGCGTGGTCACCCGCTCGCCCATGACCAGCCGGTGCCCCGCCCGCGCCACCCGCAGCGCGATGTCGGCGTCCTCCCGGTAGGCCCGGGGGAAACGTTCGTCGAACCCGCCCGTCTGCTCCAGCACCGAACGCCGGTAGGCCATGTCGGCCGTCACCCACAGCGCCTCCGACAGTCCCGCCGTGTTCCGCTCGGCGTCGGTGGGACGCCGGCCGGCCGGCAGCGGCACCTCGATCCGGCCCTGGCTCCCGGCCACGTCCTCCGGCAGGTCCACCAGGTCCTTCCAGACCGCCTCGGCCCACCCGGGACGGGGGATCACGTCGTCGTCCAGGAACACCACCCACGGCGTCCCGGCGGCCCGCCAGCCGGCGTTGCGCGCCGCGGCCGGCCCCCGCCCGCCCGAGCGCACCACCCGTACGTGATCGGGCAGCTCCAGCGCGGCGGACCGCGCCCGCCGGTCGTCCACCACGATCACGGGCGTCGCCCGGCCCACCGCCGCCAGCGTCCGCCGCAGCGTGGCGCGGCCGATGGTGGGGATCACGACGGTGATCACGAGGCGAACACCTCCCCGCGCCGCACCAGGTACGGCCCCAGCGCCAGCACGTCCACCGGCGAGGAGCCGAAGCACTCCAGTGCGTCCCGGGGATCGTCGACCATCGGCCGGCCGGCGGTGTTCAGGCTCGTGTTGACCACCACCGGCAGCCCCGTACGCGCCTCGAACTCCGTCAGCACCCGCGCCATCAGCGGGTCGTCGGCCGGCGAGATCGTCTGGATGCGCGCGGTGCCGTCCACGTGCACGACCGCCGGGATGCGCTCCCGCCAGGGCTCCCGCACGTCGTGCACGAACAGCATGTACGGCGAGGGCACCGGCCCCCGCCCGAAGATCTCCCGCGCCCTGGACTCCAGGACCATGGGCGCGATCGGCCGGAACTGCTCCCGGCCCTTGACGTCGTTGAGCCGCTCGGTGTTGCGCGCGTGCCCCGGATGGGCCAGCAGCGACCGGCGTCCGAGCGCGCGCGGCCCGTACTCGGCGCGGCCCTGGAACCAGGCCACGATCTTGTCGGCGGCCAGCTCGGCGGCCACCGCCGCGCCCAGGTCGGCCGGCCGTGTGTACGGCACCCGCGCCACGTCCAGCCAGGCGCCCAGCTCCTCGTCGGTGAACCCGCGCCCGAGCGCGGCGCCCGGCATCGGACCGGCCGGCTCGCCGTAGGCCTGCGCCAGGTGCAGCGCGCCGCCCAGCGCCGTGCCGGAGTCGCCGGCGGCCGGCTGGGCCCACACCTCCTCGAACGGCCCCTCGTCCAGCAGCCGGGTGTTGGCCACGCAGTTCAGCGCCACCCCGCCGGCCAGTGCGAGCCGCCGTTCGCCGGTACGCTCGTGCAGCCAGCGGGCCAGCTCCAGCAGAACCTCCTCCAGCCGGGCCTGCACGCTGGCGGCCAGGTCGGCGTGGTCGGAGGTCCAGGGCTCGCCCTGGTCCAGGGCCTTGACGTAGACGTTCCAGTCGACCGGTTCGACGCGGAAGCCGCCGTCGCCGGTCGTGTGGACGATCTCGCGCAGCGACTCCAGGTGGCGCGGCCGGCCGTAGGAGGCCATGGCCATGACCTTGTACTCGTCGCTGGACCGCAGGAATCCCAGGTGCTGGGTGACGTCCTCGTACATCAGGCCGAGGGAGTGCGGCAGCTCCTGGGCGGCCAGCACCTCCAGCTCGCCGTCGCGGTAGCGGCCGGCGAGGTGGGAGACGTTCTCGCCGCGTCCGTCGCACACCAGCACCGCGCAGTCCCGCCAGGGGGAGGCCAGGCCCGCCGAGGCGGCGTGCGCCACGTGGTGCGGGACGTAGGAGACCTGCCCGGGGTCCAGGCCCGGCAGCGCGGTCGCCAGGAAGGCGGGGGCCCTGACGGCGTACTTCGTGCGCAGGTCCTCCCAGTCGCCCTCGGGCCGCTGGACGACCAGGCCCGGGTCGTAGGAGTAGGCCACGGCGTCCAGGTCCTCGGGGGACAGGCCCGCCTCCTCCAGGCACCACGCGGCGGCCTGCTCGGGCAGCTCCCACGCGGAGAACGCCAGCGGCCGCTTGCCGTGCTTGCGGCGGCTGAAGCGCTCCTCCTCCGCCGCGGCCACGATCCTCCCGTCGACGACCAGGGCCGCGGCCGGATCGTGGAAGATCGCGTTGATGCCGAGAAACTTCATCGTTTCCTCCCCCGCAGATGTCGAGAACCGCTACCGAGAGAAGCGCCTCTCAAACCTTCGGTCACCTCAGACGATGCGAAAACGGACATAACTGCCTGGGATTGGTCACCCTTTGTAGTTGTTTGCCGGTTTCTGGTCCGGGTAGCTGCCGGTCATGCGACGGAGGTGAGAGGTGTTCGAAAAGCGACGTCCCGGGGCCGTCCTCTTCGACCGGGACGGAACCTTGATCAAAGACGTGCCGTACAACGGCGACCCGCGCCTCGTCGAGCCCATGCCGGGAGCGGTCGAGGCGCTCGGCAGGCTCCGCCGGGCCGACGTGCCCGTCGCGGTGGTCACCAACCAGTCCGGCGTGGCCAAGGGCCTGCTCTCGCCGGACGAGATGGACCAGGTGAACGCCAGGGTGGAGGAGCTGCTCGGGCCGTTCGACGCGTGGGCCATCTGCGTGCACGACGACGCCGACGGCTGCACCTGCCGCAAACCGGCGCCGGGGCTGGTCATCAGGGCGGCCGCCGTCCTCGACGTCAGCCCGCGCGACTGCGTGGTGGTCGGCGACATCGGCAGGGACATGGAGGCTGCCAGGGCCGCGGGGGCCCGGGGCATCCTCGTGCCGACGCTGCAGACGCTGGAGGAGGAGATCGAACAGGCGGCCGAGGTCGCCGAGGATCTGACCGACGTCGTGGAACGGGTGCTCAGCGCGTCCGAGGCGCCCGTCGCGGCGGTCTCGGCCGCGCCCTGGGCCCGGGCCATGGGCTGGAGCCGCTGGTGAGGATCCTCGTCTGGCACGTCCACGGGGCGTGGACCAGCGCCTTCGTCAGCGGCGGCCACGACTACGTGCTGCCGCTCGTGCCCGGCCGCGGTCCCGACGGCCGGGGGCGCGCCGCCACCTACGACTGGCCCGCCAACGCCCGCGAGGTGCCGTACGACCGCATCCGCGACGAGCCGATCGACGTCGTCGTCTACCAGCGGCCGTACGAGATCGACCTGGCCCGCGACTGGCTCGGCCGCGCGGTGCCCGGCGTGTACGTCGAGCACAACACCCCGGCCGGCGACGTCCCGCGTACCAGGCATCCGCTGTCCGGCCAGGACGACATCACGCTCGTGCACGTCACCCACTTCAACGAGCTGTTCTGGGACAACGGCCGGGCCCGCACCCGCGTGATCGAGCACGGCGTCCCCGACCCCGGTCACCTCTACACCGGCGAGCTGGCCAGGGCAGGCGTCGTGGTCAACGAGCCGGTACGCCGTACCAGGGTCGCCGGTACCGACCTGCTGCCGCGCTTCGCCGAGCGCGTGCCGCTGGACGTGTTCGGCATGAAGGTGGACGGCCTGCCGTACGGCACCTACGAGGACCTGCCGCAGCACGTCATGCACGCCGCCCTCGCCCGCAGACGCGCCTACCTGCACCCCTACCGCTGGACGTCGCTGGGCCTGGCCCTCATCGAGGCCATGACCCTCGGCCTGCCGGTCGTGGCGCTGGCCACGACCGAGGCCGTCGAGGCGGTGCCGCAGGAGGCCGGGGTGATCTCCACCAAGGTGGACGTGCTGGCCGACGCCCTGCACGCGTTCGTCGCCGACCCCGAGCGGGCCGCCCAGGCGGGCAAGGCCGCGCGGGCCGCCGCCCTGGCCCGGTACGGCCTGCCCCGGTTCCTGGAGGACTGGGACCGGTTGCTGGCCGAGGTATGACGCCGGAAGGCATGGGTAGGCGCGATGAGCATGATGATGCTCAACTGGTCACGCCGGGCGGCCTGCCTGGAACTGGACCCCGAACTGTTCTTCCCGATCTCGCTCGAAGGGCCCGGCCGCTCGCAGGTCGAGAAGGCCAAGACGATCTGCGGCCGGTGCCCCGTGCGCAGACCCTGCCTGGAGTACGCGCTGGACACCAGGCAGGCGCACGGCGTGTGGGGCGGCACCGACCCCGAGCAGCGGCGGGAGCTCAGCTCGCCGGCAGCGCCTCGGCCAGGAACCGTTCCCGCTCCGCAGCTTCGAGGTGGTCGCTGAACAGCACGCCGTCGAGATGGTCGGTCTCGTGCTGCAGCACCCTCGCCAGCACGCCCAGCGCCCGTAGCGTCACGGGCTTGCCGAACATGTCGCGGCCGCGCGCCGTGACCATGTAGGAGCGTTCCAGCGGACGCCAGAGGCCCGGCGCGGACAGGCACGCCTCGTCGGCGGTGATCCGCCGCTCCGACAGCTCCAGCCGCGGGTTGACCAGATGACCGGAACGTCCGTCGTAGGAGTAGACGACCACCCGCACCGGCTCGCCGATCTGCGGGGCCGACAGGCCCGCCCGGCCGGCTCCCGCCCGCAGGGTGAGCGTCAGGGACTTCACCAGGCGCCGCAGCTCCCGGTCGAAGTCGTGCACCGGTTCCGCGACCGCGCGGAGCACCGGATCGTCGAACACGCGAATAGGCCGGACCGTCACCCGCAACTCCCCGAAACGCCGTGATCGTCATGCGGAACGGTTCCCGCCGCCGGCTGCCCTCAACCCTGAAGGCCGTGCCTTGTAGCACAGCGGTAACAGAGGAGACCCAGGGGTGAAACCACCCGAAAGCAGGATCGGAGGGTGATCTCACTTGCGTCACCCGCGTCTGTGATCCCCGGCCCCCCGCCCGGACCCCTCCCAGGCCGGCCCGCCCGCCTGAGCCGGCCCGCCCGTCCGGGTCGGACGGCTCACCTGGGGTGGATCGCCCGCCCGGAGGTGACGGCATGACCGCCGCCGAAGGCCCACGGGACCGCGCGGACGCGCCTCCGACGGACCTCGCGCCCGCCGGGTCGTCCCCCGAGCCGTTGGGCCTCGCGCCCGATGGATCGTCCCCCGCGACGGCGGGTCTCGCGGCCGCCGGGTCGTCTCCCGAGACGGCGCCCGACGCGCTGGCCGGGTTCACCGTCGGGGTGACCGCCACGCGGCGGCGCGAGGAGTTCGGCGCGCTGCTGGAGCGGCGCGGCGCCCGCGTCGTCAGCGCCCCGGCCATCCGCCTGGTGCCCCTCGCCGAGGACGCCGACCTGCTCGCCGCCACCCGCCACACCCTCCAGGCCCCCCTGGACGACCTGGTCGTCACCACCGGCGTCGGCTTCCGCGGCTGGATGGCCGCCGCCGAAGGATGGGGCCTGTCCGCCGACCTCGGCGACCACCTCGCCGGCGCGCGCCTGCTCACCCGCGGCCCCAAGGCCAGAGGAGCCGTACGGGCCGCCGGCCTGACCGACCACTGGACGCCCGCCACCGAGTCCTGCGACGAGATCAAGGAGTACCTCCTCGCCCAGGACCTGCGCGGCCGCCGCATCGCGGTGCAGCAGCACGGCGAGCCGCTCACCGCCTTCGTCGCCGACCTGCGCCGGGCCGGGGCCGAGGTGATCGAGATCCCGGTCTACCGATGGCTGCCCTACCGCGACATCTCGCCCCTGCGCCGCCTGATCAGCCAGACCGTCTCCGGCGCGGTGGACGCGGTGGCCTTCACCAGCGCGCCCGCCGTCCACGCGATGCTCGGCGCGGCCCGGTCCGACGGGCTGGAGGAGGCGTTGCTGGCCGCGTTCGGCGGGTCCGTCGTGGCCGCGTGCGTGGGCCCGGTGACGGCCGAGCCGCTGACCTCGCGCGGCGTACGCGCCCTGCTGCCCGACCGCGCCCGGCTGGGGGCCCTGGCCCGCGTCCTGGCCAGGCATCTGCCCGAGCACGGCGTCACCCGGCTGGTGGCGGGCGGGCACCGGCTGGAGATCCGCGGTCACGCCGTCGTCGTGGACGGCGACCTGCGTCCCCTGCCGCCCGCGCCGATGGCGGTGCTCAAACGCCTGGCCGACAAGCCGGGCCACGTGGTCTCCCGCGCCGACCTGCGTACGGTTCTGCCGGGCAGCACCGCCCGCGACTCGGCCGAGCACGCGGTGGAGATGGCCGTCACCCGCCTGCGCCGCGCCCTGGGCCCGCATGGCATCGTCGAGACGGTCGTCAAACGCGGTTACCGCCTGGCCTGCTCCCACGAGCCGACCCCGTGACCCCCCACCGGCCCACCCAGCCCGCCCCCGTGCCGGCGGCCGGACCGTTGCCCACGCTGGTGCTGGCCGCGCACGGTACGCGGAGCGCGGCGGGGGAGCGGACCCTGGCCGCGCTGGCCGGCTCGGTCCGCCGGGCCCGTCCGGGGCGCCGGGTCGAGCCGGCCTTCCTGGAGATCAGCGGCCCGCTGCTCAAGGACGTGCTGCCCGCCGTGCCGGGGCCGGTGGTCGTCGTGCCGTTGCTGCTGGCCGGCGGCTATCACGTGCACATCGACCTGCCCGAGGTGATCGCCGCCCGCCGCCCGGACGCGCTGGTCGCCGACCGGCTGGGGCCGCACCGCCTGCTGACCTCGGCACTCGTCCGCACGCTGGACCGAGCCGGGCTGCGCGCCGCCGACACGGTGATCCTGGGCGCCGCGGGCTCCTCGGACCCCGCCGGGCTCGCCGACGTGCGCGCCGCGGCCCATCGGCTCTCGGTACGTCTGTCGCGCCCGGTCACGGCGGCCTTCGCCGCGTCAGGCACGCCGTCCCTGCGCGAGGCGGTGGATCAGGCGCGGACGACGTCCGGTGGCCGGGTGGTGGTCGCCTCGTACGTGCTGGCCCCCGGCTTCTTCCACGACCGGCTGACCGGCGCGGGCGCCGACCTGGTCACCGCCCCGCTGGCCCCGGACCCCGCCGTGACCGCCCTGATCTGGCACCGCTTCGACCAGGCACTCGAAAGCCGTCAGCCCATCCCGGCACCCGCCCGGACGTAGGCGGTCAGAGGTCGGCCGACAAGGCGGTCAGAGGCCGGCCGACAAGGCGGTCAGAGGCCGGCCGACAAGGCGGTCAGAGGCCGGCCGGCAGCGGCGTTGAAGCAGTCGGCCACCGGTCCCGACGCCTGCCCCGACAGGCGCGGTCGGAGGTCAGCCGTCGGTGTCGCGGTCGCGTCGCCGCAGGTAGCGCTCGAACTCGGCGGCGATCGCGTCTCCGCTGGCCTCGGGCAGCTCGGCGGCGTCCTTGCGCTCTTCCAGCTCCTTGACGTATTCGGCCACCTCGCTGTCCTGCGAGGCCAGCTCGTCGACGCCGCGCTCCCAGGCCCGCGCCTCCTCGTCGAGGTCGCCGAGCGGCATCGGGATCTCCAGCACGTCCTCCATGCGGCGCAGCAGCGCGAGGGTGGCCTTCGGGTTGGGCGGCTGGGCGACGTAGTGGGGCACCGAGGCCCACAGGGAGATCGCGTCGAGCCCGGCCTCGCCGAAGGCGTGCTGGAGCACGCCGACGATGCCGGTGGGGCCCTCGTAGCGGCTGAGCTCAAGGTTGGTCGAACGGGCCAGCGCCTCGTCGGTGGCCCCGCCCAGGATCGGCACGGGACGGGTGTGCGGCGAGTCGTTGAGCAGCGCGCCCAGCATCACCGCCAGCTCGACGCCCAGCTCGTGGCAGACCTTGACGATGTCGGCGCAGAAGGAACGCCAGCGCATGTTGGGCTCGATGCCGCGCAGCAGCACGACGTCGCGCTCGCTGCCCGGAGGACGGGCGTGGAACAGCCGCGTCGTCGGCCACACGATGGACCGGGTGAGCCCGTCGCCCATCTCCACCACGGGACGGGTGACCTGGAAGTCGTAGTAGTCGTCGGGGTCGAGCGCGATCAGCGGCTCGGCCTTCCAGGACGACTCGAGATGGGCGATCACACCGCTGGAAGCCTCGCCCGCGTCGTTCCAGCCCTCGAACGCGGCAATGAGCACCGGGTCGACGAGCTCGGGCAGCCCTTCGAGCTCGATCACGTGTCGCCTCCTCTCTCCGTCATCGCGCTAAGCCTATGCGGTAAGCAGGCGTCGGCGTCACCGATCTCCCCGCGAACGCTCCGAGCCACCGGCCCACCCCTTTCGCCCAGCCCACCACGCGACTATCCCCCGTCCCGCAGCTCTCACCCCTCCCTTTCGTTCGCCCCTAGCGGATCATCCCAAAGGGGGCAGAACGGTCATGGGTGTCAGGGCCTTGTTGGACGCCACGTCAATTGACAGGCGGAAGAATAAGCGGTCGGGACGCACCCGATAAGCTCTACGGCATGAGCATCTCCCCGTCCTTCCGAGAAGTGTTGTCCCAGCGCGTGATCGTGGCCGACGGGGCTATGGGCACGATGCTCCAGGCGCAGGACCCGACGCTCGACGACTTCGAGGGTCACGAGGGGTGCAACGAGGTACTCAACGTCACCCGCCCCGACATCGTCCAGGGCGTGCACGACGCCTACTTCGCCGTCGGCGTCGACTGCGTCGAGACCAACACCTTCGGCGCCAACCTGGCCGCGCTCGGCGAGTACGACATCGGCGAGCGCGTCTTCGAGTACTCCGAGGCCGGCGCCCGCATCGCCCGCGAGCGGGCCGACCACTGGTCCACGCCCGACCAGCCGCGCTTCGTCCTCGGCTCGATGGGGCCCGGCACCAAGCTGCCGACCCTGGGCCACCTGCCCTACCGGAACCTGCGCGACGCCTACCGCGACAACGCGGCCGGCCTGATCGCGGGCGGCGCCGACGCGCTCATCATCGAGACCTGCCAGGACCTGCTCCAGGTCAAGGCCGCCGTCATCGGCGCCAAGCGGGCCGTCGAGGCCGCCGGCCGCGACGTCCCGATCATCGCCCAGGTGACGATCGAGACCAACGGCGCGATGCTGCTCGGCTCCGAGATCGGCGCCGCGCTCACCGCGATCGAGCCGCTCGGCGTCGACATCGTCGGGCTCAACTGCGCCACCGGCCCGGCCGAGATGAGCGAGCACCTGCGCTACCTCGCCCGCCACTCCCGGCTCAAGCTGTCGTGCATGCCCAACGCCGGCCTGCCGGTGCTCACCTCCGACGGCGCGTACTACCCGCTGTCGGCGCAGGAGCTGGCCGACGCGCACGAGACCTTCGCCCGCGACTACGGCCTGTCGCTGGTCGGCGGCTGCTGCGGCACCACCCCCGAGCACCTGCGCCAGGTGGTCGAGCGGGTGCGCGGCAAGGAGGTCGCCGCGCGCCGCCCCCACCCCGAGCCCGGCGCCTCCTCCCTCTACCAGACGGTCCCCTTCCGCCAGGACACCTCCTACCTGGCCATCGGCGAGCGCTGCAACACCAACGGCTCCAAGGCCTTCCGCGAGGCGATGCTGGAGGGCCGCTGGGACGACTGCGTGGAGACCGCCCGCGACCAGGCCCGCGACGGCGCCCACATGCTCGACCTGTGCGTCGACTACGTCGGCCGCGACGGCGTGGCCGACATGAAGGAGCTGGCGTTCCGCTTCGCCACCGCCTCCACGCTGCCGATCATGCTCGACTCCACCGAGCCCGCCGTGCTCCAGGCCGGCCTGGAGATGCTCGGCGGCCGCGCGGCCGTCAACTCCGTCAACTACGAGGACGGCGACGGCCCCGACTCCCGCTTCCAGAAGATCATGCGCCTGGTGCGCGAGCACGGCGCGGCGGTCGTCGCGCTGACCATCGACGAGGAGGGCCAGGCCCGCACCGCCGACTGGAAGGTGCGCGTGGCCAGCCGCCTCATCGAGGACCTGACCGGCAACTGGGGCATGCGCGTCGAGGACATCATCGTCGACTGCCTGACCTTCCCCATCGCCACCGGCCAGGAGGAGACCAGGCGCGACGGCCTGGAGACGATCGAGGCCATCCGCGAGCTCAAGCGCCGCTACCCGGGCGTGCAGACCACGCTGGGGCTGTCCAACATCAGCTTCGGCCTCAACCCGGCCGCCCGCATGGTGCTCAACTCGGTGTTCCTCAACGAGTGCGTCAACGCCGGCCTCGACTCGGCCATCGTGCACGCGTCCAAGATCCTGCCGATGGCCCGCATCCCCGACGAGCAGCGCCAGGTCGCGCTCGACATGGTCTACGACCGCCGCCGCGAGGGCTACGACCCGCTGCAGCGCTTCATGGACCTGTTCGAGGGCGTCGACGCCGCGGCCATGCGCGCCGGCAAGGCCGAGGAACTGGCCGCGCTGCCGCTGTGGGAGCGCCTCAAGCGGCGCATCATCGACGGCGAGCGCAAGGGCCTGGAGGCCGACCTCGACGACGCGCTCAGCCAGCGGCCCGCGCTGGAGATCATCAACGAGGTGCTGCTCGACGGCATGAAGACGGTCGGCGAGCTGTTCGGCTCCGGCCAGATGCAGCTGCCGTTCGTGCTGCAGTCGGCCGAGGTGATGAAGGCCGCCGTGGCCTACCTCGAGCCGCACATGGACCGCGTCGACGGCGAGACCAAGGGCCGCATCGTGCTGGCCACGGTCAAGGGCGACGTGCACGACATCGGCAAGAACCTCGTGGACATCATCCTGTCCAACAACGGGTACCAGGTGGTCAACCTCGGCATCAAGCAGCCGGTCTCGGCCATCCTGGAGGCCGCCGACGAGCAGAAGGCCGACGTGATCGGCATGTCCGGCCTGCTGGTGAAGTCGACGGTCATCATGAAGGAGAACCTGGAGGAGATGAACTCCAGGGGCCTGTCGGAGAGGTACCCGGTGCTGCTCGGCGGCGCCGCCCTCACCCGCGCCTACGTCGAGCAGGACCTCGCCGAGCTGTTCGAGGGCGAGGTGCGCTACGCCCGCGACGCGTTCGAGGGGCTGCGGCTGATGGACTCGTTCATGGCCGTCAAGCGGGGCGTCGTGGGCGCCACGCTGCCGCCGCTGCGCGAGCGGCGCGTCAAGACCGGCGCGGTGCTGCAGCGCACCCCGGTCGAGGCGCTGCCCGCCCGCTCCGACGTGGCCGCCGACAACCCGGTGCCTGCGGCGCCCTTCCACGGCGACCGCGTGGTGAAGGGCATCTCGCTGGCCGAGTACGCGGCCTTCCTCGACGAGCGCGCCCTGTTCCTGGGCCAGTGGGGCCTCAAGCCCACCAGGGGCGGCGACGGGCCCGGCTACGAAGAGCTGGTCGAGACCGAGGGCCGGCCCAGGCTGCGCATGTGGCTGGAGCGCATGCAGACCGAGGGCCTGCTGGAGGCGGCCGTCGTCTACGGCTACTTCCCGTGCGTCAGCGACGGCGACTCGCTGATCATCCTGGGCGACGACGGCAACGAGCGCACCCGCTTCACCTTCCCGCGCCAGCGCCGCGACCGGCACCTGTGCCTGGCCGACTTCTTCCGGGGCAAGGACTCCGGCGAGGTCGACGTGGTCGGCTTCCAGGTGGCCACCATGGGCGCCAAGATCTCCCAGGCCACCGCCGAGCTGTTCGCGAAGGACGCCTACCGCGACTACCTGGAGCTCCACGGCCTGTCGGTGCAGCTCACCGAGGCGCTGGCCGAATACTGGCACGCCCGGGTGCGCGCGGAGTGGGGCATCGGCGGTCAGGAGACGCTCGACGACATGCTCAAGGTCAACATCCAGGGCTGCCGCTACTCCTTCGGCTACCCCGCCTGCCCCAACCTGGAGGACCAGCGGCAGCTGTTCGAGCTGCTCGAGCCCGGGCGCATCGGCGTCAGCCTGTCGGAGGAGTTCCAGCTCCACCCCGAGCAGGCCACCTCGGCGCTGGTCGCCCATCACCCCGAGGCCAAGTACTTCAACGTCTAGATCCGGGGGGAACAACCCGTGGAAGCGGTCTTCTTCGACATGGACGGCCTGCTCGTCGACAGCGAGAAGGTCTGGCTGGAGATCGAGACCAGGGTCATGGCCCGGCTCGGCGCCGAATGGACGCCACAGCACCAGGCCCACCTGGTGGGCGGTTCCATGGAGCGCACGCTCGACTACATGCTGGGCGTCTCCGGCGCCGACGTGCCGGCGTCGACGGTGCAGGAGTGGATGGTCTCCGGCATGGTCGAGCGCCTGGCGGAGGGCGTCGGGGTCATGCCGGGGGCCGCGGAGCTGCTGGAGGCCCTGCGTGACGAGGGGGTGCCGGTCGGCCTGGTCACCTCCTCGATGAAGGAGATCGCCGAGGCCGTGCTCAAGGGCTTCGGCAGAGACCGCTTCGACGTCGTCGTCACCGCCGCCGACGTCGAGCGGACCAAGCCCGACCCCGAGCCGTACCTCAAGGCCGCCCGGCTGCTCGGCGTCGAGCCGGTGCGCTGCGTCGTGCTGGAGGACTCACCCAACGGCGTGGCGGCCGCCACGGCGGCGGGCTGCGCCGTCGTGGCCGTCCCGAACCTGCTGCCCGTCGAGCCGGCCCCCGGCCGCCTGGTGGTCTCCTCGCTGGCCGAGGTCGGGGTCGCCGATCTGCGCGCGTTGATCCCCTAGGGGGCGTCTGGTCCTCGCGGAGGAGGGGCCGCCCGTGTTTCGCGTGCCAGGATGGAAGGCGTAGTCGAGACGAGGGGCGGCCTCAATGTTCAATCAGATCGCCTGGTTGCCGCTGTGCGCCGGGGTGACGGCGGTAGGGCTGGTGCTGAGCTTCCTGGCCTTCAGGCGCAGGGGAGCGGCCGCGGGGATGCGGCTGGCGGCCTGGTCGCTGCTGCCGGTGGCGGCCTACCTGACCGGCGCGCTCAGCGCGCTGTGGACGATCGGGGCGACCGCGGTGGGGTTCGTCACCGGGCTGGTGCTCAACCCGATGGTGTGGGCCGGCGTGGCCGTGGCGGGTCTGGCCGCCGTGCTGTTCGTCGTCTCCGGGTTCATGCGCGGCCGCAGGCTGTCCGTGGGCCGGAAGAAGAAGGCGGCCCCCGAGCCGGACGGGAAGCCGGACGGGAAGCCGTCGGTTCAGCCCGTAGCGAACAAGTCGCAGCCGTCGGTGACCCCCAAGACGCCCAAGAGCGACGATGACTTCTCCGATATCGAGGCCCTGCTGAAGCGCCGCGGCATCAGCTGATTTCGGACGGAATCGGTCGTGGATCGGCACTGTCACAGTTCCGAGACCCAACCGGGACGGGCTGTAGACATTCTCATCAAGATCGATACGAATAAGTTTCGCGTCAATCACAGTTGAGCCACATCGAGCGCTGAGGGACTGGTCATACCAGCTCAGGCCATAGATTCTGCCTCCTGGGGCCGCGACTGCGCGGACTCGCCTTGCACGGGCGCACTACCCTGACCGGGTCGCGCCGACACGGACGACGTCGTCTGGAATCCAGGGGGCCACTGGCATGACCGCACCGCTCGATGTTCCTGGCTCGGCCGCTGAGGCCGGGCCGGAGACCGTTCTTGAGGGGGCGGAGTCTTCAGTCATCCGGGGGCGTTCCCTCGGGCAGATCGCCTGGATGCGCCTCAAGCGCGACCGCATCGCGATGATCGGCGGCATCGTCATCGTCCTGTTGATCCTCGTGGCGATCTTCGCGCCGCTGCTGGTGTCGTGGTTCGGTCACGACCCGGCCGAATGGCACCGGGAGAAGATCGACCCGGCGATCCAGGCTCCGATCGGCGCCTTCGGCGGCATGAGCTGGGACTTCCTGTTCGGTGTCGAGCCCACCACGGGCCGCGACCTGTTCAGCCGGATCCTGTACGGCGCCCGCATCTCCCTGCTGATCGCGTTCTTCGCGACTCTGCTGTGCGTGGTGCTCGGCACGGTGATGGGGATGATCGCCGGCTTCTTCGGCGGCTGGGTCGACACCGTCATCTCCCGTCTCATGGACATCTTCCTCGCCTTCCCGCTGCTGGTGTTCGCGCTGGCGCTGGCGGGCGTCATTCCCGACAAGGCGTTCGGCATGTCGGGCGACACCCTCAGGATCAGCCTGCTGGTCTTCATCATCGGCTTCTTCAACTGGCCCTACATCGGGCGCATCATCCGAGGCCAGACGCTCTCCCTGCGCGAGCGGGAGTTCGTCGACGCCTCAAGAAGCCTGGGCGCGCGCAGCCACACGATCCTGTTCAAGGAGATCCTGCCCAACCTGCTCGCGCCGATCCTCGTGTACTCGACGCTGCTGATCCCGTCGAACATCCTGTTCGAGGCCGCACTCTCCTTCCTCGGCGTGGGCGTGCGGCCGCCGACCCCCACGTGGGGAGGCATGCTGGCTGAGGCGGTCCACAACTACGACGTGGCGCCCAACTTCATGATCTTCCCCGGCCTCGCGATCTTCATCACCGTGCTGGCGTTCAACCTGCTCGGTGACGGCCTCAGGGACGCGTTCGATCCCAAGGCCCGATAAGGCCTCGTGAGTAGTTATCCGCAAGTTCTCTCAACTCCTAGATTCAAGGGGTGTGTCAGGTCGATGAAGATGAGATCTAAGGCGTCGGCGATCGCGGTGACCGCCGCTCTCGCCGTGGTCGTCTCCGCGTGTGGCGGCGGCGGTGGCGGCAGCAAGAACACCAGCGGTTCGGGCAGCGACGACAAGCCGTCCAGCAAGTACAACGCGGGCGTGACGGCGGTCATCAACCCGTCGGAGAAGGCCGGCGGCACGCTCCACATGGGCATGCCCGGCGACTTCGACTCGGTCGACCCGGGCGACATGTACTACGGCTACGCCTGGAACTTCGCCCGCCTCTACACGCGCGCGCTGACCATGTTCAAGCCGGTCCCCGGCGAGGAGGGCCTGCAGCTCGTCGGCGACCTGGCCGAGGGCCTGGGCACGCCGAGCGACGGCGGCAAGACCTGGACGTACAAGCTGCGCAAGGGCGTCAAGTTCGAGGACGGCACCCCGGTGACCGCCAAGGACGTCAAGTACGGCGTGGCGCGCTCGCTGGACAAGGACATCCTGCCCAGCGGCCCGACGTACTTCAACGACTGGCTCGACCTCGGCGGCTACACCGGCCCGTACAAGATGAAGGGCAAGCTCGACGACCTCAAGGCGATCGAGACGCCCGACGACCAGACGATCGTCTTCCACCTGAAGAAGGCGTACGGCGGTTTCGACTACTTCGCCATGCTCCCGCAGACGGCCCCCGTGCCCGAGGCCAAGGACACCGGCTCGAAGTACAAGGAGCACCCGGTCGCGACCGGCCCGTACATGTTCAAGGCGCACGAGCTCACCAAGCGCATCGAGCTCGTCAAGAACCCGAACTGGGACGCGGCGACCGACCCCAACCGCAAGCAGCTCAACGACTCCATCGAGGTGCTGCTCGGCCAGAACGAGGACGACCTCGACCAGCGCCTGCTCTCCGGCAAGATCGACGTCAAGGTCAACAGCACCGGTGTGGCGGCCAACGCCCGCAAGACCGTCCTGACGGACGAGAAGGTCAAGCAGTACGCCGACTCGGCCCCGATCGACCGCACCTGGTTCACCAACATCAACGGTGACGTGCCGCCGTTCGACAACATCCACTGCCGCAAGGCCGTGCAGTACGCGACCGACCGCTCGGCCATCCAGGGCGCCTACGGCGGTCCGGACGCCGGTGGCGACGTGGCACTCAGCCTCATGCCGGCCAAGATGACCGGCTACCAGAAGATCGACCCCTACGGCGTCGAGGCCAACCCGACCGGTGACGTCGCCAAGGCCAAGGAGGAGCTGGCGGCCTGTGGCCAGCCCAACGGCTTCAGCACCACCATCTCCTTCCGCAACGAGCGCTCCGCCGAGAAGCAGACCGCCGAGGCGCTGCAGCAGTCGCTCGGCCGCGTGGGCATCAAGCTGGAGCTCAAGGGCTTCCCGCAGGGTGACTACTTCAAGCTCTACGCCGGCAAGCCCGACTTCGCCAAGAAGAACGGCCTGGGCCTCATGGTCTACGGCTGGGGCGCCGACTACCCCGAGGGCTTCGGCTTCTTCCAGCAGATCGTCGACAGCCGGGTCATCCGTCCCGCCGGTAACACCAACCTCGGCGTGAAGGACCCCAAGATCGACGAGCTGATCGACCAGGCCGCGGGCGAGACCGACGCGACCAAGCGCAACGCCATCTGGGCCGCGGTCGACAAGGAAGTCATGGAGTCGTCGTACATCCTTCCCTACGTCTGGGCGCACGGCCTGTTCTACCGGCCGCCGCAGCTGAAGAACGTCTTCGTCTCCCAGAACTGGGGCATGTACGAGTTCCTCACGCTGAGCACCCAGTAGCAACGGCGCATACTGCCGGAACGTCACGTACCGAAAGCAGGTGAAGGCTTCGGCGGCCGGGCCCACAAGGCCCGGCCGCCATGGCCGAGATCAGTGTTCACATACATTCTCAGACGGTTGATAGCGGCCGTCATGCTGCTCTTCGTGGTGAGCATCGCGACGTTCGCCATCTTCTTCCTCGTGCCTCGGCTCGCTGGGATGTCCGCTGACGACCTGGCCTCCCGGTACGTGGGCAAGGCGGCCAACGCCGAGGTGATCCACGACACGGCTGTGCGCCTCGGCTTCTACGACCCGATCATGGTCCAGTACGGACGTTTCGTGCAGGGCATCTTCGTCGGCGTCGACCGCAACTACGGCCCCGGCATCGAGCACTGCCCGGCGCCCTGCTTCGGCTACAGCTACGTCAGCCAGAACCCGGTCCTGCCCGACCTGCTCAACCGCCTGCCGATCACGTTGTCGCTGGCGCTCGGCGCGGCCGTGGTGTGGGTCATCTTCGGCGTGGCCACCGGCGTGCTGTCGGCGCTGCGCCGCGGCAGCTTCTTCGACCGCCTGTCCATGGGCATCGCGCTGGCCGGCGTCTCGCTGCCGATCTTCTTCACCGGCATCGTCTCCCTGGCCATCTTCCGCGACCAGCTCGGACTGGTGGGCGACGTGGCCGACTGGGTGCCGATCAGCGAAGACCCGCTCACCTGGGCCAACAACCTCATGCTGCCCTGGGTGACGCTCGCCTTCCTGTACGCCGCCGGCTACGCCCGGCTCACCCGGGCGGGCATGCTGGAGACCATGTCGGAGGACTACATCCGCACGGCCAGGGCCAAGGGCCTGGCGGAGCGGAAGGTGGTGCTCAAACACGGGCTGCGGGCCACGCTCACCCCCGTGCTCACCATGTTCGGCCTCGACCTGGGGCTGCTGCTCGGCGGCGCCGTCCTGACCGAGAGCACCTTCTCGCTGCCCGGCATCGGCAAGTACGCCGTCGACGCCATCAGCAACAACGACCTTCCCCAGGTGATGGGCGTCACGATCGTCGCGGCGGCCTTCATCATCCTGGCCAACCTGATCGTCGACCTGCTCTACGCGGTCGTTGACCCGAGAGTGAGGCTGGCGTGAGTCCCTTTCTCGACGTCAAGGACCTGAAGATCCACTTCCCGACCGACGACGGCCTGGTCAGGTCCGTCGACGGTCTGACCTTCAGCCTCGAACGCGGCAAGACGCTCGGCATCGTCGGCGAGTCCGGCTCGGGCAAGTCGGTCACCAGCCTCGGCATCCTCGGTCTGCACAAGGGCAAGGGCGCCAACGTCTCCGGCGAGATCTGGCTCGACGGCGAGGAGCTCGTCGGCGCCTCGCAGGAGCACGTGCGCGGGCTGCGCGGCAAGAAGATGGCGATGATCTTCCAGGACCCGCTGTCGGCGATGCACCCGTTCTACACGGTCGGCGACCAGATCATCGAGGCGTACCGGATCCACCACAAGGTCTCCAAGGCCGTCGCCAAGAAGCACGCCGTCGACATGCTGGGCCGCGTGGGCATCCCCGAGCCGCACAGCCGGGTCGACTCCTATCCGCACGAGTTCTCCGGCGGCATGCGCCAGCGCGCCATGATCGCCATGGCGCTGTCGTGCGACCCCGAACTGCTCATCGCCGACGAGCCGACCACCGCGCTCGACGTGACCGTGCAGGCCCAGATCCTCGACCTCATGGTCGACCTGCAGCGCGAGTTCAACTCCGCGCTGATCATCATCACCCACGACCTGGGCGTGGTGGCCGAGCTGTCCGACGACATCCTGGTCATGTACGGCGGCAAGTGCATCGAGTACGGCACCGCCGACGACATCTTCTACCGTCCCGAGCACCCCTACACATGGGGTCTACTGGGATCGATGCCCCGCCTCGACCGCGAGCCCACCGAACGGCTGCTGCCGATCAAGGGGTCGCCGCCGTCCCTCATCAACGTGCCTCCGGGCTGCGCCTTCCACCCCCGCTGTCCCTACGCCGAGCGCACCGGGGACAAGGCCAGGAGCGAGGTGCCCGGCCTGATCGAGACCGAGGGCGGCCACCTGGTGCGCTGCCACATGAGCAGGACGGAGCGGCGGGAGCTGTGGGAGAACGAGATCAAGCCAGTGCTGGAGAGCCAGTGAGCGAGACGGTGACCGCGAACGAGCCGCTTCTTTCCGTCCAAGGGCTGGAGAAGCACTTCCCGGTGACGAAGGGCCTGCTCAAGCGGCAGGTCGGCGCCGTCAAGGCGGTCGACGGGGTCAGCTTCGACGTCTTCAAGGGCGAGACGCTCGGCCTGGTGGGGGAGTCCGGCTGCGGCAAGTCCACCACCGGCCGCCTGGTCACCAGGCTGCTGGAGCCGACCGGCGGCAAGATCGTCTTTGAGGGCCAGGACATCACGCACATGGGGCAGGGCAGGCTCAGGCCGCTCCGCCGCGACATGCAGATGATCTTCCAGGACCCGTTCTCGTCGCTGAACCCCCGCCACACCGTCGGTACGATCGTCGGTGCGCCGTTCCGCATCCAGGGCGTGCAGACCGAGAACGGCGTCAAGAAGGCGGTCCAGGACATCCTCGCCCTGGTCGGCCTCAACCCCGAGCACTACAACCGCTATCCGCACGAGTTCTCCGGCGGCCAGCGGCAGCGCATCGGCATCGCCCGCACGCTCGCGCTCAAGCCCAAGCTCATCATCGCCGACGAGCCGGTCTCCGCGCTCGACGTGTCCATCCAGGCCCAGGTCGTCAACCTGCTGGAGGACCTGCAGAACGAGCTCGACCTGACCTACGTCGTGATCGCCCACGACCTGTCGGTGGTGCGCCACATCAGCGACCGGGTCGCGGTCATGTACCTGGGCAAGATCGTCGAGATCGCCGACCGCAAGAGCCTCTACAGCTCGCCGATGCACCCCTACACCAACGCCCTGCTGTCGGCCGTGCCGGTGCCCGACCCCAAGGCGCGCAAGGAACGCGAGCGCATCAGGCTCACCGGCGACGTGCCCAGCCCGCTCAACCCGCCGCCCGCCTGCCGCTTCCACACCCGCTGCTGGAAGGCGCAGGAGATCTGCAAGACGGTCGAGCCGCCCCTGGAGACCATGGCCGGCGGCCACCGCGTGGCCTGCCACTTCCCGGAGAACGCGCCCGCCGCCGCGACCGCCGCGGCGACCCAGGCCTGACCGCCTGACGGGGGCCTACCGCCCCTGGCCGCCGCCCTCCAGCCGGGGCGGCGGCCTCAGGACAGCGTGCCGGGCGTGATCAGCCCGGTCTCGTACGCCAGCACCACGGCCTGCACCCGGTCGCGCAGCCCCAGCTTGGTCAGCACGTTGCCCACGTGCGTCTTGACCGTCGTCTCGCTCACCACGAGCTTGGCCGCGATCTCCGCGTTGGACATGCCCTTGGCGATCAGCCGCAGCACCTCCAGCTCCCGCTCGGTCAGCCGGTCGAGCCGGGCCGGCGTGGCCTGCTCGTAGGCCGAGGGCAACCGCCTGGAGAACCGGTCGAGCAGCCGCCTGGTCACGCTCGGCGCCACGATCGCGTCGCCGGCCGCCACCACCCGGATCGCCTGCACCAGCTCGTCGGGCGGCACGTCCTTCAGCAGGAACCCCGACGCCCCCGACCGCAGCGCCTCCACGATGTACTCGTCGAGGTCGAACGTGGTCAGCACCAGCACCTTCGGCACGTGCGCCGTCGGCGCGGCCTCCCGCACGATCCTGCGGGTCGCCTCGATGCCGTCGACGCCCGGCATGCGGATGTCCATGAGCACCACGTCGGGCAGCAGCGCCCTGGTCTGCTCCATCGCGGCCTTGCCGTCGCCGGCCTGGCCGACCACGGTGATGTCGGACTCGGCCTCCAAGATCAGCCGGAATCCCGTGCGCAGCAGCGGCTGGTCGTCCACCAGCAGCACTCTGATCGTCATTGGCCGTCCTTCAACGGGAAGCTCGCCCGCACCTCGAAACCGCCCCCCGGTCGCGGACCGATGTTCAGAATTCCACCATAGAGTGCGACCCGCTCGCGAATGCCGACCAGTCCGTGGCCCGGCCGGTCGGTCGCCGGCGCGGTGCCCATGCCGTCGTCCTCGACGCGTACGTCCAGGCCGGTGGGGGCGTGGCGGACGGTGACCACCGCCTCGGCCCCGGCCCCCGCGTGCCGCAGGCTGTTCGTCAGCCCCTCCTGGACCAGCCGGTAGGCGGCCAGGTCGACCCCGGCGGGCAGCGGCCGCGGCTCGCCCTCCACGCGCAGCAGCGTGGGCAGCCCCGCCTCGCGCATCTGCTCCACCAGCCCGGGCAGGTCGCCCACGCCCGGCTGCGGCCCCAGCTCGGCCCGCGCGTCGGTACGCAGCACGCCCACGATGTTGCGCATCTCCGTCATCGCCAGCCGCCCGGTGTTCTCGATCGCCGACAGCGCCTCCCGCGCCAGGTCGGGATCGGCGGAAAGCACCCGCCGCGCCGCGGCCGCCTGCACCGTCATCACGCTCACGTGGTGGGCCACCACGTCGTGCAGCTCGCGGGCGATGCGCGAACGCTCCTCGGCCCGCGCGGCCCGCGTGTCGGCCGCGTGGGCCCGCTCCAGCCTGGACGCCCGGTCGCGCAGCTCCTCCAGGTACGCCCGCCGCAGCCGCAGGCTCCTGCCCGCCCCCCAGACCGCCAGCAGCACCACGATCGCCACCACGTGCTCACTCGGGCCCGGCAGCGTGACCGGCCCGGCCAGCGCCCCCACCGTGTACGTCAGCAGCGAGACCAGCAGACCGCCCAGCGCCACCGCCAGCCCCCGGTTGGAGGCCACCGAGTACAGCAGCACCAGCCCGGACACCCCCGACGCACCGGCGCCGTAACCCAGGGAGGTCAGCAGCGTCTCGGGCACCAGGCCCGCGCACAGCGCCGCCAGCGGCCAGCGCCTGCGCACCGCGATCGGCGCGGCGGCCAGCACCAGCAGCGCCGCCCCGAGCCCGTCGGGCGCGCGCATGCCTTCGGGCGCCAGCTCCGGCGGCTGCAGGCGCTCGGGCCCGTAGAGGAGGAAGAGCATCACCGAGGCCGCGGCCACCACCACGGCCAGGGCCGTGTCGTGGAACAGGGGTCGGTCGATCCGCACCGCTTCACTGTAGGCCCAGGTGAGAGCCTGGAACTCCTCCCTCGGGAGGATAAGGGGCGGCCTGTCGGAGGGCTACAGCTCGTCGGTGGCCGCGCGCCGGTTGCTGCGCACGGTGTCGCCGGGCTGACGGTCGGGCACCGGCGGAGGGGTGCCGCCGAACTCGGGGCACAGCGCCTGATGGTCGCACCAGTCGCACAACTTGCTGCGGCGCGCCCGCCACTCGCCGGTCTCCAGCGCCCGCTCGATCGCCGTCCACAGCGCCATGACCTTGCGCTCGGTGGCCAGCAGGTCGGCCTCGTCGGGGGCGTAGCGCAGCACCTCGCCGCGCCCGCCCAGGTAGACCAGCTGCAGCAGCCGGGGCACCTCCCCGCGCAGCCGCCACAGCACCAGCGCGTAGAACTTCATCTGGAACAGCGCCTTGGCCTCGAAGTCGGGGCCGGGCGCGCTGCCCGTCTTGTAGTCGACCACCCGGACCTCGCCGGTGGGCGCCACGTCGAGCCGGTCGACGTAGCCCCGCAGCATCAGGCCGCCCTCCAGCACCGCCTGCACGTAGAGCTCGCGCTCGGCAGGCTCCAGCCGGGTCGGGTCCTCCAGGGTGAAGTAGCGCTCCAGCATCGCCCGCGCCTGCGCCAGCCACTCGGCCTGCTCGGCGTCGTCGGCGAACATGCGCGCATATTGCTCGTCGTCCTCCAGCAGCCGCTGCCACTGCGGCTCCAGCAGCTCCAGCGCCGCCTGCACCGAGCGGCGCGGCGCCGGCAGGTCGTAGAGCCGCTCCAGCACGGCGTGCACCACGGTGCCGCGCACGGCCGCGGGGGAGGGTTTCTCGGGCAGCTGGTCGATGACCCGGAACCGGTAGAGCAGGGGACAGGTCATGAAATCGCCTGCCCGGGACGGGGAGAGAGCTCCGATGATCACCGGTTCGGTCAACGTCATGCACCGCACTCTAGGTCAAGAGCCCGACAGAATAACCCTCGCCGGGACGAGGAACACGTGATCGGGCGCGTAGCATCGAGGCAGCAACAGCACGTAATGGACGTACGAGGAGTGCGGTGAGCGAGCAGAGCCCGCGTCAGGAGTTCCCCGGCCTTCGGATGGGGCGTCCCTTCGGCATCCCGGTGTACGTCTCCTGGACGTGGTTCATCGTCGCCGGCTTCATCACCGTCATGTTCGGCCCCCGCATGCGCGACATGCTGCCCGAGCTGGACAGCACCGTCGCCTACGCGGTGGCCTTCGTCTTCGCCGTGCTGCTCTACGTCTCGGTGCTGCTGCACGAGCTGGCCCACAGCGTGCTGGCCAAGATGTTCGGCCTGCCGGTGCGCCGGATCACCCTCTACTTCCTCGGCGGCGTGTCCGAGATCGAGAAGGAGCCGCCCACGCCGGGCAAGGAGTTCCTGGTCGCCGCCGCCGGGCCTGGGCTGTCGCTGGGCCTGGCGGGCCTGGGCCTGCTCGCCGACACGTACCTGATCAACGACGGCGGCATCGCCGAGGTGCTCATCTGGCAGTTGTGGGTGGCCAACCTCATCGTCGGCGTGTTCAACCTGCTGCCCGGCCTGCCTCTCGACGGCGGCCGCATGCTGCGCGCGGGCGTCTGGAAGCTGACGAAGAACCCCGGCTCCGGCACGGTCGTGGCCGCCTGGGGCGGGCGCGTGCTGGCCGTGCTCCTGGTCGTCCTGCCGTTCGCGACGTCGATGACGAGCGGGCAGGGGTTCGACCCGGTCGAGCTGCTGTGGCCGGTGGTGCTGGCCTCCTTCATCTGGATGGGCGCCACCCAGTCGCTGCGCGTGGCCCGCATCCGCGCCCGCATCCCGCAGGTCAACGCGCGGGCGCTGGCCCGCAGGGCGATCCCGGTGGCGGGCGAGACGCCGCTGGCCGAGGCGCTGCGGCAGGCCACCGAGCAGCGCGCGGGCGCCCTGGTCGTGGTCGACCACGACGGACGGCCGGTCGCCATCGTCAACGAGGCGGCCGTCCAGGCCACCCCCGAGCACCGGCGGCCGTGGGTCGACGTGGCCTCGCTGGCCAAGGCGATCGAACCCACCATGGTGCTCGCCGCCGACCTGACCGGCGAACCGCTCATCGACGCCATGCGCTCGGCCCCCGCCGGCGAGTACCTGCTGGTGGAGCACGGTGGCGAGATCTACGGCGTGCTCGCCACCGCCGACGTCAACCGCGTCTTCACCGGGGTCTGACATGCCCCGCGTGTTTGCGGCTAAGGTCTTGTCCGGCCACTTCCCGTAGCCCGGCGATTTCGATGCCAGGACGGCAGGCCGATAGTCTTCTGTTTGGCCGAACTTGCACAGTTGACGGGTTGGTCGTGGTCCACCGGTTCACCGAATCGAGACGCCTGGGCCGCGACACGGGCACGTCGCCTGGGTATGCGTATGGCTGGTGGCCGGCACGGCAGTGCGGGTGCCGTAATATCGCCGGCTTCCGGGGAGGAGAGTTGAGTGACCGAGCGCAGCGAGGGCACCGATGAGCGCAGCACGGTCGTCATGAGGGAGGGCGCATGAGCGGCCAGGGCTTCGGAGTGGTGCGTCCCCTTCCCGGTGACGGGCTCGTCGCCTACGTCGGCGGGTTGTTGCTGGTGTGCGACGCGGGCGAGACGGCCGCCGACGGCCTGATCGAGGCGCTGCGCGACACCGCCGCCTCCGGCGGCGACGGCCGGGCGCTGGCCCGCCGCGCGGCGCAGGTGCTGGCCGCCAACATGGCGGGCGACCCGGTCACGTGCGCGGTCGCCGGTCCCGTCGGCGGCGGCGTGGCGGTGCTGGTCAGCGGCTCCGCGTCCGCCTCGGTCAGCACCTCGGGCGGCGAGACGCGCCTGGCCGGCAGCGACTCGCTGACCTGGGCCGACCGGCTGATCAGCGGCCCGGTCGAGCGCGTCGAGCTCACCCTGCCCGGCGCCGGCGCCGCGCATCCCGCGGTCGGCTTCGAGGGCGGCGTCGTCCACGGCGGCGGCCTGATCGGCGACCTCACCGACCAGCCGGTGCACGTACGTCCCCAGGCGCAGGCGCCCGACCGGTCCAGGCCGCTCACCAGCGAGCTGCCCAACACGGGCCTGCACATGGAGCCCGACCTGGCCCCGCCGGTCGAGCCGCCGGTCGAGCGACCGGTCGAGCGGCCTCCCTACCCGCTGGCCGACCAGCCGCCGCTCGTCCAGCAGGGCCCGCCCTCGGGCGCGCAGGCCGGCGTCCCGCACCCCGGCCCCCCGTCCGGCCCCCACTCCGGCCCTCCGTCGCTGGACCAGCCGCCGTTCGGGCACGACCAGCCGCCCTTCGGTCAGGACCAGTCGCCGTTCGGCCACGAGCAGCCGCCCTACCTCCCGCCCCAGGACCAGCCTCCCTATCTGCCCCCGCAGGAGCAGTCCCACCCCGAGCCCCCGCAGCAGTTCCCCTCCTACGACGACCTGCCGCCGGCCGGCAGCGGCATGGCCGACCACCAGCAGCAGCATCTGGGCCCGCCCGACCACTTCGACCAGCCGGCCCCGCCCGTGCTGGGCCCGCCGGAGCACTTCGACCACCCGGGGCCGCCGCCGCAGGAGCAGCAGGGCGACCACGGTGACCGTCCGCTGGTCTACGGGGTCGACTGCAAGAACGACCACTTCAACGACCCCAGGGTGCCCTACTGCGCCGTCTGCGGCATCGCCCTGGTGCAGCGGACGCTGGTGCCGTACAAGGGGCCGCGGCCCTCGCTCGGGGTGCTCATCCTCGACGACGGCACGGCGCTGCCGCTGGAGAGCGACTACCTGCTGGGCCGTGATCCCGAGCGCGCGCCCGAGGTGGCGGGCGGCTCGGCCAGGCCGGCCAAGGTCACCAGCCCCGACGGCTCGGTCTCGCGCCGCCACCTGCGGGTGGCCCTCGACGGCTGGGACGTCAACCTGGTCGACCTGGGCTCGGTCAACGGCACCCAGATCCAGCCGCCCGGCGACCCCAACTTCTACGACATCCCGCCCAACGAGCCGGTCACGATCGCGCCCGGCACGACGGTCCGGGTGGGCGTCTCCCGCACCCTGCGTTTCGAGGCCCACCGGGGCTGATCGAGGGGCTGATCGAGGGGCTGATCGAGGTCCCGTCCGCCCGCATTCCCTCGCCGGGAGTGCGGGCGTTCGTGTGCCGGGGAGCCGTTGCTGGAATTGCTTGGATAATGCCTGATATTTCCCGTCTGAATGCGAAATATCGGGACCGGAGAACGCATTTCCTGCGAACGCTGCGTGACGTTTCCGGAAAAGTCCGGACTTGATCGGCGGCCCTCTCGGAAAGCGGGATCCGGGCCGTCCAAAGGGTCAGCCGGGCCGGAAGGTCCGTACGCCGCGGAACAGCCGCACGGCCGTCTCCAGCCCGCGCGCGCCCTCCACCGCCCGCCCCGCCGCCGTCGCGAACCGGCCCAGCAGGTGCTCGTCCCCCTCCTGGAACCCCCGTCCCGCCACCCACACGAACGTGTGGTCGCGCACCTGCGCCGGCACCGGGACGGCCAGGAACCCCGGCTCGCCCATCGTCTCGTCCCGGGCCAGCCGCAGGGCCTCCTCCACGACGGCCAGCTCCTTCAGCACCCCCGACTCCGTCAGCCACCGCCGCACCCGCAGCGGGTCACCCGGCGGCGCGTGGACGTGCACCGGACGGGCCTCCCGCCGCAGCACGTCCACGTGGACGAACCCCGCGTACGCGGTGCCCGCCACGACGGCCGCGGCGCGCGCGAGCCGATCGATCACGTCGGCGATCTCCAGGCAGGAGAACGCGGAGATGAGGTCACGCATGGCGATATCGACACGGTTGTTTGGCATCGCGGTGATTCCCTCGGGTAGAGGGGGAAGAGATCGCGCGGCCCGGTCACGCGAAACTCCGAACGGTGCCCCGGAGTATCACCCTCGACGCGGCTCTTGACTACCCCTCAACAGGAAATTGCGATTTTTCCGCATTTAGGAGGTCAGGCTGGCCGAGCCCTTCACGACGACCGCAGCCGCACCCACTCCACGTCGTCCGCCCGCGTGCCGTCCGGCTTCGGGAACAGCTCCCGGTGCAGGCTCTCCCTGCTGAAACCGGCGCGCTCCAGCACCGCGTGCGAGGCCGTGTTCACCACGTCGGTGCCCGCCACGATCCGGTGCAGGGACGTGCGCGCGAACGCCCAGTCGACCAGGAGCCGCACCGCGCGGGTCATGAACCCCCTGCCGCGGAAGGCCGGCACCAGCGAGTAGCCGATCATGGCCTGCCCGAGCACGGGGGCGACCTGCATGAGCTGGAGGTGCCCGGCGAAGGCGCCGGTGGCCGCGTCCCTGATCGCCAGCTCGATCCGCTGGCCGGTGGCCCACCAGTAGCCGGTGCAGCGGCAGCGCTGCTCGTCCTCCGCCAGGGAGGCCGGCGGGGTCAGGGAGTAGGCCGTCACGCTCGGGTCGCACATCATCCGGTGGTACTCGGCGGCGTCGTCCACCGAGAGCGGCACGAGCCGCACCACGCCGTCGTTCAGCTCGCCGCCGTCGAAGAAGGGCAGGTACGGCTCGTCGGCCGGCGCCGGCTCCCCGGCGATCCTGGCGAAGGACACCAGGTCGGCCCACCGCCCGTCGCGCAGCCGCCTGGCCCTGCGCCGCCGGCCCTCCTCGCGGAACCCGGCCTTGAGCGCGACCTTGAGGCTCGCCACGTTCTCCACCTCGGCCTGCAGCTCGACCCGGTGCACCCCCTGGTCGGCCAGCCAGTCGGCGACCGCCCTGGCGGCCCGGGCGGCCACGCCCCTGCCACGCGCCCAGGGCGCCACCACGTAGCCGATCTCGGCCGTGCCCCAGCGGTCGGGCGGGCGGACCCCGATCGCGCCGCAGTAGCGGCCGTCCTCGGTGACGGCCCACTCCGCGCCGCCCGACTCCCACTTGTCCTCGGCGTACTTCAGGTAGGCGAGGGCGTCCTCGGCCCGGTACGGCGAGGGCAGCAGCGGCAGATGCCGGGCGGTGACGGGATCGTCCATCGTGCGCGCGACGGCCTCGGCGTCGGGCTCGGCGGGCATTCGCAGGATCAGGGGGCCGGTGGAGATCACGTCGCGCGGGAGCATCTCCCATAGATACCGTGCGTCCGGACGCGGGAGAAACCCATATAACCTTGCCACCATGGGTTTCCGCAGGCATGGGCCGTTCCAGGCAGGGGATCAGGTGCAGCTCACCGACCCCAAGAACAAGCGCCACACGATCACGCTCAAGCAGGACGGCGTCTTCCACACGCACAAGGGCGCCATCCCGCACAGCGACCTGATCGGGCAGCCTGAAGGTTCCGTCGTGCGGTCCTCCGGCGGCACCGCCTACCTCGCCTTCCGCCACCTCCTGCAGGACTACACGCTCGCGATGCCGCGCGGCGCGGCCGTCATCTACCCCAAGGACGCCTCGATGATCGTCGGCATGGCCGACGTCTTCCCCGGCGCCCGGGTGATCGAGGCCGGCGTCGGCTCCGGCGCCCTGACCTGCTTCCTGCTGCGCGCCGTCGGCCCCGAGGGCCATGTGACCTCCTACGAGCGCCGCGAGGAGTTCGCCGAGGTGGCCCGCAAGAACGTGGAGAAGTTCTTCGGCGGCCCCATGGACGACAACTGGCGCCTGGCCCTCGGCGACCTGGTCTCCTCGATCGACGAGACCGACGTCGACCGCGTCATCCTCGACATGCTCGCCCCCTGGGAGTGCGTCGACGCCGCCGCCAAGGCCCTCACCCCCGGCGGGGTCATCTGCTGCTACGTCGCCACGACGACCCAGATGTCCAAGACCGTGGAGGCCATTCGCGATCACGGGTGTTTCACCGAGCCTCATGCGTGGGAGACCCTGGTTCGCGACTGGCATGTCGAAGGGCTCGCGGTTCGTCCCGATCATCGGATGATCGGCCACACCGGCTTCCTCGTCAGCGCCCGTCGCATGGCAGACGGAGTGACGCCGCCACCGCGACGCCGCCGACCGAAGGGAACCACTGAGGAACTATGACAATTTGGCCACGAGGGTGCGTTGGTGCGTGACACGGGAACAGATCGCCGTGTTCATATGCTGGGAGTATTAAACGCACCATTGGGGATTATTCACCGAATACTGCATGTCACTCGACGAACACTGCCCGGCCAGGTTACGGAGGGGCCCGAGATAGGTAAGGTCCTTAGTAGTCGCCCTCGACTGGGAAGGAGGTGACGGGGCGTGGCAGCTCGCGATGATGCTGAGGCTCGAGCCGCGCAGCGCGAACGGGAGGTCGCTGATCTTTCAACACAGGTCTCCTTCCTGCAGGAGGAGATCACCGCGCTGAGGCGGAAGCTGGCCGAGTCACCCCGTCAGGCCAGAGTCCTCGAAGAGCGTCTCCATGAGGCACAGGCGAATCTCGCGGCCGTGACCGGCCAGAACGAGCGCCTGGTGGCCACACTCAAGGAGGCCAGGGACCAGATCGTCGCTCTCAAGGAGGAGGTCGACCGGCTGGCGCAGCCGCCGTCCGGCTTCGGCACCTTCCTTGAAGCCCGAGAAGACGGCACGATCGAGGTGTTCACCGGAGGGCGCAAGCTCCGGGTGAACGTCAGCCCCGCCGTCGACGTCGACTCGCTGAGGCGTGGCCAGGAGGTCATGCTCAACGAAGCGCTCAACGTGGTCGAGGCACTCGGCTACGAAGAGGTCGGCGAGATCGTCATGCTCAAGGAACTGCTGGACGAGGGCAAGCGGGCCCTGGTCATCTCGCACGCCGACGAGGAGCGCGTCGTACGACTGGCCGACTCGCTGGTCGGCCAGCCCATCAGGGCCGGTGACTCGCTCCTGCTCGAACCCCGCTCCGGCTACGTCTACGAGCGCATACCCAAGTCCGAAGTCGAAGAGCTCGTCCTCGAGGAGGTCCCCGACATCTCCTACGAGGAGATCGGCGGGCTCATGCGGCAGATCGAGCAGATCAGGGACGCCATCGAGCTGCCCTACCTGCACGCCGACCTGTTCCGCGAGCACAAGCTCCGTCCCCCGAAGGGCGTGCTGCTCTACGGCCCGCCCGGCTGCGGCAAGACGCTCATCGCCAAGGCGGTCGCCAACTCGCTGGCCAAGCAGGTCGCCGAGAAGACCGGCCAGTCGGGCAAGAGCTTCTTCCTCAACATCAAGGGCCCGGAGCTGCTCAACAAGTACGTCGGCGAGACCGAGCGGCACATCCGCCTGGTCTTCCAGCGGGCTCGTGAGAAGGCCTCCGAGGGCACCCCGGTGATCGTGTTCTTCGACGAGATGGACTCGATCTTCCGCACCCGAGGCTCCGGCGTCTCCTCCGACGTGGAGAACACCATCGTCCCTCAGCTGCTGTCGGAGATCGACGGCGTCGAGGGCCTGGAGAACGTCATCGTGATCGGCGCCTCCAACCGCGAGGACATGATCGACCCCGCGATCCTGCGGCCCGGCCGCCTGGACGTGAAGATCAAGATCGAGCGGCCCGACGCCGAGGCGGCCAAGGACATCTTCTCCAAGTACCTGCTGGCCGAGCTTCCCCTGCACCCCGACGATCTGTCCGAGCACGGCGACTCTCGCGAGGCGACCATCCACGGCATGATCCAGAGTGTGGTCGAGCGCATGTACACCGAGAGCGAGGAGAACCGCTTCCTCGAGGTGACCTACGCCAACGGTGACAAGGAAGTCCTCTACTTCAAGGACTTCAACTCGGGCGCGATGATCCAGAACATCGTCGACCGGGGCAAGAAGATGGCCATCAAGCAGTTCCTGGAGAGCGGCCAGAAGGGTCTGCGGGTGCAGCACCTGCTCACCGCCTGCGTCGACGAGTTCTCCGAGAACGAAGACCTGCCCAACACCACCAACCCCGACGACTGGGCCCGCATCTCCGGCAAGAAGGGCGAGCGGATCGTCTACATCCGCACGCTGGTCTCCGGCAAGCAGGGCACCGAGGCCGGCCGTTCGATCGACACGGTCGCCAACACCGGCCAGTACCTGTAGGGAAGCAGCTGGAAAGGGCCGCGCGGCCGACCGCGCGGCCCTTTCCATGTCCGCTGTGCGCCCACTGGGGGCTCGCCGGGGCCCGACGTGGGGCGCCTGCCGTCAGAAGGGGCGCGCGACACGCGTCATCCGCCGTACAAGCAGGCTCGATGAGGCGCACACTGGGGCCTGTGACAGTCCGCAAACGGGTGGACGTCCGCGTCGAAGGCGTCGTCCAGGGCGTGGGCTTCCGCCCCTTCGTGTATTCGCTGGCCAGCAGACTCGGCCTGGCCGGGCGCGTGCGCAACGACGTCGAGGGGGTGTTCATCGAGGTCGAGGGCGCCTTGGCGGGGGTCGAGGAGTTCCTGACCGCGCTGGAGCGCGACGCGCCGGCCCTGTCGGAGATCGAGAGCGTCACCGTCGTCAGCGGCGCGCCCGCGGGCCACCGGGGCTTCACCATCACCGCCGGCGACCCGGCCGGCCCGCGCCGCGCCCTCGTCCCGGCCGACCTCGCCACCTGCGACGACTGCCTGCGTGAGCTGGCCGACCCGGCCGGTCGCCGCCACCGCTACCCGTTCGTCGCCTGCGCCAACTGCGGGCCGCGCTTCACCGTCGTGCGCGGCGTGCCCTTCGACCGGCTGCTGACCACCATGGCCGGGTTCGCGATGTGCGCCGACTGCTCGGCCGAGTACCACGACCCCGGCGACCGCCACTTCCGCGCCGAGCCCACCTGCTGCCCGGCCTGCGGCCCGTCCCTGCGCCTGCTGGACGCGCGCGGCGCCGACCTGTGCGGCGACCCGATCGCCGCCTGCGCGAGCCTGCTGCGGGCCGGCCGCGTCGTCGCCGTCAAGGGCCTGGGCGGCTTCCACCTGGCCGTGCCTGCCGCCCACCAGGAGGCCGCCGCGGCCCTGCGGGCCCGCAAGCACCGCGCGGAGAAGCCGTTCGCCGTCATGGTCGCCGACCTCGACCAGGCCCGCCGCCTGTGCGCGGTCGACGGGCAGGCCGCCGAACTGCTCACCGGCCGCGCCCGCCCGGTCGTGCTGCTGCCCCGGCTGCCCGGCGCGCCGGTCGCCGACGCGGTCGCGCCCGGCAGGCGCGACCTCGGCCTGATGCTGCCCTACACGCCGCTGCACCACCTGCTGCTCCGGGAGCTGGCCGAGCCCATGGTGCTGACCGGCGGCAACGTCTGCGACGAGCCCATCGCCCACGAGGACGCCGACGCCGTCACCCGGCTCGGCGGCATCGCCGACGCCTTCCTCGTGCACGACCGGGCCATCCACGTGCGCGCCGACGACTCCGTGCTGCGCCCGTGGTCCGGCGGGCACACCGTGCTGCGCCGCGCCCGCGGCCACGCGCCCGAGCCGCTCACGCTGCGCCGTCCCGCGCCCCGCCCGGTGCTGGCCTGCGGCGCCGAGCTGGGCAGCACCTTCTGCCTGGTACGCGGCCGGCGCGCGTTCCTGTCCCAGCACCTCGGCGACCTGGACGACCAGGAGACCCTGCGCTCCTTCGTCGAGGGCATCGACCACTTCTGCGGCCTGTTCGACATCCGCCCCGAGGTCGTCGCCCACGACCTCGACCCCGGCTACCTGTCCACCAGGCACGCCCTGGAGCTGACCGGCGTCGAGCTCGTCGGCGTCCAGCACCACCACGCCCACATCGCCTCCTGCCTGGCCGACAACGGCGAGACGGGCCCGGTGATCGGGGTGGCGCTCGACGGGCCCGCCCACGGCCTCGACGGCACGCTGTGGGGCGGCGAGTTCCTGCGCGCCGACCTGGCCTCCTGCACCCGGCTCGGCCACCTGGCCCTGGTCCCGATGCCCGGCGGCGCGGCCGCGGTCCGCCAGCCGTGGCGCATGGCCGCCGCCTACCTGCGCGACGAGCACCCGGGCCTGGACGTCGTCCGCCGCAACGCCGCCCACTGGCCCGACGTGCTCGCCCGGACCCGTACCGGGGTGGGCGCGCCCATGACCTCCAGCGCCGGCCCGCTGTTCGACGCCGTCTCGGCGCTGCTCGGCATCCGCGACACCGTCACCTACGAGGGGCAGGCGGCCGCCGAGCTCGAACAGCGCGCCGACCCCGCCGAGACCGGCTCGTACGCGGCCACCATCACCGAGGGCGACCTGCTCGTCGTGCACGCCGCCGACCTCGTACGGGCCGCCGCCGCCGACGTCGCGGCCGGGATCGACCCCGGCACGATCGCGGGCCGCTTCCACAACGGCGTGGCCGACGCCGTCGTACGCTGCTGCGTCATGCTGAGGGACGGCACGGGCCTGAACACCACGGCGCTGTCGGGCGCCGTCCTGCAGAACGCGCTGCTGCTCGAACGGACCGTCGAGCGCCTGCGCGCGGCCGGGTTCCGGGTGCTCACCCACACCCGGGTGCCGCCCGGCGACGGCGGGCTCAGCCTCGGCCAGGCCGCCGTGGCCGCCGCCCGCGACCGCTCCACGTGACACCCGCCCGGGTGCCGGGGAACGACGCCCGGCCCGTCCTAGCATGGCGATCATGCACTTCTTCAACCCCGGCCGCACGCCCTCCACCGAACGCGACCGCGAGCTGATCGGCGTCGGGCACGCCCGGCAGGCCCGCGCGCACTTCGCCCGGCACCCGGCCTACCGGCCCACGCCCGTGCACACCCTGACCGACCTGGCCGGGGCGGGCACCGTGCACGTCAAGGACGAGAGCGGCCGCATGGGCCTGGGCAGCTTCAAGGCGCTCGGCGGGGCCTACGCCGTGCACCGGCTGTCCGAACGCGACGGCGGCGGCACCACGTACGTCTGCGCCAGCGCCGGCAACCACGGCATCTCGGTCGCGGCCGGGGCCAGGGAGCTCGGCGCGCGCTGCGTCGTCTACCTCAGCCACCAGGTCCCCGAGCCGTTCGCGCACCGGCTGCGCGCCCTGGACGCCGACGTCGTCCGCGAGGGCGACGACTACGACGCGAGCCTGGCCGCCGCCCTGCACGCCTCCCAGGAGCACGGCTGGCGCCTGGTCGCCGACACCTCCTGGGAGGGCTACCACGACATCCCGCTGGACGTCATGCGCGGCTACACCGTCCTGTTCGACGAGATCGAGATCCCGCCGACGCACGTGTTCGTGCAGGCCGGGGTCGGCGGGCTGGCAGCCGCCGCGGCCGGGTACACGCGCGACCGGTGGGGCGAGCTGCCCAGGATCGTCGTGGTCGAGCCCGACGGCGCGCCCTGCCTGCTGGAGAGCGCCCGCGCGGGCGAGCCGGTGCACTCGGCGGGCGCGCCGACCCGGCTGGGCAGGCTCGACTGCCTCGAACCGTCCCTGATCGCCTTCGACCTGCTGCGCCGTCAGGCCGACCTGTTCGTCACCGTGGCCGACGAGCAGGCCGCCGAGGCCGCCGCCCTGCTGGCCGGGCGCGGGGTGGCGCTGTCGGAGTGCGGCGCGGCGGGGGCCGCCGGGCTGCTCGCCCTCGACCCGGGCACCCGCGAGGCGATCGCTCTGGGCCCCGCCTCACGCGTGTTGCTGGTGGGAACAGAGGGACCTGTGGAACCAAAGTGATCACAGGGTCGTCAAAAGGGCGTGCACCAACCTAACCGGCCAAAGCATGCTCGGGGAGACGGCCGGTTGGCCGAACTCGACCTCCTGCGCTTCATCGCCGCCCTGGCGGTCGTCGCCTTCCACTATCTGGTGGCCTTCGCCTCGGTCTGGGGGGCCAGGCCCGCCGCGCTGTTCCCCTCGCTCGCGCCCTTCGCCGGGCTGGGCATCCTGGGCGTGGAGCTGTTCTTCGTCATCAGCGGGTTCGTCATCCTCATGACGGTCTGGGGGCGGGGGCTCGGGGCGTTCGCCCGGTCGCGGCTGGTGCGCCTGTATCCGGCGTACTGGCTGAGCCTCGGCGCCGTGGCGGCCCTGTACGGGCTGACCGGCGCCACCGCGCTGGACCCAAAACTTTCACCAGGCCAGTACCTGGTGAACGCCACCATGTTCCAGCGGCTGTTCAAGGTGGCCGACGCCAGTGGCGTCTACTGGTCGCTGTGGGCCGAGCTGCGCTTCTACCTGCTGATCGCGATCCTGGTGATCGTGGGCGTCACGTACGGGCGGGTGCTGGTCTTCTCGGGCGTCTGGCTGGCCGCCGCGCTGGCCGCCAGGATGATCGAGAACGACCTGCTGAACGAGATCCTCATGCCCGACTACGCCCCTTATTTCGTCGCCGGCATGGCCCTGTATCTCATCCACCGTAACCGCAAGGCCCTGCTCCCGTGGCTGTACGTCGCCGCCGGGTACGCCATGGCCATCCCCGCCGCGCTGGGCCGCGTGCACCGCCGGATCGACGCCGCCGGGTTCAAGAACATGCCCGTCACCGACACCAGCGTGATCGTCACCATCACCCTGATCTTCATCGCCATGGCCCTGGTCGCCCTCGGCCTGATCCGGCTCAAACCCTCGAAGACGCTCACCGCGCTCGGGGCCACCACTTACCCGCTTTACCTCTTCCATGGGGTCACCGCGGCGGCGCTCATCCCGTTGCTCACCGGCGACCTGCCCCCCTGGACGGTGGCCCTGGTCACGACCGTGGCCGCCGTCGTGCTGTCGTATCTGATCTACTCCTTTGCCGAACGGCCGATCCAGCGACTACTCAAGCCCCGCAGATCCCCGCAAATCACAACAAGCTCCGCCGTACAGATTGAAAAGGCGTCGGTGCCATAACTCTGTGGCCTCGGGGCACTGTGAAGGGCATAGGCTCGGGCATATAAACGGCGGATAGGCAGATCCGGACGAACAGAGGGTGTTGCATGACGGTGCGTCGGGTGATGGGCATCGAGACCGAATACGGCATCTCCGTACCAGGTCAGCCAGGCGCCAACGCGATGGTGACCTCCTCCCAGGTCGTGAACGCCTACCTGGCCGCCTCGGCGGCCCGCGCGCGCAGAGCGCGCTGGGACTTCGAGGAGGAGAACCCGCTCCGCGACGCGCGCGGCTTCGACCTGGCCCGCGAGGTCGCCGATCCCAGCCAGCTCACCGACGAGGACCTCGGGCTGGCCAACGTCATCCTCACCAACGGGGCCAGGCTCTACGTCGACCACGCCCACCCGGAGTACTCCTCGCCGGAGTGCACCAACCCGCGGGCGGCGGTCATCTGGGACAAGGCCGGCGAGCGCGTCATGTACGACGCGGCCACCCGCGCCTCGGCGGTCCCGTCCAACGCGCCGATCCAGCTCTACAAGAACAACACCGACGCCAAGGGCGCCTCCTACGGCTGCCACGAGAACTACCTGATGCGGCGCGCCACGCCGTTCGCCGACATCGTCCGGCACCTGACGCCGTTCTTCGTCTCCCGGCAGGTCGTCACCGGCGCGGGCAAGGTCGGCATCGGCCAGGACTCCCGCGGCGAGGGCTTCCAGATCAGCCAGCGCGCCGACTTCTTCGAGGTCGAGGTCGGCCTGGAGACCACGCTCAAGCGGCCCATCATCAACACCCGCGACGAGCCGCACGCCGACCCCGAGAAGTACCGCCGGCTGCACGTGATCATCGGCGACGCCAACATGTCGGAGATCTCCACCTACCTCAAGCTGGGCTCCACCGCGCTCGTCCTGGCCATGATCGAGGAGGGCTTCCTCACCCGCGACCTGGCCGTGGAGAACCCGGTCCAGTCGCTGCGGGCGGTCAGCCACGACCCGAGCTGCCGCTACGAGATCCCGATGCGCGACGGCCGCAGGCTCACCGCCGTGCAGCTCCAGATGGAGTACCTGGAGCAGGCCCGCAAGTACGTCGAGGAACGCGGCACCGCCCAGGACGAGATGAACAAGGACGTCCTCGACCGCTGGGAGTCGGTGCTCACCCGCCTGGCCGAGGACCCGATGCAGCTCTCGCGCGAGCTGGACTGGGTCGCCAAGCTGGAGCTCCTGGAGGGCTACCGCACCCGCGACAGCCTGCCCTGGTCCCACCCGAGGCTGCAGCTCGTCGATCTCCAGTACTCCGACATCCGCCCCGACCGCGGCCTGTACAACCGGCTCGTGGCGCGCGGGCGCATGCAGCGCCTGATCAGCGAGGAAGAGGTCGAGCGCGCGATCGAGCTGCCGCCGACCGACACCCGCGCCTACTTCCGGGGGCGCTGCCTGAGCCAGTACAGCGAGTCGGTGGCCGCCGCCTCCTGGGACTCGGTGATCTTCGACATCCCGGGCCGGGAGTCGTTGCAGCGCGTGCCCACGCTCGAACCGCTGCGTGGCACCAAGGCCCACGTCGGCGAGCTCTTCGACCGCTGCCGCACCGCGGCCGACCTGGTCGCCGCGCTGACGGGCACCGGGGAGTAGAGCGGCCCCGGGCCGCCCCCGGGGCTCACAGCAGGCCGATCCCCAGCGTCAGCGTGCCCACGGCCAGCGACGCGCCGCCCACCGCGGTCAGCCAGATCAGCCGGTTGGGCTTGGTGTCGCGCGGCCGCACCACCGACAGGAAGAAGCCCAGCGGCATCAGGATGGGCGCGGCGACGATGAGCGTCCGCGTCAACGCCTTCACGCCGTCCGGAAGGCTCGCCTGGTCCACGTACAGCATCGCGACCAGGCTGAACAGCACCAGGACGCCCGCGTGCGCGTGCCCGGCCCGCCACAGCCCCCTGCGGACGGGGTTGTCCAGGTAGCCCGGTTCGTTGCGCATGAGGAAACGCAGCAGGGTCACGCCGCCGAACGCGACGCCGGGGACTGTGATGAGGAGCACACCTGCCGTGCTCAGCGAAGAAGGTGACATGTCGGGATCTCCTTGTGCATAGGTGCATCCATTATTGGATAGGAGTGCTATCCAGTCAAGCCGCCAAGATCGCAGGGTGTTCGACGCGAAATGTCGTCAGGTTCGGGGAAGATATGCCTTAGAGGCAGTCCCCCAAGCGGAGGTAGGACATGGCAACCAAGGACACCGGCGGGCAGAAGCAGACCGGCCGGCGTGAGGCCGAAGTTGAGGAGACCGAGGCCTCGGCGGCGCCGGACGTGCAGGAGCGACAGGAGAAGCTCACTGACGATGTCGACGCGATCCTGGACGAAATCGACGAAGTGCTCGAAGAGAACGCAGAGGAATTCGTGCGTTCCTATGTGCAAAAGGGTGGCGAGTAGGGCTGACGAAGCCTTGTCCTCACCGCTCTGACCATGGGGAAGGATGAGCCCCGGCCGTCCCGGCCGGGGCTCACTCCTCGGGGGCGGTGTACTCGACCGCCACGCCGAGCAGCCTGACCGGCCGGTCGAGGTCGAAGCGGCCCAGCACGGCGAGCGCCGCCCGGGTCAGCGTGCCGGGATCGGCCGTCGGCGCCGGGAGCGTGGACTGCCGGGTGCGCGTCAGGAACGGGGCGAAGCGCACCTTGACCGTCACCCGCGCGCAGAGCCGCCCCTCCGCGGCCGCGTCGCGGGCGACCTGCCCGGACAGATCGGCCACGTGGCCGGCGATGGCGTCGCGATCGGTGAGGTCACGGGGGAACGTGGTCTCGCGGCTGTGACCGCGGGCCACCCAGGGAGTGGTGACCACCTCGGCCTCGCCCCTGCCGAGGGCCAGGTAGTGGTACCAGGGGCCGTTGACCGGCCCGAAGACGCCGGCCAGCGCGGCCGGGTCGGCGGCGGCCAGGTCGGCGACCGTGCGCAGGCCGAGCCCGGCGAGCTTCTTCGCGGTCCGGGCGCCGATGCCCCACAGCGCGTCCGTCGGGCGGTCGTTCATCACCTCCGCCCAGTTCTCGCCGGTCAGGCGGTAGATCCCGGCGGGTTTGGCGAACGCCGAGGCGAGCTTGGCCTGGTGCTTGTTGTCGCCGATGCCGACCGAGCAGCTCAGCGTGGTGCGGTCGAGCACGACCCGCCGCAGGTCGGCCGCCAGCGCCTCGGGGTCGTCGGTCGTGGCTCCGACGAACGCCTCGTCCCAGCCCCAGACCTCCACGAGCACCGGCAGCTCGCGCAGGGCGGCCATGACCCGCTCGGAGGCGGCCTCGTAGGCGGGCGGGTCGCTGGGCAGGAAGACGGCCTCGGGGCAGCGCCGCAGCGCGGTGCGCAGCGGCATGCCGGAGTGCACGCCGTGCTCGCGGGCCTCGTAGGTGGCGGTCGCGGCGACCGTGCGGGGCTGGGTGGGGTCGCCGGAACCGCCCACCACGACGGGCCTGCCGCGCAGCTCGGGATGGCGCAGCAGCTCCACGGCGGCGATGAACTGGTCGAGGTCGACGTGCAGGATCCAGGACCTGGCCATGGGTCCAGTATGCGGGCCGGGCTCACAGCAGCCGGTCGTCGCGGTAGACCAGGGCGCGGCGCGGCACGGCCCAGCGCGAGGCGCCGAGCGGCGGCTCCTCGCCCTCGGGCACGACGGCCTGGATGAGCCCGCCCGGGGACTCCAGGGTGATGAGGGTGTGGGTGCCCATGTTCTCCAGGACGGAGACCACGCCGGGGAAGGCGTCGGGGCGCTCGGCGGGGGACAGGTCCATGTACTCCGGGCGTACGCCGTACGTCACCGGGACGTCGTCGTCCGGGGCCAGGCCCTCGGGCAGCGGGCGAAGGGCGCCGGCCACCTTGAGCCCGGAGTCGGTGACCTGGGCGGGCAGCAGGTTCATCGGGGTGGAGCCGATGAAGGAGGCCACGAACGTGGTGGCCGGCCGGTGGAAGATCTCCGACGGGGTGCCGACCTGGACCATCGAGCCCTTGGACATGACGGCGATGCGGTCGGCGAGCGCGAGCGCCTCGGCCTGGTCGTGGGTGACGAACACGGTGGTGACGGCCAGCTCCCGCTGCAGCCGCTTGAGGAAGGTGCGGGCCTCCAGGCGCAGCCGGGCGTCGAGGTTGGACAGCGGCTCGTCGAACAGGAACGCGGCCGGATGGCAGGCGATCGCGCGGGCCAGCGCCACCCGCTGCTGCTGTCCGCCCGACAGCTCGGCCGGACGCCGCAGCAGCAGCTCGGTGAGGCTGAGCCGGGCCGCGACCTCGGCCGCCTTCTCCACCCGCCGGGCGCGGGGCACCTTCTTGATGCGCAGCGGGTAGGCGATGTTGGCGGTGACGTCCATGTGGGGGAAGATCGCGTAGTCCTGGAAGACCATGGCGACGTCGCGCTCGCCCGGCGGCAGCGCGGTGACGTCCCTGTCGTTGATGGCGATGGTCCCGGAGGTGGGGGTCTCCAGGCCGGCGATGCTGCGCAGGAGGGTGGTCTTCCCGCAGCCGGAGGGGCCGAGCAGGGCGAAGAACTCACCGTCGGCGACGGTGAGCGCGAGGTCGTCGAGCGCGCGTACGCCGCCGGGGAACACCTTGGTCAGGCCGTGCAGGGAGATCAACGCTTGATTCCTCCGTGGAAGCGGAAGCCGTACCGCTGGGAGACGAACAGGTACATCAGCACCACCGGCAGGGAGTACAGCAGGGAGAAGGCGGAGATGAGGTCGAGCCTGGGCGCGCCGCCCTCGGTGTAGAGCGTGTAGAGGATGATCGAGCCGGGCGCCTTGTCGGGGTCGCGCAGCAGGATGAACTGGAACAGGAACCCGCCCCACACGCTGGCCAGCGCCCACACGGCGATGGTGGCCAGGCCGGGCCGGACGAGCGGGACCACGATGTGCCGCAGGATCTGCAGCGAGGAGGCGCCGAAGACGCGGGCCGACTCCTCGTAGGAGGTGGGCGTCTCGTCCATGAAGTCCTTCAGGATGAAGATCGCGGCGGGCAGCAGCCCGGCCGAGACCACGAGGATGACGCCGAGATGGGTGTCGATGAGACCGAGCCGGGTGGCCAGCTCGAAGATCGGCACCATCGCCGCCGTGCCGGTCACCACGGACGACAGCAGCAGGAGCAGGTAGAGCAGGACGTCGCGGCCGGGCAGCCGCACCCGCGACAGCGCGTACGCGGCCAGCGCCGACAGGACGACGACCAGCAGCGCGGCCCCGCCGCCCTGGATCAGGGAGTTGCGGATCGAGCCCAGCGCGTACGGGTTGTCCAGGACGGCGGCGAAGTTGCGCAACGTGAACTCGGGGATCGACGTGGTGATCGTGGGCGTGTCGTCGAAGGGCGCGCTGGCCAGCCAGAGCATGGGCAGCGCGAAGAAGGCCAGGACGACGGCGACGAAGACGGTGGCGGCCAGCCGCCCGACGGTGTGACGGATCATGCGGGCGGTCCTCCGGCGGCGGCGGCCTCCGGCGTGCGGCGACGGCCGCGCAGCAGCCGCAGGTAGGCCAGGGCGAAGACGAGGTTGATCAGCAGGATGAGGAAGGAGATGGCGGCCCCGACGCCGAGCTGCCCGTCCTGGAGGGCGACGCGGTAGACGTACACGGGCAGGATCTCCGAGCGGCCCTCGGGCCCGCCGCCGGTCAGCACGAACGGCGTGAAGTCGTTGAACGTCCACAGGCTGATCAGCAGCAGGTTCGTCAGGACGTGCCGCCTGATCGTGGGCAGCACCACGTCGCGCAGCTGCTGCGGCACGCTCGCGCCCGCCAGGCGGGCGGTCTCCAGGTGCGAGGGCGGCACGTTCTCCAGGGCGGCCGAGTAGAGCATCATCGAGAACGCGGTGCCGCGCCACACGTTGAAGACGATGATCGACAGCAGCGGGTAGTCCAGCAGCCAGGCGAACCCGGGCGTGTGCAGCAGGGCGTTGAGCGTGCCGTCGTCGCGGTCGAGCAGCGCGAACCACAACATGCCGACCACGGTGCTGGGCAGGATCCACGACAGCAGCACCGCGCCCTCGACGATCCTGCGCAGCGGGCCGGTCCGGGAGCGCAGGATCCAGGCCAGGGCGAACCCCAGCCCGGCCTGCCCGACGACGGCCGAGCCGCCGACGTACAGCAGGGTGAGCCACAGCGAGGACAGGAAACGCGGGTCGGCCAGCGCGGTGGTGTAGTTGTCGAGCCCGACGACCTGGGGGTCGGCGGCGGCCAGGCCGGTCAGCCGGTAGTCGGTCAGGCCGAGGTAGACGGTCCACAGGGCGGGGAAGAGCAGGAAGACGCCGATCAGGACCAGGGCGGGCAGGACGAACGCGACCGCCCTGCCCCGGCCCAGCCCCGCGGCGTCAGCCGCCGACGTTGGCCGCGCCACCGACCAGTCCCTCCAGCCTGCCCTGGTACGCCGCGGCCGCCTCGTCCGCGCTCTTGCCGCCGACCACGGCCGCCGTGGCCTCCTGCAACGCGGTCGAGACCTGCGGGTAGACGGCCAGTCCCGGACGGTAGGCGGTGACCGGCAGCACCTCGTCGGCCACGTACTTGAGCATGGGGTCGGCGGTCAGCACCTCCTCGTTGACGTCGGTGCGGGAGCTGATGCGGGCCTGCCCGGCCAGCTGCGACTTGGTCGCGGCCGCAGAGTGCATGAAGGCCAGCAGCTCCCAGGCCAGCTTGGGGTTCTTGGAGAAGGGGTTGAGCACGCGTACGGCCCCGCCCGACATGCTCACGAAGTCCTGGCCGCGGATTCCGCCGCCGGGCTGCCTGGCCGGGATCTTGGCGTAGCCGACGACCTGGTCGCGGTCGGGCATGGGGGCGACCCCGGCCTTGGGCTCGATGACCGAGCGCCAGAAGTAGTCGCTCTCGGCCAGGATGGCGATCTTCCCGGCGGCGAACTGGGCGAAGGACTTGTCGCGGCCCTTGGCCTCCTGCTGGAGCTTGGGGTCGCCGAGCCCGCTGCCGCCGTAGATCTGCTGATAGAAGCCCAGGACGTCCTTGACGGCCTGGGAGGCGCCGGCCCACTTGCCCGAGGCGTAGATCTCCGACCCGGCGCCGGCCAGCAGGGGGAGCACGCCCTGCATGGTGGTGGCCTCGCCCATGGCGGTACCGGCGTCGATCTGGACGGGCGTGGGCACCCCGGCGGCCTTGAGCTTGACGCCGGCGTCGATGATCTGCTGCCAGCTGGTCGGCTGCCAGGTCTCGGGCAGCCCGGCCTTCCTGAACAGCGCCTTGTTGTAGAACAGCACCCGGCCGTCGGTGCCCTGGGGCAGGCCGTACTTCTTGCCGTCGAAGATGCCGAGGCCCTGGACGGCCTGCGGGATCTGCGACCAGCCCTCCCACTGCTCGACGCCGGCGCCGCCGACCTCGGTGAGCGGCTTGATGTATCCGGCCTGGGCGAACTCGCCGACCCAGATGCCGTCCAGGTCGATGACGTCGGCCCCGGTCCTGGACTTGAGGTCGAGAGCGATCTTGGTCTTGTACTGCTCGTCGTCCACGCCGTTGCCCTGGAAGAGCACCTTGACGTTCTGATGGGTCTTCTCGAACTCGGGGATGACCCACTTCTTGATCCAGGCGGCGGACTCGGAGTTCTTGCCGCCCTCGATGGAGTTGGCGGTGATGGTGAGGGTGATGCTGCCCCCGGACTGGGTGCCGGAGCCGCAGGAGGTGAGGGCCAGGACGGCGGCTGCCGCGACGAGCGCGGGCCGGCTGGGGAGTCGCAAGTCGGCCTCCTGTTCAGGACGTGCAGACATACCGACAATTGCACGGGGTGTGGCGGGCGTAAAGAAACGATCTGATGAACGGTTCGCCGTGAGCTGATCGTGGGAAGTGCAGACAGCAACGCAACATGAGTAGGGTCGGCCTAGAGACACTGATGTTGGGAGGGAGTCGCGTGGCACCTAACAGGGATCTGCCCGTCGGCCTGGTGGACCAGCTTTTCCGAAACTCAGGGAACTCCTCGTTCACCGAGTTCGTCGGCTCGTACGCGCCCGAGTTGCTGCCACAGCGTCACCAGGCGCTGGCCACTCCGATCGGCGACCAGGTCCCGCACGCGACCACGATCGTGGCGGCCACCTTCGCGGGCGGCGTGGTGATGGCGGGCGACCGGCGGGCCACCTCGGGGAACATCATCTCGCAGCGTGACATCGAGAAGGTGTTCCGCGCCGACGACTACTCGTGCATGGGCATCGCGGGCACGGCCAGCACGGGCATCGAGATGGCCCGGCTCTACCGTGTCGAGCTGGAGCACTACGAGAAGATGGAAGGCCGCACGCTGTCGGTGGCGGGCAAGGCCAACCGGCTGGCCACCATGATCCGCGGCAACCTCGGCATGGCGATGCAGGGCCTGGTGGTGGTGCCGCTGTTCGCGGCCTACGACCCCGACCGCGACCAGGGCCGCATCTTCAGCTACGACGTGGCGGGCGGCCCCTACGAGCGTGACAGGTTCGACGCCATCGGCTCCGGTTCGATCTTCGCGCGCGGCTCGCTGAAGAAGCTCTACCGCGACGGCGCCTCGGCCGACGACATGGTGATGACGGTGATCCAGGCCCTCTACGACGCGGCCGACGACGACTCGGCGACCGGCGGGCCCGACGTGTCCAGGAAGATCTGGCCGATCGTGTCGGTGATCGACGCCGACGGCTTCCGCAGGCTGAGCGATCAGCAGGTGGCCGATCACGTCGAACAGATGCTGGAGGCCCGGATGATCTCGCCCGACGGCCCCATCGCCCCGCTGCGCTAGAAAGGACCACTGCCCGTGTCCATGCCTTTTGGATATGCGTCCCCTGAGCAGATCATGCGGGACAAGGCCGACTACGCGCGCAAGGGCATCGCGCGGGGCCGGTCCGTCGTCGTGCTGCAGTACGTCGACGGCATCCTGTTCGTGGCGCCCAACCCGTCGCGGGCGCTGCACAAGATCAGCGAGATCTACGACCGCATCGGGTTCGCCGCCGTCGGCCGCTACAACGAGTTCGAGGAGCTGCGTCTCGGCGGCATCCGCTACGCCGACATCAACGGCTACACCTACGACCGCTCCGACGTCACCGGCCGCGGCCTGGCCAACCTCTACGCCTCCAACCTGGGCCGCATCTTCACCGAGTCGATCAAGTCGCTGGAGGTGGAGGTCGTCGTCGCCGAGGTCGGCGACACCCCCGACGGCGACGCCATCTACCGGCTGACCTTCGACGGCTCGGTGTTCGACGAGCACGGCTTCGCGGCCATGGGCGGCCAGGCCGACGCCGTGGCCGGGCGGCTGAAGGAGCGCTACCGCGAGTCGATGTCGCTGGCCGACGCCCTGGAGGTGGCGCTGGCGGCGCTCACCGAGCCGGGCGGCGAGCGGCCGCCGGTCGGGCAGCTGGAGGTCGCGGTGCTCGACCGCAACCGTGAGCACCGCAAGTTCGTGCGGCTGACGGGCGCGCGGCTGGAGCGCCTGCTCGCCCGGACCACGTCGTCCGCGACGCCGCCCGCCACTCCGCCCGCCACTCCGCCCGCGACCCCGCCGGCCGAGTCCGACTCGGAGCCGCCCGCCACTCCGCCCGCCACTCCGCCCGCCACTCCGCCCGCCACTCCGCCCGCCACTCCGCCCACGACGCCGCCTGCCGCGCCCCCGACCGGCCCGCCCACGGGCCCTGAGGGCGACGTGGACGACGGGTCAGGGCCGCTGTAAGGCCCGAAGACCACCGGCAGAGGGCGAGGGCCGCCACGGCGGCCCTCGCCCTCTGCCGTGCGGCGGCCCCTCGCGAGAGCGGCGCGTGCTGTGTGACCTGTATCACTGACGCGACGGTGAACCCTGGGGCGCGAGGTGGGATCTCAGCAAGCGTGAACACTTCGATGCGCACCCTCCTCGCCGGCGGCACCGCCGCCGCCGCGCTGCTGGCCTCCGTCGTCGCCGCCAACGCGGCCACTGCGGCCACCGCAACGACCGCAACGACCTCGACCGCCACGGCCTACCCGGCGTACAAGAAGCCCGCGATCTTCGGCACGAGCTTCCAGGCCGACCCCGGCCACGACTTCACCAAGGGCATCCACTCCCGCCACAACGGCATCCTGCGCGGCTGGATCACCGACGTGCGCGGCGGCGTCGCCGAGTACGAGCCCATCAAGTGGAAGCGGTCCAAGCAGACCGAGGGGTACTTCGTCGGCCCGCCCGAGGGCGACGTGACGGCCTACGCCTCCCCGATCGCCAAGGACGTCGTCTTCCTGTCGGCCTACGGCTGCAAGCCGGAGATGGCGGCCATGACCGTCGACCGCAACACCGGCCTGGGGGCCAAGCGCTGTCCCTCGTCCGTCCTGGTCAAGCGGCACAGCAAGCAGCGGCAGCCGTCGCTCGTCACGGTGTACCAGGGCAAGATCGTCAAGGTGCAGGAGATCTACACCCCGTGAACCGGCTCCGCGCTTCGCGGGGGCGGGCGCGGACCTGGTAAAGCCCATCCAACAAACCTGGCAAATGGGACGTCCGCCGGAAAACACCTGTGAAGATCTCTCCCGATCGCCGATCCATGGGCATAGTGTGAGGTGATGGATCGTCGCATCTTCGGGCTGGAGAACGAGTACGGCGTGACCTGCACGTTCAGGGGACAGCGCAGGCTGTCCCCCGACGAGGTCGCGCGCTACCTGTTCCGGCGGGTCGTGTCCTGGGGCCGATCGAGCAACGTCTTCCTCCGCAACGGCGCACGTCTCTACCTCGACGTGGGCAGCCATCCTGAGTACGCAACACCCGAGTGTGACAACGTCATCGAACTCGTCACGCACGACAAGGCGGGCGAGCGCATCCTTGAGGGCCTTCTCGTCGACGCCGAGAAACGCCTGCGCGAAGAGGGCATCGCGGGTGACATCTATCTCTTCAAGAACAACACCGACTCGGCCGGCAACTCCTACGGCTGCCACGAGAACTACCTGGTGGGCCGGCACGGCGAGTTCGGCCGCCTGGCCGACGTGCTGATCCCGTTCCTGGTGACCCGGCAGATCGTGTGCGGTGCGGGCAAGGTGCTCCAGACGCCGCGCGGCGCCGTCTACTGCGTCTCGCAGCGGGCCGAGCACATCTGGGAAGGCGTCTCCAGCGCCACCACCCGGTCCCGGCCGATCATCAACACCCGTGACGAGCCGCACGCCGACGCCGAGCGCTTCCGCCGCCTGCACGTCATCGTCGGCGACTCCAACATGAGCGAGACCACGATGCTGCTCAAGGTCGGCGCGACCGACCTGGTGCTGCGCATGATCGAGGCCGGCACGGTGATGCGCGACCTGTCCCTGGAGAATCCGATCAGGGCCATCCGCGAGGTCTCCCACGACATGACCGGCCGCCGCCGGGTGCGCCTGGCCAACGGGCGCGAGGCCTCCAGCCTGGAGATCCAGCAGGAGTACCTGTCCAAGGCCCAGGACTTCGTCGACCGGCGCGGCGGCGACGCCATCACCCGCCGGGTGTTGGAGCTGTGGGAGCGCACGCTGCGCGCGGTCGAGACCGGCGACCTCGACCTGGTCTCGCGCGAGATCGACTGGGTGACCAAATACCAGCTCATCGAGCGCTACCGCAAGAAGTACGATCTGCCGCTGTCCTCGCCCAGGGTGGCCCAGCTCGACCTGGCCTACCACGACGTCCACCGCAAGCGCGGCCTGTTCTACCTGCTGCAGAAGCGCGGCTCGGTCGAGCGGGTGGCCTCCGACCTGAAGATCTTCGAGGCCAAGTCGGTGCCGCCGCAGACGACCAGGGCGCGCCTGCGCGGCGAGTTCATCCGCAAGGCGCAGGAGAAGCGGCGCGACTTCACCGTCGACTGGGTTCACCTGAAGCTGAACGACCAGGCCCAGCGCACGGTGTTGTGCAAGGACCCCTTCCGCAGCGTGGACGAACGGGTCGACAAGCTCATCGCGGGCATGTGAGGAACGGGCCGGGGCGTGGTGTTTACCTCGGCCCTACCTCGATGTCGGGTAGGGTGACGCGAATCTGACGTCTTTTCCGAGGGAAATCCATGCGCCGCGCTCTGGCCGTACTGGCAGCCGTGCCTCTGATCTTCTTCGCCGCCGCGTGCGGCGACACCGACGCCGGGGCGAACGGAGGCGCCGCCACCAGCACCGGCTCGGCCGGGCTCAAGGTCACCGGCGACGTGGGCGCCAAGCCCACGGTGACCTTCCCCGCCGGCTCGCCGGCGACGAAGTCCTCCTACCAGGTGATCCAGCCGGGCACCGGCCCCGAGGTCAAGACCGGCGACAAGCTGATCGTCAACCTGACCGTCTACAACTGGGACGGCAAGGGCAACGCGATCCAGGGCTCCTCCTACGACACCAAGCAGCCCGAGACCGTTCCGGTCAACGAGCAGCTGCCGCAGGTGCTGCGCGATGGCTTCACCAAGGTCAAGCACGGCGGCCGGCTGCTGGCGGTGCTGGCCAACGACTCGGCGCCGCAGGGGCAGGCCACGGCCGGCGCCGAGCCGACGAAGGTGTTCGTGCTCGACGTGGTCGGCGCCCGGCCCGCCGCGCTGAAGGCGGCCACGGGCAAGGAGACCGGCCAGAGCCTCGACGGCGTCAAGGTGGTCAACCCGGGTGGGGACAAGGCCCCCACGCTGACCACCAAGACGGACAAGAAGCCGTCCAAGGAGCTGGTGGTCAAGACCCTCATCGAGGGCACCGGCGCCAAGGTGCTGCCCACCCAGACGCTGACCGTCCACTACACGGGCAAGATCTGGGGCACCGACAGCCAGTTCGACTCCAGCTGGGAGCGCGGCGAGCCGGCCGAGTTCCCGCTCGCGAACGTGATCCAGGGCTGGCAGAAGGGCCTGGCCGGAGTGCCGGTCGGCAGCCGGGTCGTCATGAGCATCCCGCCGGACCTCGGCTACGGCGACCAGGCCCAGGACAAGATCCCCGCCAAGAGCACGCTGGTGTTCGTGGTGGACGTGCTGGCGGCCTCCTGACGGGCGATCTCCTGACGGGCGTTCCGACGACGCGGTAGCATCTCGTGGCCCGGTGGCTTCCCGCCGCCGGGCCGCTTCGTCGTGGGAGGACCGATGCGCCGCCGTACGATCGTGCCGTCGCTGGCGCCGCTGCTCCTGCTGGCCGCCGGATGCACGGGCGCGACGGCCGGCGACCTCGACCTGAAGGTGGGCGGCGCGTTCGGCGCCAGGCCCACGATCGTCTTCCCCGACGGCAGGCCTGCCGCCGGCCTGCGGGTCGAGGAGCTGAGCACGGGCGGCGGCGACCGGCTCGGCGACGACGACGTCGCGGTCGTCCAGTACACCGCGCACGTCTGGGACGGCCGCGACAACCGCCTGGTCGACTCCAGCTTCAACCGGGGCACCCCGGCGGCCTTCCCGGTGGGTTCGCTGCTGCCGGGGCTGGACCGGGCGTTGCGCGGCCGTACGGTGGGCAGCAGGGTGATCGCGGCGATCCCGCCGGGGGAGGGCTTCGGCACGAGTCCGCCGCGCGGCGTCGGCCCGGCCGACGACCTGTTCTACGTCGTGGACATCCTGGGCGCCCACCACAAGGGCGCCTCGGTCAAGAGCGCCGGCGGGTCGCTGGCCGGGGTGCGGGTGACCGGTGACGACCGTCCTGAGCTGTCGATCCCGTCCGCCGCGCCGCCGCGCGCCTTCGCCTCGAAGGTGCTCAGGCGGGGGAGCGGGCGTCCGGCGCAGGCCGGGCAGCTCCTGGTCACCCAGTACGAGGGCGCGGTCTGGGACCGGCGGCGGGTCTTCGACGGCACCTGGCCGACCGGCCTGCCGAAGGCGTTCAAGATCGGCGACGGCACCGTGATCAAGGGGTGGGACAAGGCGCTGGTCGGGGTGCCGGTCGGCAGCCGGGTGCTGATGATCGTGCCGCCCGCCTACGGCTACGGCGCGCCCGGCCACGCCGCGTACGGGATCAAGGGCTCCGACACCCTCGTCTTCGTCGTGGACGTCCTGGCCGCCTACTGAGGCTCCGTAGACTCCGGCTGTGAGCAGTGACGACGACCTGCAGGCGCTCGGCCTGCTGCACGACCCCGTGCGCCGCAGCCTGTACGAGGCCGTGACGGCCGGCGGCGGCGACGTCGGCCGGGGCGAGGCCGCCGAGGCCGCCGGCGTGTCCCGCACGCTGGCCGGCCACCACCTCGACAAGCTCGTCGAGGCCGGGCTGCTGGAGAGCGGCTTCCGCCCCCAGGACAGGAAGGGGCCCGGCAGCGGCCGCCCGGCCAAGGTCTACCGCCGGGCCAAGGGCGAGCGCACGGTCAGCCTGCCTCCGCGCGACTACGCGACGCCCGCCTCGGTGCTGGCCGACGTGGTGGAGCTGCTGGGCGCCGAGGAGCAGGCCGAGCAGGCGGCCCGCCGGGCGGGCGCGCGCCTCGCCAAGGGGCGGTCCGGTGAGCCCGTCGACCGTGTGCTGCGTGAGCGCGGCTACGAGCCCTACGACGAGGGCGGCGCGTTGCGGCTGCGCAACTGCCCCTTCCACCTGCTGTCCCAGGAGCAGCCGCTGCTGGTGTGCTCGATGAACCTGGCGCTGTGCCAGGGGCTGCTGGAGGGCATGGGTGAGGATCCGGGCAGGGCGCGGCTGGATCCGCGGCCGGGGGAGTGCTGCGTCTCCCTTTCTAAAACAAATGAAGATTGACATAGAAGCCGCGGTGATGATGTGCTGAGCCCCATGCATCTGGCCCAGCTCAACGTCGCGCACCTGCGCGCGCCCATCGACGCCCCCGAACTCGCCGAGTTCGTCGCCCTGCTCGAACCCGTCAACGCCGTCGCCGACGAGGCCCCCGGCTTCGTGTGGCGGATGAAGGAGAGCGAGAGCGACCCCACCGCCACCGTCGTGCACGACTTCGGCGACCACCTGCTGATCAACTTCTCGGTGTGGGAGTCCCTGCAGACCCTGTGGGACTTCACCTACCGCAGCGTCCACCTGGGCGTGCTGCGCCGGCGCAGGGAGTGGTTCCTGCGCGTGGCCGAGCCGTACATGGTGATGTGGTGGGTGCCCGAGGGGCACATCCCCTCGCTGGCCGAGGGCATGCGGCGGCTGGAACGCCTCAGGACCGAGGGGCCGAGCCCCGAGGCGTTCACGTACAAGGACTCCTACGACAGCAGCGAGGCCGCCAGCCTGCCCGCGGCCGCCGAGGCCAGGAAGTAGGCCAGGTCCTCCTCCAGGCCCCTGCCCATGGTGGACAGCTTCACGGGCGCGGCGCGCAGCGCCTCGTGCAGGCCGTCCACCGGAACCGGCACCAGCCGGTGCCGCGCCGCCAGCGGCCCGGCCTGGTCGCGCACCCGCTCGCCGAACGCGCCGGGCAGCTCCGGCACCGCCACGTCGGCCGGCGACAGCGCGACCCGCCCGTAGGCGGTCAGCGAGTGGTGGGACAGGCCGACGTGCCGCTCGCGGGCGTCGCCCTCGCTGACCCGCAGCGCCGCCACCGGACGGCCGCGCAGCACCCCGGCGGCGTTGACCGCCTCGCCCGCCGACACGCCCGAGAAGCCCCACCGGGTGCCCGTCCCCAGGTTGCCCGGCCCCTGCGCGACGACCGCCACGTCGGCCGCCAGCACGTGCCGGGCCGCCAGCAGCCCGGTGTGCACGGTGACCGTCTCGACGTCGCCGCCGAACGCCTGGCCCGTCGTGACCACCCCGGCCAGCCAGCCGACCTCGCGCAGGCGGGCCGCCGACATCGAGAACCAGGCGGGCAGCGCGCCGCCGTCCTGCATCACGTACGCCACCCGCAGGCCGGGGGCGCCGTCGTACAGGCCGGCCAGGATCGGGGCCAGCGCGGAATGCAGATCGGCCACGATCACCGGCATCCCGGCCAGGTCGTCGGCCTCGCTCAGGACGTCGTGGAACTCCGAATCCTGCTCGTCGGCGCCCAGCACCGTGGCCTGCAGCGGGGTGTAGCGGGCCTTCACCAGGTGCCCCGGACCCTCCGGATCTTGCGGCAAACGGTTCGGGACGGCCACCACCATGGCGTAACCTCCCGTACCGAGACCCATCGCGAGTGCGGTCGTGTTGAGCAGCACCTCGTCGCCGGGTTCCGGGCGGCCCACCAATGGGGGGTAGGCCAGTGCCCGGCACTCACCTTCGGGTACGGCGACGTCCAGCTCCACCGCTCCCGGCCACTCGCGTCGGATCCGGACAACCTCGCCCTTGCGCCATCTGATCACGGGGGCAGGGTAGCGTCGATGAAGGAGGAGTGAGGCAGATGTCGCGCCGTAAGACCGAGCGGTTGCTGAATCTGGTGATCTGCCTGCTCGCCACCCGGCGCCCGCTGTCGGCCGAGCAGATCCGCCAGGCGGTTCCCGGCTACGACCGCGATGGCGACGAGGCGTTCCAGCGCATGTTCGAACGCGACAAGAACGAGTTGCGCGAGATCGGCATCCCCATCGACGTCGTACGCGACCCGTGGGAGGACGAGCCGGGCTACCGCATCGATCCCCAGTCGTACGAGCTGCCGGAGATCACCCTGGAGGCCGACGAGGCCGCCGTGCTCGGCCTGGCGGCGCAGGTGTGGCAGCGGGCCAGCCTGGCCGAGGCCGCCTCGGGGGCGCTGCTGAAGCTGCGCGCCGCCGGCGTGGCCACCGACGAGCCGGTCGGCGGCCCGATCGGCGGCGGCGCCCTTGAGCTGCGCGTCGACACCCGCGACCCGGCCTTCCCCGCCCTGTGGGACGCCGTGCGCGACCGCCGCGTGGTGCGCTTCGACTACCGCGCCTCCGGCAGCGAGACCGTGCGCGCCCGCACCGTCGAGCCCTGGGGCGTGGTCAGCCGGCGCGGGCGCTGGTACCTGGCCGGGTTCGACCGCGACCGCGCCGCGCCGCGCGCCTTCCGCCTCAGCCGCATCACCGGCCCGGTCGGCGCCGTCGGCCGCCCCGGCGTCGTCGAGGTGCCCCACGGCGTCGACCTGCGGGCCATGGTCGGCTTCCCCGAGGAGCCGGTGGACGAGCGCGTCGCCGTCATCCGGGTGCGCCGGGGCTGCTGCGAGGGCCTGCGCCAGCTCGCCAGGGCCGTGCGTCCGCGCGAGGACGGCTGGGACGAGGCCGAGCTGGCCTTCACCGACCCCGAACGCCTCGCGGGCTGGATGGCCAGCCTCGGCGCCGACGTCCAGGTGGTCGGGCCGCCGGACGCCCGCGAGGCCGTCATCCGCCGACTGAAGGGAACCCTGGCATGAGCGGTTCGGCCGACCGGCTGCCCCGGCTGCTGGCGCTGGTGCCGTACCTGATGTCCCATCCGGGGGCGCAGGTAGGCGAGGTCGCCGAGGTGTTCGGGCTGAGCGAGAAGCAGCTCATCGACGACCTGCAACTGGTGTGGATGTGCGGTCTGCCCGGCCACACCCCCGGTGACCTCATCGACGTCTCCTGGGACGGCGGCGAGATCATCATCGACAACGCCGAGACCATCGCCAGGCCGCTGCGGCTCGGCATCGACGAGGCCAGCGCGCTGCTGGTCGCGCTGCGCATGATGGCCGCCACCCCCGAGCTGGCCGACGTGGCCGCCGGCGACGCGCTGCCGCGCGTGGTGGCCAAGCTGGAGCGCGCCGCGGGCGAGGGCGCGGCCACCGTCAGCAGCCAGGTCGCCTTCGACGTCGAGGCCGCCCCCGACGCCCTCGGCCGGGTGCGCGAAGGGCTCACCGGCCGGCGCCGGCTGTCGCTGCGCTACTACGTGCCCGGGCGCGACGAGGTCACCCCGCGCGAGGTCGACCCGACCCGCGTCGTGGTCGTCGACGGCCGCACCTACCTGGAGGGCTGGTGCTACCGGGCCGAGGCGATGCGGCTGTTCCGGCTCGACCGGGTGCTCGGCGTCGACGTGCTCGACGTGCCGGCCGACCCGCCGGCGGAGGCCGAGCCGATCGACGTCACCCGGGGCGTCTTCCGTCCCTCGCCGACCGACGAGCTGGTCGAGCTGGAGGTCAGCGCCGCCGGGCGGTGGGTGGCCGAGTACTACCCGTGCGAGGAGGTCGCCGAGCTCGGTGAAGGACGACTGAAGATCACGTTGCGGGCGCGTGACGAGGACTGGATCGTCAAGCTGGCGCTGCGGCTGGGCGACACCGGCCGGGTCGTCTCCCCGCCCCGGATGGCCGAGACCGTGCGCGAGGAGGCCGAGCGGGCCCTGGCCCTGTACGCTCAGCAGTCATGACGTGGATCTTCTGGGCCGCCGGGCTGGTCCTGGCCGGGCTGGCCGTGCTCGGCGTCGCGGGCGCGAGGGCCGCGGCCGCGGCACGTTCCCTGAAACGGGAGGTCGCCGCGGCGAAGGCACGTCTGGAGCCCATGCAGGCCAGATTGACGCCCCGGGGAGATGAGACCACGGCCCCTGGGGGCGTACCATCGGGGCTGAAGACCGGCACTCGCTGATAAAGGACGTTTCATGTCGAACCTTGGAGTTCCCGAGCTCCTGATCATCGCAGGCGTGCTCGTCCTGCTGTTCGGTGCCAAGAAGCTGCCCGATGTGGCCAGAGGCGTCGGCAGGTCGCTGCGCATCTTCAAGTCGGAGACCGCCAAGCTCCGCGATGACGACGACGACACGCCCCACACCACGGTCCAGGCCCAGGCGGCCCCGGCCCCGGCCCCGGCTCCGGCGCAGCAGCCCGCGCCGCAGCCGATCACGCCCGCCCCGGCCCCCGCTCCCGCCCCGGCCCCCGCGCTGTCGGCCGAGGAGCAGGCCCGCCAGCTAGAGGAGCAGGCCGCCCGGCTGCGCGCCAGCGCCGCCGCCCAGGCCGACAAGCAAGGCTGACCCCCCTTCCTCCTCCCTCACCCCTGGACTGCGAATGGCGCTGCTCAAACGGTCGAGCGATTCCGGATCGGCCCCCGACCCCGAGGGCCGGATGCCGCTCATGGAGCACCTGCGCGAACTGCGCAACAGGTTGCTCATCGCGGTTCTCGCGGTGGTCGTGGGGATCGTCGTCGGCTGGATCCTGTTCGACCCGGTGTGGGAGGCGCTGCGCGCCCCCTACTGCGAGACGGTGCAGTCGCGCCAGCTCAACGGTCACTGCAGCCTGGTCTACAACGGCATCTTCCAGTCCTTCTTCATCACGCTGAAGGTCTCGGCGATGGTGGGCGTCGTGGTGGCCTCACCGGTCTGGCTCTACCAGATCTGGGCCTTCGTCACCCCTGCCCTCTACCGCAACGAGAAGCGCTACTCGATCGCCTTCCTCGGGCTGGCGGTCCCGCTGTTCGTGTTCGGCGCGGGCCTGGCCTACGTCATCATGGACACCAGCCTCGGCATCCTGCTGAGCTTCTCCCTTGAGGACACCGTCGCGACGATCTCGATCGACGAGTACCTCGACTACGTCCTGATCATGTTGTTGATCTTCGGCGTGTCGTTCGAGCTGCCGCTGCTGCTGGTCTTCCTCAACGTCATCGGCGTCCTGTCCCACGCGGCCGTCAAGAAGCACCGGCGTACGGTGATCTTCGCGATGTTCGTGTTCGGGGCGGTCATCACCCCCGGTGGCGACCCGCTCACCATGATGGCGCTGGCCGCGCCGATGATCATCCTGTACTTCCTCGCCGAGCTCTTCATGTACGCGCGGGAGCGCCGCAGACCCGCGGGCGAGGACTTCTCGCACCTGTCCGACGACGAGGCCTCCCCGCTGGCGGACGTCCCGCCGGAGGCCGAGGATTCCGATGGCGCCCGATAGGCGATAGGTTCCGGGCGTGGCCCCCCAAATCGCCCTGCTCGTCAACCCCGCCGCGCGCGGCGGGCGCACCCTGCGACTGCTCGAACCCGTCGCCCGCCGGTTGCGGGCCGGCGGCGCCGAGCTGTCGGTGATCGTCGGCTCCGACGCCGCCGACGCGCTCGAACGAGCCTGCACCGCCGTCGCCGAGCGTCCCGACGCACTGGTCGCCTTCGGCGGCGACGGGCTGGTCCATCTGGCCGTCCAGGCCGTGGCGGGCACCGACGTGCCGCTCGGCATCATCCCGGCCGGCACCGGCAACGACTTCGCCGCCGCCCTGGGCCTGGCCCACCGCGACCCGCTGGCCGCGGCCAGGACCGTGCTGCGGATGCGGGCCCGGCCGGTCGACGCGGCCCGCGTCCGGGCGGGGGAGTCGGAGGAGCTGTTCGCCGGGGTGCTGTGCTGCGGCTTCGACTCGCGCGTCAACGAGCGCGCCAACCGGCGCACCTGGCCGCCGGGCAAGGGCCGCTACCTGGTGGCGGTGGCCGAGGAGCTGCGCGCTTTCCGGCCGATCCCGTTCCGGGTCACGCTCGACGACGGCGAGGTGGTCGAGCAGGAGGCGATGATGGTGGCCGTGGCCAACACCCGCTCGTACGGGGCGGGCATGCGCGTGTGCCCCGACGCCTCGCCCGACGACGGCCTGCTCGACGTGATGATGGTCGGCGCGGTGTCCAAGGGCGAGTTCCTGCGCGTCTTCCCCGGCGTCTACCGGGGCACGCATGTGGGCCATCCTGCGGTGTCGGTGCGGCGGGCCCGCCGGGTCACGCTGGAGGCGTCCGACGTGGTGGCCTACGCCGACGGCGAGCGCGTGGGGCCGGTGCCGGTCACCTGCGAGATCCAGCCCGGCGCGCTCCGTGTGATCACTTGATCTCCAACGTAAAGGCCGTTCGCCGTGGGCCGAGTCCGCCGGGACGGACCGGAATGGCGATTTCGGTAGGGTGACGGGTATGACAACGCCAGCGGAACGCTACGCGGCCTTCCGTCAGAAGCACGGGGACGACGGAGGGGCGCTGAGAACGTTCCGCGGCCTCTACGACTTCGAGCTCGACGACTTCCAGCTCGACGCCTGCCGGGCCCTGGAGGCCGGCGACGGCGTCCTGGTGGCCGCGCCCACCGGGTCGGGCAAGACGGTCGTCGGTGAGTTCGCCGTCCACCTGGCCCTGGAGCAGGGCCGCAAGTGCTTCTACACCACCCCCATCAAGGCGCTGTCCAACCAGAAGTACAACGACCTGGTCAAGCGCTACGGCACGGCCAAGGTCGGCCTGCTCACCGGCGACAACAGCGTCAACGGCGAGGCCCCGATCGTGGTCATGACCACCGAGGTGCTGCGCAACATGCTCTACGCCGGCTCGGCCACCCTGGCCGGGCTCGGCTTCGCCGTCATGGACGAGGTCCACTACCTGGCCGACCGCTTCCGCGGCGCGGTGTGGGAAGAGGTCATCATCCACCTGCCGGAGTCGGTGCGCCTGGTGGCGTTGTCGGCGACCGTCAGCAACGCCGAGGAGTTCGGCGAGTGGCTGGGCGAGGTGCGCGGCGACACCACGGTCATCGTCGACGAGCACCGGCCGGTGCCGCTGTGGCAGCACATGATGGTCGGCAACCGCATCTACGACATGTTCATGACCGACGACCTGACGCTGCGCATCAACCCCACGCTGATGCGGGTGACGCGCGACGCCGAGCGGCTCATGGCCGGGCGGCGCGGGCGCGGCGGCTACGGCAAGGTCCACCGCTCGCGGCCGCCCGACCGGGCCCAGGTGATCGAGAAGCTCGACTCCGAGGGGCTGCTCCCGGCGATCACGTTCATCTTCTCGCGCGCCGGCTGCCAGGCGGCCGTCCAGCAGTGCCTGCACGCCGGGATCCGGCTGACCACCGACCGTGAGCGCCACGAGATCAGGCAGCTCGTCGACGAGCGCACCGCGCACCTGCCCGACGAGGACCTGGCCGTGCTGGGCTACCTGGAGTGGCGCGACTGCCTGGAGCGCGGCCTGGCGGCCCACCACGCGGGCATGCTGCCGGCGTTCAAGGAGGTCGTCGAGGAGCTGTTCACCCGCGGCCTGGTCAAGGCCGTCTTCGCCACCGAGACGCTGGCGCTCGGCATCAACATGCCCGCCCGCAGCGTGGTGATCGAGAAGCTCGACAAGTGGAACGGCGAGACCCACGCCGACCTCACCCCGGGCGAGTACACCCAGCTCACCGGGCGGGCCGGGCGGCGCGGCATCGACGTCGAGGGCCACGCGGTCGTGCTGTGGCAGGTGGGCATGGACCCGCTGTCGGTGGCCGGGCTGGCCGGCACCCGCACCTACCCGCTGCGCTCCAGCTTCCAGCCGTCCTACAACATGGCCGTCAACCTGGTGGGCCAGTTCGGCCGCGAGCGCGCCCGCACGCTGCTGGAGGAGTCGTTCGCGCAGTTCCAGGCCGACCGGGCGGTCGTGGGCCTGGCCAAGCAGCTGCGCAAGCACGAGGAGGCCCTGGAGGGCTACCAGGAGGCCATGACGTGCCACCTGGGCGACTTCCCCGAGTACGCCGCGCTGCGCCGGCGCCTGTCGGACCGGGAGGCCGAGCTGTCCAAGCAGCGCGGCGCGGCCCGGCGCGCGGCCGCCGCGCGCTCGCTGGAGGCGCTCCAGCCCGGCGACGTGATCCGGGTGCCGGGCGGGCGCAGGGCGGGCCTGGCGATCGTGCTCGACCCCGGCCGCAACCCGCGCGGCCAGGGCCCCAACCCGCTGGTGCTGACGATCGGCAAGCAGATCAAGAAGCTCGACCCGGCCGACTTCCCGGTGCCGGTCGAGCCGCTGGAGAAGCTGCGCATCCCCAAGAACTTCAACGGACGTTCGCCGAAGGAACGCGCCAACCTGGTCTCCACCCTGCTGGCCAAGATCGGCGACCGCGACCTCGGCAAGCCGGCCAGGGCGCGCGACCACTCGATCGAGGACGACGAGGTCAACGAGCTGCGCCGGCTCATCCGCCAGCACCCCTGCCACGGCTGCGACGAGCGGGAGGACCACGCCCGCTGGGCCGAGCGCTACTACAAGCTGCAGCGTGAGACCGAGGGGCTGCGCCGCCGCGTCGAGGGCCGCTCCCACGTCATCTCGCGCACCTTCGACCGCATCTGCTCGGTGCTGGAGCAGCTCGGCTACCTCGACGGCGAGACCGTCACCGACGAGGGCCGCCGCCTGGGCCGCCTCTACACCGAGCTCGACCTGCTGACCGCCGAGTGCCTGCGCGGCGGCCTGTGGGAGGAGCTCGAACCGGCCGAGCTGGCCGCCTGCGTGTCGGCGCTGGTGTTCGAGTCACGGCAGTCCGACGACGCGCGCCGTCCCAAGGTGCCCGCCGGGCGGGCCCAGGACGCGCTGTCGTCGATGATCCGGCTCTGGGGCGAGCTGGAGGGCATCGAGTCCGACCACGGGCTGTCCACGATCCGTGAGCCCGATCTGGGGTTCGCGTGGGCGGCTTTCCGGTGGACCAAGGGCCACAGCCTCGACGCGGTGCTGATGGAGGGCGTGGCCGGCAACGAGCTGGCGGCCGGCGACTTCGTACGGTGGATCAAGCAGCTGATGGACCTGCTCGGTCAGCTCGGGAACGCGGCCCCCGAGGGCAGCAAGATCAAGCAGACCGCGGGCAAGGCGATGGACGCCATGCGGCGCGGCGTGGTGGCCTACTCCTCGCTCACCTGAGCCTCTGCGCTCACCTGAATCCCCTCGCATCACCTGGGTGTGCGGGAATGTCCGCGAAGGGCGGGCGGATCCGGCCGGATCCGCCCGCCCTTCGGGTTTTCCGATTAGGTGAGAACCAGTTCTGAGTAGCATCTTTGAGCGTTCCGTGACCGCTATTAGCGGATTTGGCGATTTACGGCTCATTTAACGGGCCTTCGGAAGCGCCTTTGTGGCCGGGATTCACCGGTCAAGTCTCGTATTAACAGCCGAACTTCTGGTGATTTGCCGTGAATTCGTGGGTATCGTCCCATTTGTCGAATGGAACAGCCATACGGGGGAGGAAGATATGGCTAGCAACCAGCTGACCCAGGCCGGCTTCCAGGAGTCCTGGCGCTGCCGTAGGCGCCGGTGGGCCCGCCGCCGCTGCTGCAACTTCCGCAGGTGGTGGGGCTGGGGGTGGTAGAGCAACCCCGTGAGAGCCGGCGGCCCAGCCGCCGGCTCTCCCTTGCGCTCTCCGGCCGTGAACTCGCTCCCGCAGTGTCTATTCGCCGAACCTTTCGCGAGTTCTGGCCGGACACGAAAGGCCTGCGCCGGTTTTTCGCGTGTGGCGTGGTGTTCGCCGTCCTTGCAGCACTCTGTGAGGTCGCCGCGATCCGCCTGTTCGGGCACATCACCGACGACGTGCTCGCCACACGGGATCTGGACGCCTTCTGGGCGCCCGCCTTCACCTGGCTCGGGCTCGCCGCCTTCGCCGGGGTGACGTCCTTCGTCGGGACGTACGCCACGGCGTACGGCGCGGAAAGATTCCTGCTGGCCCTGCGCGACAGCGTGTTCGCGCACATCCAGACCCTGTCGCCGGACTTCTCGGAGAACCGGCGGCTCGGCGACCTGATGGCCCGGCTGACCGACGACATCCAGGCCATCGAGGAACTGATCGGCTCCGGCCTGGTCAAGCTGTTCACCACGGCGGCCAGCGCGATCTTCTTCGCCGGCGCCGCCTTCTTGATCCGCTGGGACCTCGCCCTCGTCACGATGGCGCTGATCCCGGCGTTCCTGGTCGTCTCGAAGCTGTTCGCGGCCAGGTTCAGGACGGCGGCGGCCCGCGAGCGGCTCAGCAACGGCGCCATGAACAGCGTGCTGGAGGAGGGCCTGGCCAACCAGGCGCTCGTCCAGGCCTACAACCGGCAGGGGGCCGAGTCCGGGCGCCTGCACGGCGAGGGCCGGCGCTGGCTGCGCGCCAACCTGTCCCAGGCCTGGCTGTCGGGGCTCTACCAGCCCGTCGTCCAGGTCATCGAGACGGTCTGCCTGATCGTCGTCATCGGATTCGGCGCCTGGGAGATCGTCTCCGGACGGCTCACTCTGGGCGGCCTGCTCGCCTTCGCCGCCTACCTGGCGATGCTCTACCCGGCCGTGCAGAGCCTGGGGGAGCTCGCGCTGACGGTGTCGGAGGCGGCGGCGGGGTCCGACCGCGTGATCGAGGTCCTGCGCGCCAGGCCCCTCGTCACCGACCCCGAGGGAGCGGTGGCGTTGCCCGGCCGGGCCGAGGGACGGGTGGAGTTCGACGGCGTCGGCTTCACCTATCCGGGACGCACGCGGCCCGCCCTGCGCGACGTGTCGTTCACCGCCGGGCCCGGCGAGCTGATCGTCTGCACCGGGCCCAGCGGGAGCGGCAAGTCGACGATGGCCAAGCTGCTGCTGCGCTTCTACGACCCGGGACAGGGACGCGTCCTGCTCGACGGCCGCGACATCCGGGGCCTGACGCGGGAGTCGCTGCGTGACAGCGTGGCGATCCTGCACCAGGAGACGCTGCTGTTCTCGGGGTCCGTACGCGACAACATCGCCTACGGCCGGCCGGGCGCCTCGCTCGACGAGGTGATCAGGGCGGCCGAGGCGGCCGGCGTGCACGACTTCGTCAAGCTGCTGCCCCAGGGGTACGACACCCCGGTCGGGCAGCGGGGCCGGCTGCTGTCGGGCGGCCAGCGGCAGCGGATCGGGATCGCCAGGGCCATCCTGCGCGACGCGCCCGTCCTGGTGCTCGACGAGCCCATGACCGGGCTGGACGACGCCACGGTCGCCCAGATCATGAAGCCGCTGCGGCGGCTGATGGCCGGGCGCACCACCATCCTCATCACGCACGACCTGCGTCACGTGCCGGAGGGCGCGCGGATCGTGGAGGTGGAGCCGGTGCCTCGCGAGGAGCGGATCCGGCTCAAGCGCGTCGGCTCGTTCGGCCTCCGACCGCGCCTGAGCACGCCGCCCTGACGGCCCGGTCCTGTCGGCCCGGTCCTGACGGCGACGTCCTGACGGCAGCGTCCTTGTGGCACGGTCCGACGGCACCGCGCCGAAGGTCCGCGCGGGGTCCCATGCGGCCGCCCCTCCTGGCTCCGGCCAGGGCGGGCGGCCGCGCCACGCCGGGCTACCGCCCGGTAGAATCGGAGCCCTCCCTCCGCTTGCCGAAGGCAGGTTCCCCGTGGGCGACGACCACCGCTCCGCCCGGCCGTTACGCGCCGACGCCCGCCGCAACCGCGAGCGGGTCCTGCAGATCGCGCAGGAGGCGCTGGCCGCCGACGGGCTGACCATCTCCCTCGACGAGATCGCCCGCCGCGCCGGGTTCGGGGTCGGTACCGTTCACCGGCACTTCCCCACCAAGGAGGCGCTGCTGGAGGCGGTGCTGCTGGGCCGGGCCGAACGCTTCGTGGCCGACGCCCGCGCGCTGGCCACCGCCGAGGACGCCGGGCGGGCCTTCTTCGGCTGGTTCCGCCGGGTCGCCGAGCAGGCGGCGGCCAACCGGGCGCTGTGCGACCTGCTGGAAGGCGGCGCGGGGCTCGGTTCGGTCCTGGAGGCCGACTTCGCCGACGCGCTCGGCCGGCTGCTGGCCCGCGCGCAGCGCGCCGGGGCCGTACGCCGGGAGCTGTCCGCCGACGACGTGCGCGACCTGCTGCGCGGAGCCCTGGCGGCCGAACGCCACGCGCGGGCCAGGGGCGCGGCCGGGCGGATGGCCGCGGTGGTCTGCGACGGCATGCGCGCCGGGACCGACTGACCGGCCGGTCAAGCTGGTGTCGTCATATGGCTACAGATCGTCACCCTCGGGGCAGTTTCCCAGCTGAACCCGGCGGACATCCCCAAGGCGTAGGAAAGGGATTCCCGCGCGTCGCGCCGGGGTCCGGTCAGCTCGGGAGGTAGCCCGTGTTCGCTCTCATCGCCGCCCTGTTCTTCCTGCTCGCCCTGATCTTCGACATCGCCGGCACGGCCGTCGGCAACGTGCTCACCGCGGGCACGCTCACCACCGCCGGGCTGCTGTGCGTCGCCCTCCACCTGCTGGGGGTCGGCGCGGGATGGTCGCCGCTCAAGCGGTGAGCGCAGGGCCACCGGGGCCGCGCGCGAGGTCGTCCGCGCGCGGCCCTCACCATGCCCGTGGGGTAGGCGGGCGGTCTCAGGCCAGGGTGAAGCGGACCTCGCGGGTGGCCGGGTCGGCCTGCGTCAGGCGTACGGTGACCCGCTCGCCCAGGGGCAGGACGCCGTCGCAGCGGGCGATCACGGCCGGGTCGACGAGCTGCACCTGGCCGCCGCCGCGGCGCTCGTCCACGTCGATCACCATCGCCTCGAACGACTGCCCGATCCGCTCCCGCAGCAGGAACGCCTCCACCAGGTCCACGCAGGCCCGGTCGACCGCCCCGGCGCGGCGGCCGGTCACCGACATGATGTCGGGCAGCAGCGGCAGCGCGGCCCGTACGTCGGAGGGCACCGGCTCGCCCGCCGCGACCGCCAGGCACACCTCGGTCGCGTACCGGTCCACCAGACGCCGCAGCGGAGCCGTGACGTGCGCGTACGGCGCCGCCACCGCCGCGTGCTCGGCCAGCTTGGGCGGCGCGCCGTCGAAGGCCGCGTACCCGGCGCCGCGCAGCAGCACCTTCGACTCCTGCAGGAACGCCGCCTGCTGCGGGTTCTTCGCGTCGAGGTCGTGCACGACCGCCCCGTAACCGGCGCCCTCGGGCCACGGCACGCCGAGCGCCTGCGCGACCCTGCGCACCTTGGCCAGGTCGTCCGGCTGCGGCGCGGGCAGCACGCGCAGGATGCCGACCTCGGCGTCCAGCATCATCGAGGCGGCGGCCATGCCGGTCAGCAGCGAGATCTGGGCGTTCCACGCCTCGGCGGGCAGCGGCACGCGGAACTCCAGCCGGTAGCCGCCGTCGCCGTCCCGGACGACCTCCTGCTCGGGCGTGGGCAGGGTGACGCCGCCGCGCGCCCGCTCCAGCCCCAGCCGCAGCGCGCCGATCTCGGCCAGCAGGCCCAGCGTGCCGTCGGCGGTGGCGGTGTCCACGGCCGCCTGCACGTAGGCGTAGTCGAGCCGCTCGCGGCTGCGCACCCGGGCGCGCTGCACGTCCGCGCCGACGATCCGGGCGTCGGCGTCGAGGTCGATCCGCCAGACCGCGGCCGGCCGGGTCGCGCCGGGCAGCAGGCTCGCCGCGCCCTCCGACAGCACCTTGGGATGCAGCGGCACCCTGCCCACCGGCAGGTAGACCGTCTCGCCCCTGGTGCGGGCCTCGGCGTCGATCGGGCCGCCGGGCCGGACGAAGGCCCCGACGTCGGCGATGGCGTACCAGACGCGGTAGCCGTCGCGCAGCCGTTCCAGGTGCAGGGCCTGGTCCAGGTCCATCGAGCCCGGCGGGTCGATGGTCACGAACGGCACGTCGGTCAGGTCTTTGGCCTCCAGCCTGGGCACCTGAGCCACCCAGTCGGCCTCGTCGAGCACGTCCTGGGGGAACCCGGCGGGCAGCCGCTGCTCGCGCAGCACGCGGTCGAACCCGTCCTCCAGCCTGGCGGGGATCGGGCCAGGAACCTGAATCATCGACACGCCCACAACCTACTCAAGGCGGGCCTACCGTTACGACTGGGGCGTCAGGTGCGCGTCGAGGCCGGTGATGCGCAGCAGGCGCTTCATGTTGGGCGGGACGTTGGCCAGCCGCACCGTGGTGTGCCCGCGGGCGGCCTGGTTGTGCACGGAGACCAGGATGCCGAGCCCGGCCGCGTCGATGAAGGACAGGCCGCTCACCTCGATGACCACGGACATGTCCGGCCGGTGCGCCCGCCCGGCCTCCTCCAGCACGCCGAGCAGGTGGCCGCGGACGGCCTCGGTGGTGGCGATGTCGAGCTCTCCGGACAGGGAGACGGTCACGGTCGTGTCGTGGCGGCTGGTGGTCAGGTGAAGAGAATCCATGTCGGCTCCCCGCTGTTGGTCCGGGCGGGGGAAAGTGCTGCTGACTACGGGGACCCGCCCCTGGCCGAAGACGCCGGATGCCATGATGCGTCACGCAGCGCTACGGTCTGTTTCCGAAGAGGAGTGTACATGCCCTCCTGTCCGGGCTCGCGGAGCAGGCCCCTTTCTCTCCTCCGCCGCCCAGGGGCCGGAAAGGCCGGGCAGTCCGTCACGGCGGGCCCTTGCCGCGCCAGCCGGGTAACGTCTCATCTCACGTGATATTTCATGTGTTTTCTCGACCTAGAGGAGCGTGACGTGCCCCCCGTCATCCTTTCCGCGGCCGGCTCGGCCCTGGTGCTCGACGACTCCGGCCCCGGGCTGCCGCGGGTGCGGCATTTCGGCGCCGACCTCGGGGCGGTCACCGGCGCCGACCTGCTGCCCGCCCTGCTGTCGCTGACCCCCGCCCTGTCGCTGCTGCCCGGCCAGGACGAGTCCTGGTTCGGCCGGCCGGGGCTGTCCGGCGACCGGGCCGGCGAGCACTGGCCGGTGCGCTGGACCGCCGAGAACGTCGAGACGGCGGCCGAGCCGGGCGCCGGCGGCCGCGTCACCGTCGCCGCCGTGGACGCCGAGGCGGGGTTGCGGCTGCTCAGCGAGCTGGTCATGGACGCCTCCGGCGTCGTGACGATGCGGCACACGGTGACCAACACCGCCGCCTCGCCGTACCGGCTGCAGGGGTTGGTCTGCGCGTTGCCGCTGCCCGCGCGGGCGGGGGAGCTGCTGGACTTCACCGGACGGTGGGCGCTGGAGAAGGTGCCGCAGCGCCGGGAGTTCGGGCAGGGAGTGTGGTCGCGGGAGAACCGCCGCGGACGTACCGGCCACGACGCGACCGGCCTGCTCGTCGCCGGCACGCCCGGCTTCGGCTTCCGCGCCGGCGAGGTGTGGGCCGTGCACGCCGGGTGGAGCGGCGGCCACGTCCACTACGCCGAACGGCTCGTCGAGGGCCAGGCCGTGCTGGCGGCCGGCGAACTGCTCGAACCCGGCGAGATCACCCTCACCCAGGACGAGAGCCACACCACCCCGTGGGTCTACTTCACCTGGTCCGGCAGCGGCCTGGACGAGGCGAGCGGCCGCCTGCACGACCACCTGCGCGCCGCCCGCCCGCTCCCGGTACGCCCGGTCACCCTCAACAACTGGGAGGCCACCTACTTCGACCACGGCCTCGACCGGCTGCGCGACCTGGCCGACAAGGCGGCCGCCGCGGGCGTCGAGCGGTTCGTGCTCGACGACGGCTGGTTCCGCCACCGCCGCCACGACCGCGCCGGCCTCGGCGACTGGTACGTCGACGAGGACGTGTGGCCCGACGGCCTGCACCCGCTGGCCGAGCACGTACGCAAGCTGGGCCTGCAGTTCGGGCTGTGGTTCGAGCCCGAGATGGTCAACCCCGACTCCGACCTGGCCCGCGCCCACCCCGACTGGATGCTCGCCCGCGCCGCCCGGCCGCCCGTGCTCTGGCGCAACCAGCAGGTGCTCGACCTGGCCCGGCCCGAGGTCTACGACCACCTCCTCGACCGCCTCGACACGCTGACCCGCGAGTACGCGCTCGACTACATCAAGTGGGACCACAACCGCGACCTGGCCGAGCCCGTCCACGACGGGACGCCCGGCGTGCACGCGCAGACGGCGGCGGCCTACCGGCTGATCGACGAGCTGCGCCGCCGCCACCCCGGGCTGGAGATCGAGTCGTGCTCGTCGGGCGGCGCCCGCATCGACTACGGCGTCCTGGCCCGCACCGACCGCGTCTGGGCCTCCGACTGCAACGACGCCCTCGACCGGCAGGCCATCCAGCGCTGGACCGGGCTGCTGGTGCCGCCGGACCGCATGGGCTGCCACGTCGGCGCGCCCCACGACCACATCACCGGCCGCGCGCTGCCGCTGGCGTTCAGGGCGGCGACCGCGATGTTCGGCCACATGGGCGTGGAGTGGGACCTGACCTCGGCGAGCCCGGAGGAGCTGGCGGAGCTGGGCGTCTGGATCGCGCTGCACAAGCGGCTGCGGCCGGTGCTGCACGCGGGCCGGGTCGTGCGGGCCGACCACCCCGACCCGTCGGCGCTGCTGCACGGGGTCGTGCTGCCCGAGCGGGCCGTGTTCGCCTGCGTCCAGCTCACCAGCCGCGTCGCCGTCAGCCCCGAGCCGCTGCGGCTGCCCGGGCTCGACCCGGACGCCCTCTACGAGGTGCGCGCCGCGGGGCCGCTGCCGGAGGGCGCCGGGCTGCCGCAGTGGGTGTTCGCGCCGGCCCGGCTGCCGGGCGCGGCGCTGGCCGAGCTGGGCCTTCCCGGCCCCGCCCTGCGCCCGGCGTCCGCGCTGGTCTTCGAGCTCGAACGGGTGACCCCGGGAGCGCAGGGCTAGTTCGGGGCCCGGGGTGGCGGGTCAGTCCAGGTCCAGGTCCGAGCCGCCGAACCGGTCGCGCAGGAAGCGGCCCTGGTCGCGCAGCGCCTGCTCGTCACCCCGGTGGACGGCGTCGGCGACCTCCCGCAGGCGGGCGTCCAGGAGGGCGAGCTGGGACAGCAGCTCCTCATGGGCGCTGCGCTCCCGGCCGGCCCGCCGGGTCAGGGCGTACCCGCGCGGCAGGTTCGCGTACGCCTCCAGGCCGGCCGGCAGGTAGCCGCGGATCGTCCGGGACACCACGTGCAGCTCGTCGGGGGAGGCGGCCAGCTGCTCGGCCCGGCCCAGCACGCCCCTGACCACCTCGGCGATGCCCTCCACGGCCAGGTGCACGTCGGCGGGGAAGCGGCCCTCGATCCGGCGCAGCAGCGCGTCGAGGTCCGCCCGCAGTGCCGACGTCTCCATCTCGGCGTGCGAGACCCTCAGCCGCAGGCGCTCGGGCGGGGCCAGCAGGGCGCCCGCGCCGTACAGGGCCGCCACGACCACCGGCCAGAACGCGCCCGCCAGCCCCAGCAGGTGCGCGGCCAGGCCGAGCAGCGCCAGCAGGCAGCCCGCGATGTTCCTGGTCGAGCCCAGGTAGCGCAGGACGCGCTCACTGATAGCCACGGATCTCCTTGAAGGCGCCGCTCAGCGACGTCGAGCGGGCGTCGAACACGGCTCCGCCCGTCAGCGCCGCGATCCGGCGCATCTCCCCGTCGTCGCTCTCGCCGAACAGCACCACGAACGTGGGCGTGCGCCGCCGATCCTCCGGCAGCGCGCGGTAGCGGGACTCGAAGGCGGCGTAGTCCGAGCCGTCGGTGTTCTCGCCGTCGGTCATCAGCACGATCGAGCCGTAGTGGCCCGGCGGGACGGGACGGTCGTAGGCCGCGGCGAGGCTGTCGTAGATCGCGGTGCCCCCGTTGGCCTGCAAGCCCTCGGCGAACTCCTTGATGCGCGCCAGGGCGCCCGCCGGGTCGCGCTCGGGGACGGTGAACGGCACCGGCGTCCCCGGCCGGTCGTTGAACGGGATCATCGTCACCGACTCCCGGCCGCGAAAGCGCGAGAACGTGCCCGAGGCCGAGGTGTCGGCGCCGGTCAGCGCCACCAGCGCCTGCCGCAGCGCGTCGATCCGGTCGCCCCTCATCGAGCCGGAGGTGTCCAGCACGAACCGCGCCTCGGCGGGGACGCGCACCCGGTCGAGGTAGGTGGCGATCAGCTCGTCGGCCGTGCCGCGCCGGTTGGGGAAGGGCAGCTCGATGAGCTGGGCCGCGCCGGAGCGCGGATCGGGGGCCACGCCGGGCGTGATCGGCCGCCGGTGCGTGCCGGTCACGATCTCCCGCTGCACGGCCGGGGTGCGCAGCCAGGCCGCCAGCTTCCCGTACAGCCGCCGTTTGGGCTCGGCGGCCGAGGCGAGCAGCGTCAGCGGGTAGTCGGCGCTGACCACGCCGTCGTCGGGGTAGACCAGCGTGACCGGGTCGCGCAGGCCGAGCAGGACCGACTCGTAGTTGACCATGCCGTCCACGTCCGGGTCGCGGGCGTAGGCGTCGGCCAGCCAGCCCGACGAGCCGGCCGTCAGCCGCTGCGCCGAGAAGAAGTCCTTGAGCCGGGGCGTCACCGCGCGGGCCTGCTCGGCGCTGAGCGCGCCGTCGGCGCCGGAGAGCGCGGCGGCCACCCCGACCAGGGCCGAGAACCCCGAGTTGGACGAGGCCGGGTTCGTCATCCCGAAGCTGAACCGGCCCTGCCCGGCCGCCGCCGCGATGTCCGACCACGACACCCGGCCCTTGTCCCAGCCCAGCTCCCGCGCCTTGGCGGGCTTGAGGCCGAGCACCACCGGGGACACCATGATCTTGGTCTGCGTGGACAGCCTGGCCGGGGCGCCGTCGATGAGCGACAGGTAGCGGTTGGAGGAGAACCAGGTCGCGTCCAGCTCGCCGTCGGCCCGCCCGCCCGCGACCCGTTCGGCGCCGTCCAACGTGCCGGTGTACGTCAGCCGCACCCGCACGCCGATCTCCGCGGCGGCCTTGCCGAGCAGCGGTTCGAGGTCCTTGATCTCGCTGCCGGCCAGCACCCGCAGCACCTCGGGGCCGTCGGCGGGCGGCCCGCCGTCGCCGGACCCGCAGGCGGTGGCCAGGAGCAGGACGGCCGCGAGCGCGCATCCGGCGCCGCGCCTCACGCCGACTCCCGCGAACGCTCCAGGTACGTGCGGGCGTGCTCCAGCTCGGCGCCCAGGCTGTCCACCGTCGCCGCCATGTTGTCCACGGCCTTGGCGCGGAAGGCGTCGATCGTGTCCATCGTGGCGTACACGTTGTCGAACGCCTGCCGCAGCGTGTCCAGGTCCACGGTCGTCGAGGCGGCCTGGTTCTGGATCGCGCCCGCCTGCGTGCGCAACATCTCGCTGGTGGCCAGGATGAGGTCGCTCGTGGTGGCGTTCAGCGCGGTGATCTGGTCGAGCACCAGCTTCTGGTTCGCCAGCGCCTGCGCGACCGTCACCGCCGTGCGCAGCGCCGCCACCGTGGTCGTGGCCGCCCGGTCCACGCCCTTGCTGAGCTCCAGGTTGTTCTTGCGGACCAGGTCGAGCGCCAGGTAGCCCTGCGCGGAGACGGCGAGCTGGGTGAGGAGGTCCTGGTGCTTCTGGCGCACCGCGAACAGCGCGTCGGAGCGCAGCGCCGTGGCCCGCTCCTCGTCGGCCAGGGCGATGCGCTCCTCCAGGGCCGCGTCGATGGCCTTGGCCATGACCACGTACTCCTGGAGGCGGGTCATCGTCTCCCACAGGTTCGCCTTCTCGCCCTCGATGGCGGCGTTGTCGCGCAGCAGCTCGTCCTGGCCGGACCTCAGCGCCCGGATGATGTCGTCCAGGTGCCGCTGCGCCGAGTGGTACTTGGCGAAGTAGTCGCGCAGCCGGTCACCGAACGGGATCAGCCCGAGCAGCCTGCGCGTCCCGCCGGACGCCTGCTTGGGGTCCAGGTCCACCACCGTGCGGCGCAGCGCCACCAGGTCGGCGGCCACCCTGGCCTGGGCGTCGGCGCCCTCGCCGCGGGCCGCGTCCAGGGCCGCCACCGGACGCTTGAGCATGCGGTTGGCCGCCTGCGAGGCGGACCTGATCTCGGTGTCGCCCATCGAGGCGATGTCGTGCACCTTGCGGCCGAACTCCGGCGAGCGCGGGTCGAGGCCGCTCAGCTCGCCGGCGAAGTCCTGCGCCCTGGCGGCCAGCTCGGCCGCGCGCCCGTCGGGCAGGGGCAGCATGCCGGCCGCCGTCTCGACCGGCACCGGCTGGACCGGCGCGGGCGGCGTGAGCACCAGATCGGACACGTCGGAGTTCTCCTTGCTGAAGGGGCCGGAAGGGGCGCGTTCACGGGCGGGAGGCGTCGATCGTGGTGATCAGCTTGTCCAGGCGCTCGTAGACGGGCGGCTCGACCACGTCCACCAGGTCGGCGACCGGCGCGCCCGCCGCGGCGGCCCGGTCGGCGAACGCCCGCGGGTCGGCGGTGCGGAAGCCGTGCGCCGCGGCCAGCGAACGCAGCTCGGGGTCGCCGGTCAGCAGCTCGCCGACACGGGCGCCGGGCGCCGACAGCGGGACCAGGGTGTGCTTGCTGAGCACCGTGGGAGAGGGGTAGACGAGCCGCATGTCGGGCCTGATCGCGCCGTCGCGGGCGAAGACGTGGGAGAGGTACTGCGCCTCGTACACCACGAGCATCGGCGTCTTGCCCGCGCCCAGGGCCAGATAGTCGTCGAAGGAGGCTTCGCTCGTGGTCTCGGAGAAGCCCTGGTCGAGGACGACGGGGGTGAGAACCGGGGCGATCCGGGCGATCTGCGCGTCGGAGGTGATCACGTTCTCGCCGTTGGCGACGTAGCCGAGAGCCGCCAGGTACATGGCCGCACTGTTGGACGTACGGATGTCGGTGGTGGTGAGCAGCACCCGCTTGCGAGCCCGGTAGACATCGTTCCCCGGAATTTGATCCCAGCGCGTGCCTTTAGCCGTTAATTCCAGATATTTCCTTATATCGAGTAGTTGGGGGCCTTTGCCGGAATTGTTGAGCAGGCCCGCCTTGGCCAGCAGCTTCGTGATGGGCTCGAACGTGGCGACCGCCATCGGCGAGTAGAACGGCGAGAACGTCGTCGTCGCGCCCCGGTCGCGCTTGATCTTCTCGGCGGCGGGGGCGCTGGAGGGGAAGGCGAAGGCATACCGGCCGAGGTCCACGTCCGTGGCGATCTGGCGGGAGCCGGCGGTGTCCACCTCGACCCGCAGGCCGTGCCGGGCGAAGGCGGCCCTGACCGCCGGGTCGTCGAAGAACGGCTTCTTCTCCGAGCCGATGACGCCGCGTACCACGGACGGTTCCGGCGCTTCGGGCCCGCGGTTCCCCAGGACGACCGCGACCACCGCCACCCCGGCCAGAACGGCGGCCAGGACGACGCCGATCCACCGCTTCATCGCACCCCATTTCGCGAGATATCCCCCATGAGAGGGATTATGGGAGTGCGGTTGTCGGGCGAGCGTCCCGGAAAGGCGACCTTACGGCAGAATTCACCCGCCGTTCACGAGAGCCCGCGCGGCGGTCCTGCCGTGACCGCCCGGCGGTGTTCCAGGCGGATGTTCACGGCGGTTTCCTCGGTGACGTTCTCGATGATGTTCGCGGTGGTGTTCACGGCGGCGTACGCGACGGTGGTCGCGGTGGCGTGCTCAGTGGGTGGCCGGGCGCCAGGGGGCGTCGGCGGGGGAGGGGCGCCAGGCGGCCCAGTCGATGCGCACGCGGTCGGGCCGGGCCGGGTCCACCTTCACCGGCAGCACCGCGCCCGGGACCACCAGGCCCATGGGGACGCGCGGCAGCGTCTGACGGTGGGCGACCCGGTAGGCGGGGCCCTCGTCCGGCTGCACCACCAGGCCGAAGCTGACGACGGGCTGGTCGTTGACCGTCATGTGGGTGTCGGCCATCGACTCGACCACGGCCAGCGCGGGAATCCCGGTCGCCAGGAGCCGCTGCCCGTTCCTCGCCATGATCAGGAACGGCACGCCGACCGCGGCCGTGATCAGCGTCGTCCCGGCGATGATCGCCACAGCCAGCAGGGTTCCCGTGGTCACTGTGCTTCCCCAGTTCTGTCCTCCGCCCGGTGCGCGGGCGGCTCGTTCCGTCGGATTCCGAAGGAGTTTCTAGCCGGGACGGCTTGACCGCCGCTTGATCACCGGTTGCAGGATCCGCCATCCACCTGGTTTATTTCACAGGTAAAACACCTGGTAAACTTTCAGGGATGTCCAGTGCCCTCCGATCCCCAGCCCTGCCGTCCCCGCCCCCGCCGTACGGGCGTCGTGCGCGCCTGCCCGTGCGCGCCGCGCTGCGCCTGGGGCCCGTCGGCGACATCTGGCACAAACCCGCTCTCAGTGCCGTCGCCGCCCTCGCCGTCCCGTTGGTCGCCCTCCTCTGGGCCGGGCGGCTCGACCTGGTGCCGTACGCCGCCGCGGGCTCGATGTGCGCCCTGTACGGGCACGGCCTGCCGTACGCGGCCCGTGCCAGGGCGCTGGCCTGGGTGGTGCTGGGCATGCTGTCCGGCACGGCGGTCGCGCTGGTCACCTCGTCACTCACCGACTCGGTCGCCGTCCGGGTGGCGGTGGCCGCCCTGCTGGCCGGGCTGCACAAGGCGGTCTGCGACGCCACCCGGATCGGGCCGCCGGGGAACGTGGTGCTCACCTTCGTCGCCGCCGGTGCGGTCTTCGTACCGCAGCAGCTGGGCGACGTACCCGCGCACGTGGGCCTCGGCGCGCTCGGCGGGCTCCTGGCCTGGACGGTCGGCATGGCCCCCGGCCTCCTGCGTCCCGACGGACCCGAACGCGTCGCCGTCGCCCGCGCCCTCGAATCCACCGCCCGCCTGCTCCGGACCGTCCCCGAAACGGGTGACCTCCCCCGGGAGCGCGAGACCCACGAACGGCACCAGGCGCGCCATGCCGCCGCGGCGGCGGTCAACGCCGCCTGGCAGACGCTCCTGCGCTCCGGCGTCCCCGCCCGGCGGCGCGAGACGCTGTCCCGGCTGCTGATCCGCGCGGAGTCGGCGGGCGCGGGCGCCGCCGGGGAACCGATCGGCTGCGCCGACAAGCTGACCGGCTGGGCCCGCGACCTGCGTGAAGGCCGCCCGCTGCCGTCCCTGCGCGAGGTCGCGCCGCCCGCGGCCGAGCGGGCCGAACTCGCCGGCATTGCCGCCGAGCAGGGCGGCCGGGCCGGTGCCGCGCGGGTGGCCGCCGAGGTGGGAGGGCGGCGGCGTGCCGTGGCGATGGTCTTCGCCGAGGTGGGAAGGCGGTGGCGGGTGGTGGCGATGGTGTTCGCCGGGGCCGCCGCGGCCGGGTGGGGCTCGATGGCCCTGGGGGTGGGCAGGCCGTACTGGGCGGTGGTGACGGCGGCCGCCGTGTTCGCGGCCAACACGACACTCTCCTGGAGCCGCGCGCTCCAGCGCGTCGTCGGCAACCTGCTCGGGGTCGGGCTGTTCACCCTGGTGGCCCCCGTGACCCGGCTGGGGGCGGTGGCGCTCGTCGTGGCCGTCCTGGGGCTGCAGTTCGCCACGGAGGCGGCGATCACGCGCAACTACTGGCTGGGAAGCGTGTTCGTCACGCCGATGGCCATCCTCATGAGCGAGTTCGCCGGGACCCGGCCGGTGGCCGAGCTGGTGGCCGACCGGTGGCTGGACACGTGTGTCGGCGCGGCGGCCGGCCTGCTGGCGTGCGTGCTGGTCCCGGACAGGCGGGCGGCCCGGCGCGTACGGGCTGGGCTCCTGCGCCTGGAGCGCATCCTGGAGGAGCCGCCGGAACCGGACGAACGGGACCGGCTCCGCGCGGCGCTGGTGGAGGTCCGCGAGGCCGCCGACGTCGCGGCGGGCGAGTGGTGGAGCGGGGCGCTGCCCCACGAGCGCGTCGCCGCCGCCGAGCGCGCGGGCCACCGCAGGCTCGCCACCCTGTACGCGTGACCGCCCCGGCCGCGCCCGCCCGGCGGCCCCGGCGCGTACGATCGGAGCCACCGGAAGATCGTCACGAGGAGAGGAACGACCACGTGGAGGACGCCGTCGCGAAGGCGTTGCGGCAATGGCGGCAGGTCCTTCCCGACGCCGACCTGGACACGATCGCCGTCATCGGCAGGCTCAACCGGTGCGCCGCGCTCCTGCAGCAGGCCGCCGACGCCCCGCTCGGACGCGCCGGCGTGAGCCGCCCGGAGTACGACCTCCTGTGCGCCCTGCTCCGGGTCGGCGGCGAGCTGACGCCGGGCAGGCTGGCCCGCGAGACGTTCGCCTCGGGAGCCGCGGTGACCAAGCGGGTCAGGCGGCTGGAGGAGATCGGGCTCGTCGCCCGGCGGGTGGACGAACGCGACCGCCGCGTCGCCCACCTCTCACTGACCGAGCGCGGCAGGGAGCTGATCCTGCGCCTGCTGCCCGAGCAGCTCGACTACGAGACCGAGCTGCTGGCCGGGCTTCCCCGCGACCGCGAACGCCAGCTCGCCGACCTGCTGGCCGACCTGCTGCTCGTCCTGGAGGGCCGCCTCGGCGGCCTGCTCGGCTGACAGTGCCGGCCAAACCTAGGGCCTCGCCCCGGACAGGCCGAGCGCCTCGCCCCGGACGCCCATCCCGCCCGCCTGCCGCCTCCCAAGGGCCGGAGGTGGCGCGGGCGTGCGTTCCGGGTGGCGGACGGACGGAGGAGGCGGGGCGCGGGGTTAGGGTGGCCGCGTGCATATCGACGAATGGCTGCAAGCGATCCCCGCCGCCTGGTTGTGCGCGATGGTCGCGCTCGTGATCGGCCTGGAGAGCCTCGGCATCCCGCTGCCCGGCGAGATCGTGCTCGTCAGTGCCGCCATTCTGTCCGCCAAGGGCGTGGTGAGCCCGGTCGCGGTGGGCCTGTGCGCGAGCGCCGGGGCCATCGTGGGCGACTCGGCCGGTTACGCCATCGGGCGCAAGGGCGGCCGCCGGCTGTTCGACCGGTTGGGCCGGCGTTTCCCCCGCCACTTCGGCCCCCGCCACGTCGCGAAGGCCGAGAACTACTTCCACCGGTACGGCGTCTGGGCCGTGTTCGTCGGCCGTTTCATCGCGCTGCTGCGCATCCTCGCCGGGCCGCTGGCGGGGGCGCTGCGCATGCCGTACTGGCGGTTCGCGGTGGCGAACGTGCTGGGCGGCATCGTGTGGGCGGGCGGCACCACCGCGGTGATCTACTATCTCGGGATGGTGGCCGAGAAGTGGCTGAAGGGCTTCTCGTGGGTCGGGCTCGGGGTGGCCGTGCTGTTCGGCATCGGCACCACGCTCTACCTCAAGCGCCGCGCGGCCTCAGCGCTCGATGAGGGTGACCTCAAGGGAGTAGTGCGAGGCCCGATAGACGTGTGAGCCGTGCTCGACGGCCCGGCCCTGGTCGTCGTACGTCGTCCGGACCATGGTGAGCAGCGGCGCGCCGCGGCGCTCGTCGAGCAGCTTGGCCTCGACCTGGCCGGCGGCGCGGGCTCCGATGCGCTGGTTGGCCACCCGCATGCGCACGCCCGCGCCGCGCAGCAGCTCGTACAGGCCGCGGCCCTCCAGGTCGGCGGAGGAGAGCGGCGCCAGCCCCAGCGGGAGCCAGTTGTGCAGGACGGCGAGCGGCTCGCCGGCGGCGAAGCGCAGGCGTTCGAGGTAGAGGATCTCGGTGCCGGGCTCGACGCCCAGGATGGCCGCCTTGTCCTCCTCGACCGGCCGCGGCTCCAGCGCGAGCACCTGCGTGGCCGGCTCCTGGCCCGCGCGGCGCAGGTCGTCGTAGAGGCTGGTCAGCTCGACCGAGCGCTTGACCTGGCCGTGGACCACCTGCGTGCCGACGCCGCGCTTGCGCACCAGCAGGCCCTTGTCGACGAGGTATTGGATCGCCTGGCGGATCGTCGGCCTGGACAGGCCGAGCTTGTCGGCGAGCAGGATCTCGTTGTCCAGCCGGGAGCCGGGCGTCAGGTCGCCACGCCGGATCGCCTCGGCGATCTGCTCGGCCACCTGGAAGTAGAGCGGCACGGGGCTGGACCGGTCCAGGTCGATGGCCAGGTTCGGGGTCATGCCGATCAGCCTAACCGAGGTCAGAATGTCCAGACAAATGGCGGGAGGCGAGCAGCGCGGGCAGCTCGGTGAGCGAGGTGAGGCGGGGGAACCCCTCCGGCGCGGCCTCGGCGCCCAGCCGGTCGATCCACACCGAGGGCATGCCGGCCGCCGCCGGGCCGCGTACGTCGTTGTCGAGGTCGTCGCCCACCAGCAGCACCTCCTCGGGCGGCAGCCCGAGGGCCCGCGCCGCCGCGGCGTAGCAGGCGGGGGACGGCTTGAAGTGCCCGCCCAGGCCCTCGCCGGTCAGCACCGGGCCGACGTCGAGGCCGATCGCCCGCACCTTCGCCTCCTGCACGCCCCGCGACCCGTTGGTCAGGACGCCGAGCGTGTAGCCCCGCAGCTCGGCCAGCGCCGGAGCCGCGTCGGGGTAGGCGGCCCAGCCGCGCCGGTAGTGCTCGGCGTAGGAGGCGAAGGCCGCCGCAAGATCGGCGGGCGCCTCGACGGCCAGCTCCCGGCACAGGGCGCGCACGCGACGGCGGCGCTGCTCCTCCCACGAGCACTCGCCCGCCTGCCAGGCGGTCAGGTGGGGGATCTCCAGCGCGGCCCACAGCGCCGCGACCTCGGGCAGGCGCGGATGGCCGGGGGCCAGCGCCGACGCCCACGCGGTGATCGCGGCGTCGGCCGCGCCGCGATGGTCGAGCAGGGTGCCGTCGAGGTCGAACAGAATGCCCTTGATGGTCACCCGGCGAGCATATCGGCGGCGACGCGGGCGGCCGTCTCGCGCGGGGGGTAGCCCAGGGTCAGGCCGCGCACCGAGCGCGGCGCGCCGGCGAAGCGCGCCTCGGCGTCCTCGCCCAGCACGTAGGCCAGGGCGGGGGACAGGCCGCGGTGCGACTCCAGCGCCGCCACCTCGGCCTCGGCGCGTTCGGCGGGCAGGGCCTCGCGGTAGTCGGCGATCAGGGAGTCGAGGTCGAAGAGCCGTTCGTAGGGCTCGGTGGTGCCCGCCACGACCCTGACGCCCGCGCCTTCGGCGCGCGCCCGGTAGACCAGGCCGGTGCCGCCGCTCTTGGCGAACCAGCGCAGCGCGTCCTCGGCGGGCAGGGTGAAGGTGCCGTACGGCTTGCGCCCGTACAGCAGGGCCTCGGCGACCCAGCGGTCGCACCAGCGCTCGTCGCGGTACGGCGTCGGCGCCCCGGGCTCGCAGCTCAGCCCCTGGGCCAGCACCGGGTTCCAGGCCGAGACCAGCGGGCTGCTGAAGCGCGGCATGCGGGGGCCCAGGCAGCGGCTCAGCGCGTAGCCGTACCAGACGGTGACGACCTCGGTGCGCCGCCTGGGACGCCTGCGCTCGTAGGCGCCGTTCATCACCTGGCCGTCGGGGTGGCGCCAGGGGCCGGGCTCGGTGCAGTCGTCCGCGGGGACGGAGGGGGTGCGGTAGTCGGGATTGAGCGTCCACGCGTCCGCCACAGCGTCGGCTCCTTCGGCGTCGGGGTCGCGGCAAGACCATCAGAGTGACTCATCGTGCAACACCCGTCACGGTGAATCAATGAACCGGGTGTGAACGATGATGTTTGTCATCAGTGGTCCTTGCGGTACTCCCCGGCCTGCCGGATGTGGTCGATCATGACGCGTTCGGCGGCGTCGGCGTCGCCCGCCTCCAGGGCGGCCAGCAGCTCCTCGTGGGCCCGCAGCTGCCGCCCGGCCCGCGCCGGGTCCAGCCACAACGACGCCTCGGCGGGCACCGGGACGCCGTTGCGCACCGACCTGGCGTGCGCGCCGAGGAAGGCCGGGCCGCCGATGTCCACGATGCTCAGGTGGAAGCGGCTGCTGCGCTCGGCCAGCCGGTCGTACCTGCCCTGCTCGGCGTCGGTGACCATCTCGCGGTGCAGGTCGCGCAGCCGGACGAGGTCGTCGGCGGTGATCCTGGCCGCCGCCAGCCGCGCGCCCAGGCCCTCGACGACCGCGCGCAGGCCGTAGTACTCGGCGAGGGCGTCGTCGCCCAGGTCGATGACGGTCGCGCCGTGGTGGGCCTCGTAGCTGATCAGGCGGTCCTTCTCCAGGCGGCGCAGCGCCTCGCGCACCGGCGTGACCGAGACGCCGAGCCGCCGGGCGACGGCTCCGGCGCGCAGGGCGGTGCCGCCGGGGATGCGGCCGCCGCGGATCTCGTCGAGCAGCACGCTGTAGACGTAGTCGGCCTTGCTCATGGGCGGCGTGGGCTCGCTGGCTGTCATGTCCCCAGTCTCTCGCACGGGCCGGTCGCGGCTATGACTTATTTCTTATAACTTACAAACTATGACAAGTCTCGCCGACCTGCGGGTCATCGACGCGGCGACGCTGTTCGCCGGTCCCTCCGCCGCGATGATGCTGGGCGACTTCGGCGCCGACGTCGTCAAGATCGAGCACCCGCGGCGCGGCGACCCCTCGCGCGGCCACGGCGCCTCGGTGGACGGCGTGGGCCTGTGGTGGAAGTCGTTGTCGCGCAACAAGCGCACCGCCGCCGTCGACCTCTCCCGCGCCGAGGGCCAGGAGATCCTGCGCCGCCTGGCCGAGCGCTCCGACGTGCTGATCGAGAACTTCCGTCCCGGCACGCTCGAACGCTGGAATCTGGCCCCCGAGGACCTGCTCAAGGCCAACCCCCGGCTGATCGTGGCCCGGATGACCGGGTTCGGGCAGGTCGGCCCGATGTCCGGGCAACCGGGCTTCGGGACGCTGGCCGAGGCCATGAGCGGGTTCGCGGCCATGACCGGCGAACCGGACGGCCCCCCGACCCTGCCGCCGCTGGCCCTGGCCGACGGCATCGCGGGCCTGGCCATGTCGTACGCGATCATGGTGGCCCTGCACGCCCGCGCGGCGACCGGCCGCGGGCAGGTCATCGACCTGGCCATCATCGAGCCCATCCTGGGCCTGCTCGGGCCGCAGATGACCGCGTACAAGGCGCTGGGGGTCGTGCCGCGGCGCACCGGCAACCGGTCCAGCAGCAACGCGCCGCGCAACACCTACCGCACCCGCGACGGCCGCTGGCTGGCGATCTCCACCAGCGCCCAGCCCATCGCCGAGCGCGTCGTCACCCTCGTCGGGCGGGCCGACCTGGTCGAGCAGCCCTGGTTCGCCAGCGGCCACGGCCGCGTCCAGCACGTGGACGAGCTGGACGAGGCGGTCGCCACCTGGATCGCCGCCCGCGACGCCGACGAGGTCATCGCCCGCTTCGAGGAGGCCCAGGCCGCCGTCGCCCCCATCTACGACGTCACCGACCTGGCGAGCGACCCGCAGTACGCCGCGCTCGGCACGTTCGTCGAGCTGCCGGACGAGGAGCTGGGCACGGTCACCCTGCAGAACGTGCTGTTCCGCCTGTCGGAGACGCCCGGCGAGATCCGCTGGCCCGGCCGCCCGCTCGGCCACGACACCGACGAGGTGCTGGGCGAGCTGGACTACCCGGCCGAGACCGTCGCGGCCCTGCGCGAGGCCGGGGTGATCGCGTGAACGCCCCCGTCACCTGGCTGTACGTGCCCGGCGACCGCCCCGGACGTTTCGCCAAGGCCGCCGCCTCGGGCGCCGACGTGATCATCATCGACCTGGAGGACGCGGTCGCGCCCGAGGCCAAGGACGCCGCCCGCGCCCACGCCGTCGCCTACCTGCGCGAGCCCAGGGAGGCCGGGCCGGCGGTGCACGTCCGGGTCAACGACGTGACGACCGCGCGCGGCCTGGACGACCTGGCGGCCGTGGGCGAGCTGGCCGACGCCGTACGGCTGCCCAAGGTCGAGTCGCCCGCCGCGCTGGACGCCCTCCCCGGCACGGCCCCCCTGTACGCGCTGCTGGAGTCGGCGGCCGGGATCGTCGAGGCCCGCGCCGTGGCCGCCCACCCGCGCGTGGCCGGCGTGGCGCTGGGCGAGCAGGACCTGGCCGCCGAGCTGTCCGTCACGGACGAGAACGCCATGAACCACCTCAGGCTGCAGGTCGTGCTCGCCGCCGCCGCCGCGGGCCTGCCGCCGGTGCCCATGTCGGTCTACCCCGACATCAAGGACGAGGACGGGCTGGTCGCCTCCTGCCGGGCCGGCCGCGCGCTCGGCCTGTTCGGCAGGACCGCCATCCATCCCGCCCAGCTCCCGGGGATCCGGCGGGCCTTCCGGCCCACCGAGGAGGAGACGGCCAGGGCCGCCGAGATCGTCGAGGCGGCCGAGCGGGCGGGCGCGGGGGCCGTCGCCCTGCCCGACGGCCGCTTCGTGGACGCCCCGATCGTCGCCAGGGCCCGCCGCGTGCTGGACCTCGCCCTCCGGCTGGGCTAGCGGCTGGGTCAGCGGTTCGGGTACCAGCGGACCGACAGCTCCTCGTCCTCCGGGGCCGGGCCGGGCAGATCGCGGTGGGCGGGCGGCACCCGCAGCGAGTCCATCATCAGCGTCAGGTAGCGGTGGCGGAGCTGGGAGGTGCGCTCGCCGTCGCCGAGCTTGATCGAGGCGATCTGCTCGAACAGCAGCGCGATGTCGGCCACCGTGACGTCGGCCCGCAGCACGCCCGCCTCGACCGCCCGGTGGTGCAGCCGGGTGGCCAGGTCGCCGGCGTGGACGGCGTCGTGGTAGAGCTCCTCCGTCGGCTGGAAGGTGCCGGCCAGCTTGATCGTCAAGGAGTTGGTGTCGGCGTCCACGATGCCGCGCAGGTAGGCGGCGAACGCCTCCCAGGGGTCGCCCTGGTCGTCCATCGCCTGCTGGGCCACGGCGGCGTAGAGCTTCAGCCCGTCGCCGCACAGCTTCTGCAGCAACGCCTCCTTGCTGGGGTAGCGGCGGTAGAGCGCGCTGATCCCGACGCCCGCCTTCTCGGCCACGGCGGCTATGGGGGCGCCGGGGTCGGCGGTGAAGACCGCCCGGGCCGCCTGGAGGATCAGTTCGTCGTTGCGGGCGGCCTGAGCCTTGCGGCCGCTCATGGGTGCGCTGGTCATGCCTTCAGCATACGGGAACGAATGATTCCGTTCTACTACTTGGGTAGATCGAGCCCTGGTCCGTATGTCTATACAAATAGATCGCGGTGCGGTAGAACCAGGCTAGCCCGTTGGTCTTGGAGGTATCCGATGAGACGTACCCCGATCGTGCTGGCGCTGGCAGGCGTACTCGCCCTGACCGGCTGTTCCTCCTCCGGAGGGCAGGGCGCGCAGAGCGCCGCACCCGCCGCCGGCTCCGCTCCTGCGGCCGGCGGTGGCAACTTCGCCGTCATCACCCACGGCGGCGCCGGCGACGCCTTCTGGGACGTCGTCAAGAACGGCGCCGAGGCCGCCGGCAAGCAGTACGGCGTCAAGGTCACCTACCAGGGCGACGGCGACCCCGCCAAGCAGTCGCAGCTCATCGACCAGGCCGTCTCGGAGAAGGTGGACGGGCTCGTCGTGTCCATGGCCAACCCCGACGCGCTCAAGGAGGCGATCGGCAAGGCCGTCGCGGCCAGGATCCCGGTCGTGACCATCAACTCCGGGGCCGACTCCTCCAAGGCGTTCGGCGCCATCACCCACGTCGGCCAGTCCGAGGACGTCGCCGGGCGCGGCGCGGGCGAGCAGCTCAAGGCCGCGGGCGTCACCAAGCTGCTGTGCGTCGTGCACGAGGCCGGCAACGTCGGCCTCGACCAGCGCTGCAAGGGCGCCGAGCAGACCCTCGGCGGCACGGTCGAGCGCCTTCAGGTGGACGTCGCCAACCTGGCCGACGTCACCTCCAAGGTCACCGCCAAGCTGCAGTCGGACAAGCAGGTCAACGGCGTGCTCGCGCTCAACCCGGCGGTCGCCGTGGCGGCCAGGGACGCGATCAAGGACTCGGGGTCGCAGGCCAAGCTCGCCACCTTCGACCTGTCGGGCGACGTGGTCGCCGCGATCAAGGACGGCGAGATCCTGTTCGCCGTCGACCAGCAGCAGTACCTCCAGGGCTACCTGCCGATCACGTTCCTGAAGCTCTACAAGGACAACCTCAACACCGTCGGCGGCGGGCTGCCGGTCAACACCGGGCCCGGCTTCGTGACCAAGGACAACGCCGAGCAGGTGGCCAAGCTGGCCGAGGCGGGCACCCGATGAGCGGCCGCGAGGACGAGAAGAGCCGCCGATGAGCGGCCGTGAGGATGGGGAGGGTCGCCGATGACGGCCGCTCCCGCGCGGGCCGACGAGCGGGTCGCCCGGGTCGGCCTGGCCCGCCGCCTGATCGTCCGGCCCGAGCTCGGGGCCGTGGTGGGGCTGGTCGCGGTGTTCGCGTTCTTCGCCGCGCAGTCGGAGGTGTTCCGCTCGCCGGCCGGCATCGCCAACTGGCTCGACCCGGCCGCCACGCTCGGCATCATGGCGGTCGCGGTGGCGCTGCTCATGATCGGCGGCGAGTTCGACCTGTCGGCGGGCGTGCTGACCGGCACCAGCGGGCTGATCCTGGTCACGCTGGCCACCCGCTACGGGTTCGGCGTGTGGCCCGCCATGCTGGCCGGGCTGGTCGTGGCGCTGGCCGTCGGGTTCGCCAACGGCCTGGTGGTGACCCGGACGAAGCTGCCCAGCTTCATCGTCACGCTGGGCACGTTCCTCATGCTGCAGGGCGTCAACCTCGGCGTCACCAAGGCCATCACCGGGACCGTGCAGGTCGGCGGGCTGCGCCGGGCGCCGGGGTTCGACGGCGCCAGCGCGGTGCTCGCGGGCACGATCCAGATCGGCGGCACGTCGTTCCGGGTGGCGATCCTGTGGTGGATCGCGATCACCGCGCTGGCCACCTGGGTGCTCATGCGTTCCAGGCCGGGCAACTGGATCTTCGCGGTGGGCGGCGACGAGCAGGCCGCGCGGGCGGTCGGGGTGCCGGCGGCCCGGACGAAGATCGCGCTGTTCATGACGACGGCGGTCGCCGCCTGGCTGGTCGGCTCGATCCTGGCCCTGCGGTACACCTCCGTCCAGGCCAACATCGGCATCGGGCAGGAGTTCATCTACATCATCGCGGCCGTCATCGGCGGCTGCCTGCTGACCGGCGGGTACGGCTCCGCCGTCGGCGCCTCCATCGGCGCGGTGATCTTCGGCATGGCCGACAAGGGCATCGTGTTCCTGGGCTGGGACGCCGACTGGTTCAAGTTCTTCCTCGGGGCCATGCTGCTGCTGGCGACGCTGGCCAACCGCATGGTCCGGCGCTATGCGGAGGAGGTGCGGCGTTGATCCTGCAGACCCGGGACATCGGCAAGACGTTCGGCTCGGTGCTGGCCCTGCGCGGGGTGTCGATGGGCGTGGCGGAGGGCACGGTCACCTGCGTGCTGGGCGACAACGGCGCCGGCAAGTCCACGCTCATCAAGATCCTGTCCGGGGTGCACCAGCACGACACGGGGTCGTACCTGGTGGACGGGGCCGAGGTGCGCTTCTCCAGCCCGCGCGAGGCGCTCGACCGGGGCATCGCCACCGTCTACCAGGACCTGGCGATGATCCCGCTCATGTCGGTCTGGCGGAACTTCTTCCTCGGCTCCGAGCCCCGCAAGGGCCCGGCCTTCGACGTGGCCAGGGCCCGCCGGGTCGCGGCCGAGGAGCTGCGCGCGATGGGCATCGACATCCGGGACGTGGACCAGCCCGTCGGCACGCTGTCGGGCGGCGAGCGGCAGTCGGTGGCCATCGCCAGGGCCGTGCACTTCGGCGCGCGCGTCCTCATCCTGGACGAGCCCACCTCGGCGCTGGGCGTCAAGCAGGCCGGTGTGGTGCTGCGGTACATCGCCCGCGCCCGCGACCGGGGGCTCGGCGTGGTGTTCATCACCCACAACCCGCACCACGCCTACCCGGTCGGCGACCGGTTCCTGCTGCTCAACCGCGGGACCAGCATGGGCGAGTACGCCAAGGCCGACCTCGGCAAGGACGAGCTGACCGCGCTGATGGCCGGCGGCGCGGAGCTGGAGGAGCTGGCCCACGAGCTACGGCGCGAATGAGAGCCGCTTGGGCGGAATTTGACGCAACTGGGCGATCGGATCGAGGTAGGCGCAGGCAGGAACCGGGTGGATGACACTGACAACCGGGGGCGGCCACCGTGACGACGATGATCAGCAAGCAGATCGTGCTGGAGAAGGCGGCGCAGGAGTTCGCCGACGCCAACGCCAAGCGTCCCTTCATCTACGAGTTGCCGCCCGAGCAGGGCCGCGAGGTGCTGGAGAAGCTGCAGTCCGACCCGGCCGTGCCCAGGCCGGAGGTGGACGAGGAGTGGATCCAGGTCCAGGGCGGCCCGACGGGCATCGTGCCGGTGCGCATCGTCAGGCCCAAGGGGGCCACGGGCACGCTGCCGGTCATCTTCTACATCCACGGCGCGGGCTGGGTGTTCGGCTCGGCGCACACGCATGACCGGCTCGTCCGCGAGCTGGCCGTACGGACCGGCGCCGCCGTCGTCTTCCCCGAGTACGACCGCGCGCCCGAGGCGAAGTACCCCACGCAGATCGAACAGAACTACGCCGCCGCCCAGTGGGTGGCCCAGCACGGCGCGGAGAAGGGCCTCGACCCCTCCCGCATGGCCGTGGCCGGGGACTCGGTGGGCGGCAACATGTCGATCGTGCTGACGCTGATGGCCAAGGAACGCGGTGACGTGCGGCTGCTCGGCCAGGTGCTGTTCTACCCGGTCACGGACGCGAACTTCGACACCGAGTCCTACAAGCAGTTCGCCACGGGCTACTACCTCAACCGGGACGGCATGAAGTGGTTCTGGGACCAGTACACGACAGATCCGGCGCAGCGCGCGGAGAGCCACGCCTCGCCGCTGCGCGCGAGCGACCGGGAGCTGCGCGGCCTGCCGCCGGCCCTGGTGCTGAACGGCGAGGCCGACGTCCTGCGGGACGAGGGCGAGGCGTACGCGGCCCGGCTGCGGGAGGCGGGCAACGACGTCACCGCGGTCCAGCTGGCGGGGATGGTGCACGACTTCGCCATGGTGGACCTGCTGCGCGACACCAATGCCAACAAGGCCGCCATGGGCCTGGCGGTGGCCAAGCTGCGCGAGTGGCTCAATCCCTGATCTACAGCGTAAAGACGCCGCCGTTCCGCGCTACCCATACGGTGAGAAAGAACCATATTTCACCAAGACAAGGGAGTACGGAAGCGTGGCACGCGACGCTGTCTGGGCCGTTATTACCGGCATGTACGACGCCTACGCACAAGGCGACAGGCAGGGCATCGACCGGCTCCTCCACCCGGAGGCCACGATCTGGGACTCCGCCGAGCCCGGCCTGATCACCAGCAGGCGGCAGCTCGACAGAGTGCGCGACGCGCGCCCGTCGGACGGCCCGGCGGAGACCTCCGTCCGGGCCATCGACGAGATCGTGGACGTGTGGGGCGACACCGCCCTGGCCAGGTACCTGCTGCAGGTGGACTTCGAGCACGGCGACCCCGAGCTCGTCCGGACGACGTGCGTGCTGCGCCTGGTGGACGGCGAGTGGAAGATCGTCCACGTGCACGAGAACACGCTCTGACACAGGGGGTGGCCGCCGTCCGGCGGGCCTGGAAGTGCGCGGCGCACAGCCGGACCGGCCCCGGCCGGGCGTCGCGCACACCGAGGCGGAAGGGGGACGGCCCTATGGTGCGGCAATACTTCGCGCCCCCCTCCGAGGAGCCTTGCATGACCGCCACCGAAGCACCGACGCTCCCCATCGGGGCGGCGTTCGACCGGATGCCGTTCTCCCGCCGGCACGTGCTCATCGCGCTCGCGCTGTTCATCGCCTTCGTCATCGAGTCGTGGGAGCAGCTCGCGCTGGTCTACGTCTCCGGCGACCTCGGCCCGGCGTTCGGCATCGACGAGGCCGGGATCGGCGTCGTGCTGTCGGCGGTGGCGTTCGGCATGATCCCCGGCGTGCTGGTCTGGGGGCCGCTCGCCGACCGCATCGGGCGCAAGCCGACCGCGTTCTGGTCGCTGCTGGCCTACGGCGTGATCGCGTTCGCCTCGGCGTTCGCGCCGAACCTGGCGACGCTGGTCGCGCTGCGCGTCGGCTCCGGGCTCGCGCTGGCCGGCGTCTACACGATCACCTTCCCGCTCTTCCTGGAGCTGCTGCCCACCAGGCACCGGGGGCGGGCGGCGGTGTACCTGTCGATCGGCTGGCCCATCGGCATGCTGGCGGCCATCGCCGCCTCGGTGACGCTCGGCGGCCTCGGCTGGCACGTCGTGGTGATCGCCAGCGCGGCGGCCGGGCTGTGGGCGTTCGCGATCAGGGCGTGGGTGCCGGAGTCGCCGTACTGGCTGGCCGCGCGCGGGCGGCAGGAGGAGGCGCGGGCCGTGCTGCGCACCCTGGGAAGCCCCGACGCCGAGGCGACGTTCACCATGGCGGGCACGGCGGCGAGCGGCCGCGTGGGCAATCCGATGGACCTGCTGCGCGGCCGGCTGGCCCGGATCACCGTGCTCATGCTGGCGCTCAACTTCGTCTTCAACTGGGGCTACTGGGGGCTGCAGACCTGGCTGCCGACGTTGCTCCAGGCCAAGGGCCTGTCGTTGTCGGCCTCGCTGGGCTTCGCCGCGCTCAGCGCGCTGATGATGATCCCCGGTTACGTGAGCGCGTCGCTGCTGACCGGGCGGTTCGGCCGCAAGAAGGTCTTCCTGTTCTACGTCGTCGCGGCCGTGCTGGGCGGCCTGTGGTTCGCCACCGCGAGCAGCCTGCCCGGCCTGTACGTGGGCAACTTCGTCCTGTCGTTCTTCAGTCTGGGCGCGTGGGGCGTCTGGAACACCTGGAACGGCGAGTTCTACCCGACCGCCCTGCGCGGCACCGGCTACTCCTGGGCCACGGCGTCCCAGCTCGTGGCCACCACGGTCGCGCCGTCGGCCGTGGGCGCGCTGCTCGCCCACGCCACCGGCTTCACCGCGACGATGCTGGTGATCAACGCGTTCATGGTGGTCACGGCGCTGCTGGCGGTGCCGCTGCCCGAGACCGAAGGGCGCGAGCTGGAGTGATCCTCGGCGTCGCGCTGGACGGGCCGTCGCCGGCGGTGGTGGCCGTCGGCGACGGCGCGCCGCCGTCGGAGGCGGTACGCGCCTGCGTGGCGGTCGACCTCGACGGGATGCCGCGCGCGCCGGTGGCCGCGATCCGCGTCGGCGGCCCGTGCCCGCCGGTGTTGCGGCCGGTGGCCGAGCCGGGGGTGGCGACGATCGTGCGCGGCGGGCACAGCCTGACCGGCCGCCCGCTGGCGCCGCTGGACACCGGCGCGGTACGCGAGTTCGCCGCCGGCTGCGGCCTGATCGACTTCGCCGTGACGGCGACCGGGTCGCCCATGCTGGCCGACCACGAGCTGGCGGTGGCCGCGATCATCGCGGCGGAGGTGCCCGCGGCCCGGATCACGCTGTCGTACGAGTTCGGCCGCCCCGGCCTGCGGGAACGCGAGGCGCACGCGATCAGGAACGCGGCGCTCGGCCCCGAGGCCGGCCGGATCGCCGACCGGGTGGCGCGGGAGCTGCCCGGGGTGCCGCTGTTCTTCGCCCGCTCGGGCAGCGGCCTGGTGTCGGCGCACTACTTCCGCCGCTACCCGCGGGCCTGCGACCGCGGCGGGACGACCAGCCTGCGCCGCGGCCGGTCCGCCCTGGCCACGGCGGACCGCCCGGCGCCGTTCGAGGTGATCGAGCCCGGCGGCGGGGGCGAGGACCTGCTGGCCGCCGCCTACGGGGCCGCGCTCGCCCGGCCCGAGGCCCAGGTGGAGCGCATCGTGCAGGCGCGCGGCCGGGCCGAGCTGGACCGGGCGCTGCAGGACGCCAGGGACGAGGCCCTGACCCGCGTGGTCAGCGCCGGCGCCGCCCCCGGCTTCGCCCGCATCGCCGAGACCATCGTCAACCCCCTGTCCTACCTGCCCGACGGCTTCTACCGGGTGCGCGTCACGGCGGAAGGCGCGACGCCGTGACCCGGCTCATCGGCCCCGACGAGCTGCGCCGCTTCTCGGCGGGGTCGCGGCTGTTCGCCACGGGCGCCGGTGAGTCCTCCTACAGCCTCACCTTCGCCTGGGCGGAGTCGGTGCTCGGCGACGGCGTCGAGCTGGCCGCCGCCGGCGAGCTGGACCCGGGGACGTTGTGCATGGTGGTCAGCCTGGCCGGGTCCACCACGGCGCTCGGCGAGCAACTGCCCGCGGGCGACGAGCCCGTACGGGCGGTGCGGGCGCTGGAGCGGCGGCTGGGGGAGCGGGCCGGGGCCGTGGTGGCGCTCAACCTGGCGGCCGAGAACGCGCTGATCCCGCTGGTCGCCGCGGCGGCCCTGGGCGTGCCGCTGGTCGACGGCGACGGGACGGGACGGGTGTTCCCGCTGGTGGAGCAGACGACGTACACGCTGGGCGGGCTCAGCGCGACCCCGCTGGCGCTGGCCGGGGCGTCGGGGGAGCTGGTGCTGCTGGAGACGGCGGGCGGCCGGGTGGAGGAGCTGCTGCGTCCGGTCGTGCTGGCGGTGGGCGGGTGGGCGGTGGCCGCCTGCTACCCGATGGCGGCGCGGGACCTGGCCCGGGTGCTGGTACCGGGCACGGTCAGCCTGCTGCTTGCGGCCGGGGCGCCCGGCGCGCCGCGCTCGGCGGCCGCCCCGTACGGGGTGCGCACGCTGTGCGCGGGCCGCATCCTGGCCGTCGAGGGCAGCACGGGGCACGGCGCCGACGTGGCCATGCCCTCGCTGCCCTCCAGCATCGTGGTGCAGGAGTCGGCCGGGCTGCGCAGGCTCGTCCGGCTGGAGGCGCACAACGAGATCGTGCTCGCCCTGGCCGACGGGGCCCCGGTGGCGATGGCGCCGGACCAGATCTGCATGATCGCGTCCGCCGACGGCCTGGTCGTGGACGTCGACAAGGCGGCGCCCGGCATGGAGGTGGAGGTCATGGTGGTCAAGGCCGCGCCGGTGTGGCACACGGGCCGGGGGCTCGCGCTGGGCGGGTTGCGGGCCTTCGGGATCCCGTTCGAGCAGCGGGCGGCGTCGCCGTGAGCGGGCTGCGCGAGCCGGGCTGGGAGGCGCCGGTCACGGTGGCGGAGCTGGTCAACACCGGCCCGCTGGCCGGGGCCCGGATGTACGGCAGCGGCGACAACCCCGTGCACCAGGTCCGCATCGTGGACGACCTGTCGGTGTTCGGCGCGGTGACGCCGCACACGGCGGTCGTGCTGATCGGGGCGGCGGCCGGCGGCGGCTGGGCGGTCGAGATGGCCATGCGCCGGGCCTGGGAGCAGGCGGCGGCCTGCGTGATCGCGCCGTCGGGCGGCCTGAGCGCCGGGTCGGGCGAGGTGCTGGCCGAACGGCTCGGCGTCACCCTGATCTTCGTGGACGAGGACCCGCTGATCGTCGCCGTCCGGGTCGCCTCGGCGGCCTCCCGTCCCGAGGCGGCGCGCACCCAGCTCGTGGCCCGCTGCGCGACCCGGCTGGCCGACGCGGGCCCGTCGGCGCGGCGGGTGCTCGGGGTGCTCAACGCCGAGCTGCCCGGCACGTCGGTGGCCTTCCTCGACCGGTACGGCCTGCACGTCGCCGGCCGCCAGAGTGCCGCCCGCGCGCCGGGCGACCACGAGCAGCCCCGGCCGTCGGGCTCCCGGTGGGCGGCCGAGGTCGAGGTGCCCGGCCAGGACGGCCCCGCGCTCGGCACGCTGGTGGCCGCGGGGACGTCGCGCTCGCCCGGCTGGCCCGCGGTGGTGCGGACCGTGCTGGGCCTGGCGGTGGCGCCGCTGGCGGCGTGGGCGGCCCAGGAACGCCTGCGCGCCTCACGCGACTTCGCCCTGCAGTCGGCGCTGGCCCGGCGGCTGCTCGCCGAAGGACGGCCCGCCCACGAGCCGGCCGGGGACGGCGGCATCTGGCTGGAAGGGGCCCCGGCGGAGGCGGTGGCGCTGGGATGGGCGGTGCGCGGGGCGCTGACGGCCTACCACGTCCGGCCGGTGGGGGCGCTGGCCGACGACGGGCCGCTCGTCCAGGCGCTGGTCACCGCGGCGCTGGGCCAGGTGCCGGTGCTGCGGCGCGGCGAGGGGTGGGCCGGCTGGTCGCCGGAGCCGCCCGGCGGGCTCGCCGAGCATCTGCGGCGCTGCGTGGAGAGCATGCCGTGGCCGTGCGCGGCCGGGGTGGGCGCCGCGGTGGAGGGGCTGGACGCGGTGGGGGAGTCGCTGCTCGGCGCCGAGGCGGCGGCGTTCGTGGCCGGCGCGGGCACGGTGGCCCGCGCCGACCGGATGGGACCGGCCGAGCTGCTCGGCGCGCTCCCGGCGGGGGTGCTGCGGGCGCCCGCGGCCGTCGTGCTCCAGCCGCTGCTGGCCGTCGACAAGGACGGCACGCTGCTGGTGACGCTGGCCGCCGTCCTGGACGAGGGCGGCGCCCTCAAGGCCGCCGAACGCCTGGGCGTGCACCGCAACACGGTCACCACCCGCCTGGAACGCATCAAGGCCGCCGGCTTCGACCTGGACGACGCCGCCACCCGGCTGGCGCTCCAACTCGCCTGCCACGTGCTGCTGCGCTGAACCGGGGGGGCGGCGCTTCGGGTCAGTAGCCCCTGGTGAGGTGCACGCCCGCGCCGACCTTGCGCCGCTTCCCGACGCCGTCGAGGAGGTTGCCCGAGGAGGCGATCGACATCGACTCGCCCTCACCCTTGGCCAGCAGGATGCCGGTCTCGCGCTTGGTGCCGTGGCCGACGACGGTGTTGCCGGTGATCGCGGCATGGCCCGCGCCGTAGTTGACCTCGTTCAGCGCCAGGTAGACGAAGTCCACGCCGTCGGGGAGCGGGCCGGTCGCGGCGATCTTGCGCTCGGGCGGCGCCGCACCGCTCTGGCGGGCCTTGCGCAGTTCGGCCAGCGCGTTCGGGTGCGGCAGGAACTTGTGCACGCGGTTGCCGGTGATCGTGGTCGCGGCATCGCCCTGCAGGTCGCAGCGGATGCCGTAGTACGTCTGGCCCGCCGTGCCCTCGGAGCCGAAGTCCTCGATGTAGTTGTCCTGGATCGAGGTGCCGAAGCAGCGGTGGGCGTCGATGGCGTTCTTCGGCGTCCCGTACAGGTGCAGGCCGCTCATCGTCCAGCCGGCCGCGTTGTCGCTCTGGATGGCATTGGTGCCGCTGAAGCCGATCCAGGAGCGCTGCAGCGTCCAGTCGGTGACGGAGTTGCCCGGGTCGACGACGCGGATGCCGGCCTCGGCGGCGCCCTCGATGTAGACGTCGCTGATGACGCTGTTGACCATGGTGTTGCGCAGCGTCGTGCCGTTCCTGGACGGGTTGCTGATGCGGATGCCGTCGGACGGCGTGCCGTAGATGTCCACGTCGTAGACCCGGGTGTTCCACGAGCGCAGCAGCAGGCCGACCGTGCCGGTGTTGTGGTCGCGGTTGCCGTCGATGGTCAGCCGCTCGACGCGCACGCTCTCGCCGCTGAACTCGGTGTCCTCCAGCCAGCCCTTGGAGGCCAGCACCGCGGGCAGGTTGGCGCCGTCGGCCTGCTTGAGCACCGTGCCGGCCTTGGCGTCGCCCCGGTAGGTGCGCCGGTCGGCCAGGCTGATCGTGGCGTCGATCAGGCACGGCCCCTTGATGACGATCTCGTCGCCGTCCTTGGAGGAGTCGATGGCCGCCTGGATCGCCGCGGCGTCGCCGGCGGCGTCGGAGCAGGCGGCCTCCACCCTGGCGGCCGAGGCGGGCGCGGCCGGCGTCAGCACGGCGACGCCGGCCAGGCCCGCGGCGAGCGCGGCGGAGCCGGCCAGAAGGCGCGTTCGTAACATGGTCATGGAAGTCCCCTCGTGAAGATGGTCATGGCGGGGACACAGCCTCCCCAGGCCGCGCGTGCCCCCGCGTTGTCGATCATCTTCACAGACCGGGGAACAATCCGTGCGATTTTCGGGCGGACGCGGATCAGTTCGTGATCATGCCCTCGGCCAGGTCGACGGCCCGCGCCTGCGGGGAACGGCGATCGGCGGGGCCGTAGCCGCCGCCTCCGCCCGACTCGCAGCGCAGCACGTCACCGGCCGACACCGGCAGCGCGTTGACCTTGAGCATCTCGCGCTCGCCCGCCGTGCCCGGGTTGAGCGTCACCCGTGGGGGAGCGCCCGCCGCGCCGCCGGCCAGGCCCCACGCGGGCGTGACCGAGCGCTCGAACCACAGCGACAGCGAGGTGTCGCCGCAGAACTCGTACTCGCGCACCACGCCGTCGCCGCCGCGCCACTGCCCGGCGCCGCCGGTGCCCGGACGCAGCTCGTAGCGGCGCACCCGGACCGGGAACAGCGTCTCCAGCACCTCGATGGGCATGTCCCGCAGCGAGCCGTTGACGTTGTTGATCAGGCAGGACTCGCCGTCGCCGCCCTCCCACGCCCCCCAGCCGCCGACCGTGGCCTCCTGGGAGACGTACAGCTTGCCGGTGCGCGGGTCCGTCCCGGTGAACTGCACGATCATCGAGTCCCCGTACGAGGCCGCCGCCGCCTTGCCCGGCAGCACCGGGGCCAGCGCCTTGACCACCAGGTCGATGAGCAGCCCGAGATGGGAGTAGTAGTACTGGCACGCCGCCGGGGCCCGCGCGGCCAGCATCGAACCCGGCCGGGTCTCGACGCTCAGCGGACGGAACGAGCCCCCGTTCAGCGGCACGTCCCCCGACACCAGCAGCTTGTACCCCACCCGCACCGCCGCCACGGCCTGCGCGGCGCCGCAGTTGACCGGGCCGAGCGCCTGGTCGGCGCAGTCGGTCAGGTCCACGTGCATCGACTCGCCCGACACCGTGACCGTCACGTTCACCGGCAGCGGCGTGTCCAGGTCGATGCCGTCGTTGTCGAGAAAGCCGGACGCCTCGTACACGCCGTCGGGGATGGCGGCGATGGCCTGGCGTTCCATGCGCTCGGTCTGGGCGAAGATCTCGTCCCGGGCGGCCATGACCGTCTCCAGGCCCCAGCGCGAGACGATCTCCCGCAGCCGCCGCTGCCCGGTCATCGCGCAGCTCACCTGGGCCCGCATGTCGCCGAGCGTGGCGTGCGGGAAGCGCACGTTCCTGGCGATCACCTCGTGCAGGTCGCGGCACGGCAGCCCGCCCGCGTACACCTTGACCGGGCCCAGCCGCAGGCCCTCCTGGAAGATCGACGTGGAGTTCATCGAGCCGCCGGGGTCCTTGGAGCCGACGTCCAGCCAGTGCGCCCGCGAGGCGGCGAACCCGGCCAGCTCGCCGTCGGCGAAGATCGGGCCGTAGACGGTGACGTCGTTGAGGTGGGTGCCGCCGACGTAGGAGTCGTTCAGCACCCACACGTCGCCCTCCTGCCACACCTCGCGGCCGTACAGGCGCTCGGTCTCGCGGGTGCACACCTCCAGGTTGCCCAGGAAGATCGGCAGCCCGGACGACTGCCCGAGCACGTTGTGGTCGCGGTCGAGCAGCGCCACCGCGCAGTCCTTGGCCTCGTAGATCACGGGCGTGTACGAGCTGCGGATCAGGGTGGTGTTCATGTCCTCGGCGGCCTGCAACAGGGCACACCGGATGATCTCGGTCGTCACTGGGTCGATCACTGGACGTCCACCTTCACGATGAGGAAGCCGTTGTCGTCGATGGCCGCCAGGCAGCCGGGCGGGATGACCGTGGTCGCGGTCTCCTCGACCACGATCGCGGGCCCGGCGAACGAGCCGGACAGGCCCGCCCGCCGCAGCACGGGCGTGCGGTGCGGCACGCCGTCGAAGATCACGTCCCGGACGCCCGCCGCCGTCTCCTCCGGCGCCTCGGCGGCCGTGGCGGCGGCGCGCGGGAACGAGCCGAACCCGGTGCTGCGCAGCATGACGAACTCGACCGGCGCCTCGGGGGTCGCGTGGCCGTACCGGCTGGTGTGGGCCTCGGCGTAGCGGGCCGCGATCGTGTCGAGGAAGCCCGGCTCGCCGGGTTCGGCGGCGTCGCGCAGCGGGATGGTGAGCGTGTAGTCCTGGCCCTCGTAGCGCAGGTCCACGGCGTGCTCGACCCTGCGCCGCTCCTCCGGGACGCCCTGCCCGGCCAGCGCGTCCAGCGCCTCCCGCTCCAAGGCGACCAGGTGCCGGGACATGCCGGGGCCGTCGAGCGCGTCCTGCGGCCGGAAGCAGGGCCGCGTCAGGTCCCGGCGCACGTCCGCCTCCAGCATCCCCCAGGCCGAGAACGCGCCCGGGAAGCGCGGGACGACGACCTCGGCGATGCCCAGCTCGCGGGCGATGAACACCGCGTGCATCGCCCCCGCGCCGCCGAAGGCGACCAGCGCGAACTCCCGCGGCTCGACCCCGTGCTCGACCGTCAGCGTGCGGATCGCCTGGGCCATCTTGGCGTTGGCCACGTCGCACACGCCCTCGGCCAGCCGCAGGGGGTCCAGGCCCAGTTCCTCGGCCAGCGTGACCACGGCCGCGCCGGCCGCCTCCTCGTCCAGCGTCATCAGCCCGCCCGCGAACCAGGCCGGGTCCACCCGGCCGAGCACCACGTTCGCGTCGGTCACGGTGGGCCGCGTGCCGCCCCGGCCGTAGCAGGCCGGGCCGGGCACGGCCCCGGCCGACTCGGGGCCGACGCGCAGCGCGCCCGCCTCGGCGTAGGCGATCGAGCCGCCGCCCGCGCCGATGGTGTGCAGGTTCACGACGGGCATGAGCACTGGGTAGCCCTCGATGCGGGCCTCGGCGCTGACGTCGGGACGCCCGTTCACCACGAGCGAGACGTCGAAGGAGGTGCCGCCCATGTCCACACAGATCGCGTTCTCCCGGCCCAGCATGCGGGCCGCGGCGACCCCGCCCATCGTGCCGCCGACCGGCCCCGACAGCAGGGTCTGCAACGGCCGCCGCATCGCGTACGAGGCGTTGACCAGGCCGCCCGACGACTGCATCACGTGCACCGGCACCGGCAGGCCGCGCTCGGCGAAACGCCGCTCGATCCTGGCCAGGTACCGGCGCACGACCGGCCCGGTGTAGGCCTCCAGCACCGCCGAGGAGGTGCGCTCGTACTCGCGCCACTCCCGCGCGACCTCGTGCGAGAGCACCACGAGCACGTCCTCGCCCAGCTCGGCCCGCAGGATCTCACCGGCCCGCAGCTCGTGCGCCGGGTCGGCGAAGGAGAACAGCAGGCACACGGCGACGGCGTCGAAGCCCTCCTCACGGGCCCGCCGGGCGGCCAGCCGCACCGCCTCCTCGTCGAGGGGTTCGAGCTCGCGGCCCCGGAAGTCCAGGCGGCCGCCGGCCTCCATGACGTCCCGGGGCGGCACGAGCGGCGACGGCTTGCGGTAGCGCAGGTCGAACATGCGGTCGCGGTTGCCGCGGGCGATCCGGTAGACGTCCCCGGCGCCCCGGCTCGCCAGCAGCAGCACCCGCGCGCCCTTGCGCTCCAGCAGCGCGTTGAGGCCCTGGGTGGTGCCGTGCACGAAGAACGAGATGGCCGCGGGGTCGTCCACGACCCGGCCGAGCGCGGCGAACACGCCCTCGGCCAGGTCCCCCGGTGTGGTGGGCGCCTTCGAGGCGGTGACGGCCCCCGTGCGCTCGTCGTAGCAGACGACGTCGGTGAAGGTGCCGCCGATGTCCATGGCGACGCGATAGGTCATGCGCCGCACCGTATGCGCCGGGCGGCGCATCGGTCGTGTGCGTCCCGCACAGCGGAGGGGCGCCTCCCGTGCATCCCGCTCAAACCCGGTCCAGTGAATCTACAACGTAAAGGAGGTAGCCTGGCGAACGTGTCCCAGTCGTACCTCACCCTCGCGGCCGGCGTCGAGCACGAGACCGAGGTGCGCCGCTCCCGGTTCGTCTGCGCGCTGGCCCCCGCCCGTACCGTCGAGGAGGCCGCCGCCTTCATCGCCGGCCGCCGCCGCGAGCACGCCGGCGCCACCCACAACTGCACGGCGTACGTGATCGGGCAGCGGCTGCAGAAGGGCGACGACGACGGCGAACCCGGCGGCACGGCGGGCACGCCGATGGTCCAGGCGCTGGTCGGCCGGGGGTTCAACGACGTGGTCGCGGTGGTCACGCGCTATTTCGGCGGCGTGCTGCTGGGCGCCGGCGGGCTGGTGCGCGCCTACGGCGGAGCGGTGACCGAGACGCTCGACCTGGTGCAGCCGGTGCGGATGGTCCCGGCCAGGCTGGTCAGCGTCTCCGTGGCCCACGACCAGGCGGGCCGGGTGGAGAACGACCTGCGCGCCTCCCGCTACGCGCTGCGCGAGGTGACCTACGCGGCCGGGGTGACGTTCGCGGTGGCGGTGGGGGAGGACGAGGTGGCGGCGTTCGCCGAGTGGGTGGCCGCGCTGACGGCCGGCCGGGCACGCGTCGAGGTGGGCGAGGGCGTGCACGTGCCGGGCTGAGGTCGTTCAGCCCTCCAGCGCGTACTGCATGACGCGGAACTTGGCCTGGGCCTCGGCCAGTTCGGCGGCAGGGTCGGAGTCGCCCATGATGCCGCCGCCGGCGAACAGCCGGGCGCGGTTGCCCTCGATCAGCCCCGAGCGCAGGGCGATGCCCCATTCGCCGTCGCCGTGGGCGTCGATCCAGCCGACGGGGCCCGCGTAGCCGGCGCGGTCCATGCCCTCCAGCTCGCGGATGACCTTGATGGCGGTGTCGGTCGGGGTGCCGCCGACGGCGGCGGTGGGGTGCATGGCGGCCACCACGTCGAGCACGGACGCGCCGTCGGCCAGCCGCCCGGTGACGTGGCTGGCCAGGTGCTGGACGTTGGGCAGCACGAGGAGCTCGGGCTCGTCGGGGGTGTCGAGCGAGGCGCAGAGCGGGGCGAGGGTCTGGCGCACGGAGGCGATGGCGCACTCGTGCTCGTGGCGGTCCTTCGGGGAGGCGAACAGCGCGGCGCCGCGGGCGACGTCGTCGGCCGGGCCGGTGCCGCGGGCGGTGGTGCCGGCCAGGACGAGGGATTCGATCTCCTGCCCGGTGCGGCGGATGAGCAGTTCGGGGGTGGCGCCGACGAGCCCGGCCACGGAGAAGGTGTAGCACTCGGGGTAGCGCCGGGCCAGCCGGGTCAGCAGCAGGCGCACGTCGATGGGGTGCTCGGCGGTGGCGAGCAGGTCGCGGGCGAGCACGACCTTCTCCAGCTCGCCGTCGCGGATGCGGCGGGCGGCCCGGGCGACGACGTGCTCCCATTGGGGCGCGGTGAGGCTGCCGTCGCCGTAGCTGATGCGGCCCGGTTCGCGGATGGGGCTGAACGTCTCCAGCGGGGCCTCGCCGACGGTGGTGAGCCAGGCCCGGCCGCCGCGGCGGGCCAGCACGGCGCGGGGGACGACGAGCACCGACCCGGGGGCGTCCTCGTCGAAGGTGAAGCTGCCGAAGGCCACGGGACCGGAGCCGGAGCCGGGGGAGCGCCCGGCGTCGTCGGCGGGCGCGTCGCCGAGGACGGTGCGCAGCCACTCGCGGGCCCAGGCGAAGCGGCCGGGGCCCGGCGGCACGGCGACGCGGGCGGCCTGACCCCATCCCACCAGGCCCTCGCCGTTCCTGATCCAGGCGTAGGGCGCCGTCTTCGGGAGGGATGCCAGCAGGTCACCGGGGTCGCCGACGGGGGTGGTGCGAACCGGTAGCGGGCGGGTTGTTCCGAGCGCGACACTCACTCAACACACTCTATGCGGGAACTGAACACGTTCGACTCGGACCCCCGTGAATGCGGTGTTACTACCCGCGAACCAGGAAAAAACCGGATCTTGACCTGGGATGTGGGCAACCTGCCCGCGTACAGGGTGTCAAGCGGTGATAGGAAGACGGTCCTGAAATGGCAGACCTCGCCTTGAGGACATGGTGCCGCCTTGATCGACTCCCTACCTTGGGGCCATGATCGGTCGCCTTTCCCCTGTCGTCACCGCCCTCCTCGTCCTGGCCGCCGCAGGGCCCGCGCAGGCCGTCGCCGCAGCTCAGCCCGTCCCTGAGACGATGGCGGCGCTGGGCGACTCGATCTCCACGGGCTTCAACTCCTGCGGCTGGTACGTCTCCTGCGCGGCCCGTTCGTGGGCGGCGGGCGACAACGCGGCGGTGGACAGCCATTACCTGCGGCTGCGGAGTCTGGCTGGAACGCTCCATCGCGAGAACTTCGCCGTGCCGGGTTCGACGAGCGCCGATCTGCTCGGCCAGGTGAACAAGGCGATCGAGGCGAAGGCCGATTATGTGACGATCCTCATAGGCGCCCAGGACGCCTGCAAGCGCACCGAGCGGGAGATGACGCCGGTCGCGCTCTACCGCCGGCGGATGGACGCCGCGTTGTCGGCCTTGCGCGCCGGCATGCCGCAGGCCAGGGTGTTCATCGCCAGCGTCCCCGACCTGCGGCGGTTGTGGCAGGTCGGCAAGGGCAACCCGCTGGCCCGTACGTTCTGGACCATCGGGAAGGTCTGCCAGACCATGCTGGCCGACCCGGCCTCGATGAGGAAGGCCGACGTGGAGCGCCGGGCGCGGGTGCGGGCGCGGGTGATGGCCTACAACCAGGAGGCGGCGCAGGCGTGCCAGGCCATGGGGCCGGCCTGCGACACCGACGAGGGCGCGATCTTCTCCTTCCCGTTCACGCTCGGCCACGTCAGCAAGTGGGACTTCTTCCACCCCAACCTCGCCGGTCAGAAGGCGCTGGCCGAGCAGACGTTCGAGCACGGGTTCACCTGGGAGGACCCCCGCTAGCCACAGCCGTGGGTCGGCGGTCGGGAAGAAAGGCCGCGTGCGCCGCGAAGGGTGGGTGAATGTAATGATCACCCACCGGAAGGCACACTCATGACAAAGACCGGCACATGACCGCCCACGTGGGCGAGCAGGTGGCCGACGCCGACCTCGTCGCCGGCTACCGGCGGAACCCTGAGCTGTTCACCGCCGTGTACGACCGGTATTTCCATGACGTCTACCGGTACGTGGCGGGACGCCTGGGCAGCCAGGTGGCCGAGGACATCGCGGCGGAGACGTTCCTGCTGGCGTTCGACCGGCGTGACCGGTTCAACCCGGAAATAGGTGGTTTGCGGCCCTGGCTGCTCGGCTTCGCCACCAATCTGGTGGCCAGGCACCGCCACAAGGAGGCCCGCCGCTACAAGGCGCTGGCCCGGCTGGACCCCGCGCCGGTCGTGGAGGGGCACGAGAACCGGGTCGTCACGTCCGCGACCGCGCAGCCGTACCTGGCGAAGGCGCTCGCCTCGCTGAACGGCGGCGAGCGTGACGTGCTGCTGCTCCTGGCGCTGGGCCAGCTCAGCTACAACGAGATCGCCCAGGCGCTCGGCATTTCCCTCGGCACCGTGGGGTCGCGGCTCAGCCGGGCCCGCGCCAAGATCCAGGCCCTCACCGACAAGGAGACCACCCATGGATGACCTGGAAGAGATCGCCACCTTGCTGGACGAGCCGGAGCCGTCCGCCGGGGCGGTCGCGCGCGGCAGGGAGCGCCTGGAGCGAAGAGTGCTGGCGGGCCGGGCACGCCGGCGTGCCGGCTGGTTCGTCCCAGGTGTCGCCCTGGCCGCCGCCGGTGCCGTCGCGGCGGTCGTGTTCGCCACGGGGGCGCCCACGAACGGCGGCGCACCGGTCACGGGCAAGGAGGTCCTGCTCATGGCCGCCGTCCACGCGGAACGTACGCCCCAGGGCTCCGGGACGTACTGGCACGTCACGCGCCGGTGGCTCGCGTCGGACGCCCCACCGAAGGAGAGCTGGACCAGGCGCGACGGCAAGCGCTGGACCAGGGCCGTACCGGGGGATCACGCCGGCGCCGTCATCCAGGCGCCGGACTCGAAGACGCTCAGGCTCAAGGGCGCCAAGGTGAGCTTCGAGGAGCTCGAAGCGCTGCCGACGGACCCGGAGGCGCTGAAGGCGTGGATCGTCGCGCGCAAAGGCAAAGAGACGGACATGTCCGCGTCCGAGATCCGCGGCGAACCCACCCTCACCCTGCTCGCGCTGATCACCGACCTGCCGACGCCCGCGGCGGTCCGCTCGGCCGCGTTCCGCGCGCTTGCCGCGACACCGGGGGTGGAGAACGCGGGCGCGGTCGAAGGCGGCCAGCGTCTGAGCCTTCCGGACCCCGACGGCGGCATGGACATCGAGGTGGTCATCGATCCCGAGAAGGCCCGGGTGGTCCGCGCCACCCTCATCCTCGTCGACGACGGCGACATGGCGTTCAGCGCCGGGTTCATCTCCGTGACCACCGAGTGGACGGACCAGCTTCCTGCGGTGAAGAGCTGAAGCGGGATGACGTGAGCCCCGCGGGTGATCGCGACCGCTGACGGGCCTCCTCACCCGCACTCGTCCGCCCCCGGGCTGGAAGGCCCGGGGGCGGACGAGTCGTGATTCGCCGGGAGCCTCAGCTCACCGGCCGTACGGGTCAGCCCACGGCGTAGGCGCGGGTCACGGTCTGGGTGACGCCGTCGCCCGCCTTGTCGGTGACGGTCGCGCGCAGCGAGACGTACCCCGCGGTGGCGGGGTTGTCCAGCCGTGCCGTCCAGCCCGATCGGGTCGCCCGGACGGGCACCGGTCGCCACGTCCTGCCGTCGTCGGCGGACGCCTCCAGCTTGATCGAGGAGACCGCCGCCCGGCCGGCGCCGGGAGCGCGCTCGACCCGGATCGGGATGGTGGTCCGTGATCCCGGCTTGGCGCGGTTGTCGTCATCGAGGTCCTGCGGCGTGTAGCGCACGGCCATCAGCGGCAGGGGCTCGGGCTTCGCCGTACGGGCGGAGCGGAAGGTCCAGACGGCGTCGACCGCCGTGGACAGCTTCGCCTCCGGCCGCCGGGAGGAGGCGGTCAGCGTGTAGGCGGTGTCGGCCTGCGGCAACGTGGCGGTGAGCGTGCACTCCTCGCTGCGGTAGGGGAGGCAGCCGGCGATGCCGGTCGTGGCGATCTCCTTTCCGTTCCCGGTCAGGGTGAGGGTGCCGGTCGCGGCCGCGTCCATGCCGGTACGTCCGGCGGTTCCGCTGCTGTACAGCCCGTCGGCGGGGAAGGCCAGGGTGTCGCCGGCCCGGCTGCCGCCGGAGACGGCGAACGAGGGGCCGGTCACCGCGGCGTTCCAGAGCTGGGTGAAGTTCCTGTCGCGCACCGGGCCGGTGCCCTGCTCGATCAGGCCGCCCGTGCTGAACTCGTCGTTCCACGCGAAACCCGGGGTGAGGTAGCGCGTCAGGCGGCTCGGCAGCGGCATGTCCTCCCACGTGCTCAATCCAGGCGAGAGGACGCCGCCGGGCAGCACCGGCCCCGTGTTCAGCGTGCCGGTGGCGCCCGGGACGGTCGAGCGGTAGGTCTCGGTCGCCTTGACCATGTCCCGGGTCCGCGCGGCGTACCCGGGGTTGGCGGGGAAGCCGTCCGTACGCTGGTCGACGAGGTCGTAGCGGTACGGGCTGGGCGTCGTGCCCTTCTTGGTCCAGGCGGTCTGGGCCAGGTAGGTGAGCCCCGGCTGCCGCAGCGGGACGAGGTAGTAGCCGCCGGAGTAGCCGAACGCGATCATCGCGGTTCTCCAGGGCCCGTTGACCACGGAGAGGGAGAGCGCGGGATCGGGGACGGCCGTGGGGTCGTCGACCGTGAACGTCATCCGCTTCGCCTTGCTCCCGTCGACCGTCAGCGACACGTCGGCGTCGTCGATCTCGAACGGCTGGTGCGCGAGCGTCAAGCTGCGTTCCGCCTTCCCCCAGATCTCGGTGTAGAGGTTCCAGCGTCCCTTCGGCAGCCTGATCGTGGCCGTGTCGCCGTGGAAGACGAGGCCGCGCTGCGCGCCGGTCGCCTGGTCGTAGACGAGGCTCTGTACCCCGTCGGCGGTCCCCCCGTCCCTGCCCTTGACGGTCACCGTGACGTCATGGGACTCCGGCTCCACGTAGGCCCCGGCCGGGGTGCGGACCACCGTGTCACCGGCCGTGGCGGTGACGATGCCCGGATAGTCGCCGGGGCCCTTGCCCTCGGCGTCGATGGTCACCGTGACCGACGCCTGCCCGCCCGCGGGCACCTCCAGCCGCTGCGGCGACAGCGTGAGCACGTCGGAGCCGTCCGCGAGGTCCAGGGTGACGGGCGCGGCCCCGGTGTTGCTGTAGGTGATCTTCCCGGTGGCCCGCCGCTCGCCGGGCCGGCCCCAGGGGAAGGCGGCCCACACGCCGGTGGGAGTGGCGATCACCTCCTGGGCCAGCGAGCGGAGCACGTCCACCCGCCCGGTGCCCTGCTGGTACGGCGTGGCGCCGTCGGTCGGCCGGGCACTGCCGACGAGCGCCGCCTTGAGCTGCTGCCCGGTCCAGTCGGGATGGCGCTGGGCGAGGATGGCCGCCGCTCCCGCCACGTGCGGGCTGGCCATCGACGTGCCGCTCATCGCCACGTGGGTTTCGTCGGCGGTGCCCGCCGCGGCGGCGGCCACGATGTCCACGCCGGGGGCGGTGAGGTCCGGCTTGACCGCATGGTCGCCGATGCGCGGGCCCGTGCTGGAGAAGTCGGCCACCTGGTCGGAGCGGTCCACCGCGCCGACGGTCAGCGCGGCGTCGGCGCTGCCGGGGCTGCTCACGCTGCCCCCGCTCTGCTCGCCCTCGTTGCCCGCGGCCGCCACGAACAGGGTGCCCGTGGCTTGCGACAGGGTGTTGACCGCCTGCTCGATCGGGTCGAGGCCGGGTTCGTCGGGGCCGCCGAAACTCATGTTGACGATCTTGGCCTTGACCTCCGTGGCGGCCCACTCCATCCCGGCCAGGATCGCGGAGTCGCTGATGCGCTCGCCCAGCTTGCCGAAGGCGATGCGGGCTCCCGGCGCCACGCCGCGGTACTTCTCGCCGGCGCCGGCGATGATCGAGGTGACGTGCGTGCCGTGTCCGACTCGATCGGTGATGTCAGGCTCGTCGGAGAAGTTCCGCGACTGGATGACCACGTCCTTCAGGTCGGGATGCGTGGGGTCGTACCCGCTGTCGAGCACCGCGACCGTGACGCCCTGTCCGGTGAGACCCCGCTGCCACGCCTCGGTCGCGCCGATCTGCTTGGTGCTGCGATCCAGGGTGTACGAACGCCGGCCGTCCAGCCAGATCCTGCCCTTGCCCGCGGCCAGCGTGGACGCCCCGCCGAGCAGGCTCCGCCACGTCTCGCCGGCGCTCTTCTTGGCCACCCGCTGGGCCGTCATGTTCAGGCTGGTCAGTTGCCGGGTGGCCGCCGCGCCTCGCAGCGCGGGGGCCCTTCCCTGCGGCGACTGTGTGATCAGCGGGATGTCGGGCGTGTCCGCGTCGCCGTAGCGCCAGGCGAGCAACTGGGTGACATCGAACAGCCGCTCGTCCAGCACCCCCTGGGCGACCAGGGGCGCGGCGTCGGACGGGACGACGTACAGGTGCCCGTCGCGGTACCCGGAGGAGAAGTGCACCTCCCGGTCCGCGCCCGGCTCCACCTGGAAGCTCCTGCCCGTGACCACGACCCGGTCGCCGGTCAGCAGCGTCACACTGCCCGCCGTGCCGGAGCGCGGCTGCCCGGGCCCTTCCCGGCCCGCGTCGGCCGTGCCGGTTCCCGTTGTCGCGCCCACAGTCAGCGTGCCTGCCAGGACCGCTGCCAGCAGTCCCTTGCCTAACGTCATTGATCCTCGCAAGAAGAGAAAACGATCGCTTTCTCCTCCTCTTCCGAGAAAGGCGGATTCTTCTTCCCTGGGCCCTGAGACGGAGGACCGGGGCTAGCGGCACTGGGCGAGCATGGCGTTCTTGTCGGCCCTGGTCACGGGCAGGTCGTACTTGAGCGCGACCTGGGCGAATCGGGTGACGTACGCGCAGCGGACGCTGCGCTGGGGAGGCAGCCAGCCCGACGGGCCCGAGGCGTCCTTCTCCTCGTTGGCGCGGCCGTCCACGGGTAACAGGTTGAGCGGGTCGTTGGCGAAGTCGAGGCGTTTGGCCATCGGCCAGCGCGGCGCGCCCATGCGCCAGCCGTAGTTGAGCGGCACGACGTGGTCCACCTGCACCTCGTCGGCCTGGGCCTTGCGCCAGGAGATGAGCCGGCCGGTGTAGGGGTCGGTCAGCTTCATGGCGACGACCTCGCACCTCGACCCGGCCCGGTACTCGACGCCGGTGCCGTCGCGGGCGAGCAGGTCGTCGCGGGTGCGGCAGCCGTTGCGCGCGTAGGGGACGCCGGTGGCAGAGTCGGCCCAGTTCTCGCCGTACCGGCTGCGGGCGTAGCCGGTGTTGGGGCCCCGGCTCTTGACGCGTAAGCGGGCGATCAGGGCGCGCGCCCTGGCCTTGTCGCCGTCGGACAGGACGGGGGCGAGGCCGGGCAGCGTGCCGCTGGCGTTGCTGAGGGGGCTGGCGGCGGTGGCGGCGGGGCTCTTGGCGCTGCCGACGAAGGAGACGACGATGACCGCCCCGGCGAGCAACGCGATGACGTCCTTCGTGCCCAAGCAGCCCTCCGTGGATCCCGTGGGCGAAGTTGTCTAGAGAATTCCCGGCATTCCCGGATTTGACACGGGAAGGCTTCCCTCACTGATCGCCCCCGCGCCCGGGGCCACGTCCCGGCGGACGTCGCGGCCGAGCCGGTGGAGGTCACCGGCTCGGAGCTGTGGCGTTCGCCCCGCTAGATCCGGGGCTCGGCCGGTTCGGCGGCTTCGTCGGCCGTGGCGACCTCGGCGGGTTCGGGCCGGGGCGGGCGCACGTACGTGCCGTTGCGGCGGGCCACCAGTTCGGCCAGCAGCGCGTCCCACTTCTGGCCCACGGCGTCCACGTCGTAGGTCCGCGCCGTCTCCAGCGCCCCCGCCGCCAGCGACCGGCGCAGCGGCTCGTCCTCGATGACCCGGATGATCGAGGTCGCCAGGTTGGCGTTGGTACGGGGCTTGACCAGCAGCCCGTCCACCTCGTCAGTGATCATCTCCTTGGGCCCGTGCGGGCTGTTGAAGCTGACGATGGCCAGCCCCTTGGCCATGGCCTCCAGGATCGTCATCGGGAAGCCCTCGTGCCTCGAGCTGAGCACGAAGATCGACGCCTTCTCCAGCTCGGCCCCCACGTCGCTGGTCGGCCCCGGCAGCTCCACCTTGCCCTCAAGCCCGGCCTCGACGATCTGCGCGGCCAGGTTCTCCTGCTGCGGCCCGGCGCCGAAGATGCGCAGCGTCCAGTCCGGATGCGCGGCGGCGACGGTCTCCCACGCGGTGATCAGCCGGTGGAAGCCCTTGAGCCTGGTCATCCGGCCCACGGCGACGACGACCTTGGCGTCCAGACGGGACACCCCGCCGGTCATCGGCGGGACGGCGTTGGGGATGCGGGCCAGCTTCTTCGGCTTCTTCGGCAGCGTGCTGCGGTAGTCGCGCAGGTCGGCCTTGGTGAGGGTGACCAGCGCGTCCATGCGGCGGTAACGCCACTTGATCAGCTTCTGGATCGGCTCGGCCTGGGTGCGCAGGGCCACGTGCTCCTGCCCGACGGTGATCACGCCCGGCTGCGCTAACTGCGCCATGGCCAGGTTGAGCCCGGGACGGGTGGCCATGAGCACGCCGCTGTCGAGCGAGCGGATGTAGCGGGCCAGCCGGTAGTCGGTCCACAGGGTGAAACGGTGGTAGGCCGTCTCCTCCGGAGGCATCAGCTTGCTCGGGAACTTCGACAACATCGCCCGCAGCGGGTCGGCGCTCGGCTTGAGCCGGTCGTCGAGGAAGCGCAGGCGCACCCGCGGGTCGAGCGGGAAGAACGGCTCCTCGGCCTCCTTCAGGATGCTGACGATCTCGACGTCGTGCTTGTCGGCCAGGTAGCCGGCCAGGTTGAACACCGTCCTGATCGTGCCGCCCATGCCGTTGGCGTGCAGGAGCAGGATCCGGATGCGGTCGGTCGACGGAGGTGGCGCGTTGCGTGCCTTGCGGCGGTTGTACCCCCGGTACAACCGGACCATCGCCGACTTCCCCCTGCGTGCCAGTGCGCGCACCTGGACGATCCCCCTTGTGCTCGGTTGCATTCGCGAACACGCGGTCCCGGTCGTCGGGCCGCGCGCGAGCGGAGTGCACACGTCATCCCCTGTGCGCTTTCCCCGCCTATGATCTTTAGACGCCGAACAGGTTCCTAAGGTTGCATCCCCGGCCGATGCGACGGATCGGGCGTATGCGGCGAATGCTCGGCCAGCAGGCTCAGGGCGACGTCGATGGCCCGTTCGAGCTGCGTGTCCACGCCCCTGGCGTAGTCCTGCGGGGTGATGTCCACCTCGATGTCGGGGTCCGTGCCGTAGTTCTCCACCTGCCAGCCGACGTCGTCGAAGGCGAAGGAGAACTCCGGCTGCGTGGTGACGGTCCCGTCGGCGAGCCGGTGGCGCGGCCAGATGCCGATCACGCCGCCCCAGGTGCGCCTGCCGACCAGCGGGCCCAGCTTGAGCAGCTTGAAGGTGTGGCTGAAGATGTCGCCGTCCGAGCCCGCCCACTCGTTGGTGATGGCCACCAGCGGCCCGCGCGGCGACTCCGGCGGGTACGGCTCCGGATCGCCCCACCGCGGGTAGTCGTAGCCGAGCCGCCGCCTGGCCAGCTTCTCCAGCAGCAGCGCCGAGACGTGCCCGCCGCCGTTGAAGCGCACGTCCACGATGAGGGCGTGCCGGTCGTACTCGGCCAGGAAGCCGCGGTGGAACTCGCCGAACCCCTCGGTGCCCATGTCGGGGACGTGCAGATAGCCGATGCGGCCGCCGGAACGCGCGTGGCACTCGGCGCGGTTGAGGTTGACCCAGTCGCGGTAGCGGGCCGGCTGCTCGTCGGCCAGCGCGCGCACGGTCACGGTGAAGACCCGCTCCTCGCGCCGCAGGGTCAGCTCGACCTCCTCGCCCGCCTGGTTGACCAGCCGTTCGTTCGGGGTGGCCGCGCGGCCGATGGGCGCGCCGTTGATGGCCAGCACCGCGTCCCCCGGCCGTACGTCGAGCCCCATCCGGTTCAGCGGCGAGGTGGCCTCGGGGTCCCACCGGTCGCCGGTGACGATCGCGTGGATGTGGTAGACGCCGTCGCGGAAGTCCCAGTCGACGCCCAGCTTGCCCTGGCTGTAGTCGGGCCCCGGGCGATACTCGCCGCCGCTCTCGTAGGCGTGGCTGGTGGCCAGCTCGCCGTGCAGCTCCCACAGCAGGTCGGAGAACTCGCCCCGGGTGGTGACCCGGTCCACCAGCGGCTCGTACCGCCGGAAGACGGCCGGCCAGTCGACGCCGGCCATGTCCTCGGTCCAGAAGTTCTCCCGCTGCAGCCGCCACGCCTCGCGGAACATCTGCCGCCACTCCGACTCCGGCGCCACCGACACCTTGATGCGCGACAGGTCGATCCAGCCGCTCTCGCGTCCCGGCGGGTCGTCGTCGTGCTCGGGCACCTCGCCGGCCTTGACCACGCGCAGTCGGCTCCCGGCCCGGTACAGCAACGTCTTGTGGTCGCGGCCCAGCTCGAACGCGGTGACCCCGTCGGCGAACGTCTCGTTCCTGCCCTTGGCGAAGTCGTACAGGTGCAGGGTGTTCTCGCCCTCCAGCGGGCTGGTCAGCAGCAGCGCCTTGCCCTTGAGACCGGCCACGCCCTCGTAGCGGCCCTCCGGCAGCGGGAACGCGGTGACGCGGGCGGCCAGCCCGTCCAGGTCCACCCGGACGGCCTCCTCCGGCTCGTCCTCGTCGTCGTCCTTGCCGTTGAGCGGGCGCTGTCCGGGCACGAACGGGTCCGGCGCGTCGGCCCGCAACGCGATCGCGTACGGCCGGGTGCCCAGCGGGAAGCCCAGGTCGAACTGCAACTGGTCGTAGACGGGCGAGAAGACCCGCTGGCCGATGAAGTACAGGTAGCGGCCCTGCGGGTCGAAGGCCGGCATCGAGTCCTTGAGCACCGGCTCGGAGGCGGCCACCGTCCGGCCGGTCTCCGGATGGTGCAGCTTGATCGCGGTGGTCTGGGCGTTGAGCGGCCCGGCGTAGGCCAGCCACTGCCCGTCGTGCGACCAGGCCGGGTCCTCGGGCGGCCCGTGCGGGTTGCGTTCCACCAGGGTGGCCGCGCCCGTGGCCAGGTCCAGCAGGTGCAGCTCGTGGCGGTGGTTGACGACGGCCACGCGGTCGTGCGCGGGGTCGGGGACCAGCTCGTTGATCCGGCCCAGCCTGGCCACCTCGACGCCGCAGCCGCCCTCGCTGCCCTCCAGGATGACCAGCGTCTCCTCGTCGGCCTCGCCGCTGGCCGCGGCGATCAGCCGTACGCCGTCGTTGAGCCAGGTCAGGAAGCGGTAGCGGACGCCGTCCGGCTCGCCGTGCTGGCTGACCGGGCCCTCCCAGTCGGCCATCGCGTACGCCTTGCCGCGCGAGGTGATCGCCAGCGCGCTGCCGTCCGGGCTGAGGGTCGCGCTGTCGAGGAAGTCCTCGGCGTCGACGAACCGGCGGTTGCGCTGCGTCCTGGAGCTGGCCAGCCGCACCTCCAGCCGCCTGGGCTCCTCGTCCGGCTCCAGCAGGTACAGGTCGGCGCCGGCGTGGTAGACCAGCCGGTGGCCGTCGCTCGACAGGTTGCGCGCGTAGTAGTCGTCGTGGTGGGTGTGCTTGCGCAGGTCCCGGCCGTCGGGCAGGCAGGAGTAGACGTTCCCGACGCCCTCGTGGTCGGACAGGAAGCAGACCCGCCGCCCGCTCCAGCAGGGCGAGGCCAGGTTGCCCGGCAGCCGGATCAGCCGCCTGAACTCGCCGTCGCCGTCGGTGTCGATCCACAGGTCGCCGACCGTGCCGCCGCGGTAGCGCTTCCACCGCGCGGGGTCGGCCGTGTTGCGGCCGAGCACGATCATCTCGTCGGGGCCGTAGGCGATCGAGTTCGCCGGTCCGTACGGCAGCCGCTGCGGCACCCCGCCCGGCGTCACCCGGTGCAGCCACTTGCGCCCGGCGAACGGCTGGGACTGGTCGCTGGCGTAGAGGATGCGGCCCTCGTGGTCCCAGCCGGTGACCGTGCAGCGCGCGCCGTGGAAGGTGACCCGGCGGGCGGCGCCGCCGACGACCGGCATCACGTACACCTCCTCCGGGCCCTCCTCACGGCCGACGAACGCGATCTGGTCGCCGCGCGGCGAGATGCGCGGATAGCCGGCCTCGGCCGCGCCCGCGGTGAGGCGGAAGGCGCGGCCGCCCTGGGCCGAGACCATCCACAGGTCGTCCTCGGCGGCGAAGACCACCACGTCCTGAAAGACAGTGGGAAAGCGGAGATAGGCCGACATGTGCGCAGCTCCTCCTCCACCGGACAGCCGGGGGCCGCCGGCCCCCGGCTGCGCGATTCACCTCACGGGGTCATCCCTCGTCGGTCCTTCTCGTTTCCTTCTTGGTCTCCTTGGCCTGCCGGTTGGTCTTGATGGCCTGCTTCTTGGCCTTGCCGGACTTAGTGGCAGGTTTCTTCTTCGTGTCAGCCATCGTCTTCCCCCTGTGACGGTTGCGCCCGATTGGCACACTATGGCGGTTAAATACCCATCTATCCCCGAAATCCGACATTCTGCCTATCGCGCGCGAATCGGGCGATCTCCGGACGGTCGCGACCACCACATGCCCTCGCCGTGCGACAGGCCCGGCAGCCGCCGCTCGGCCTCGTGCACGGACGCCGCCGGGATCTCGCCTTCGAGCACCCACGTCTCGGCCCGCCTGCTCGTGCCGTCCAGGGCGGCGCCCAGCCCGGCCAGGGCCGCCGACACGGTGGCGAACGCGTCGGCGGGCACCTCCAGCTCGAAGCGGTGGCACGGCTCGTAGACCTTGGTCCCGGCCCTGCGCAGGGCCTCGGTCAGCACGGCCCGCGCCTGCCCGCGGAAGTCGCCCGCCGCCGTGACCGGAGAGGCGTACCCGGTCGCGGTGAGCGTGACCAGCACGTCCGTCACCGGCCATCCCCGCGGCCCCGAGCCCAGCGTGTGCCGTACGCCCTCCTCGATCGCCCGGTGGAAGGCCGGCGGCAGCGAGCCGAGGTCGACCTCCAGCCGGTAGAGCACGCCCGAGCCCGGCGCGGCGGGCTCCACACGCAGGCCCACGGTCGCCATGAACGCGCCTCCGGCCTGACGCATCTCCTCCCGGGCCGCGCCGGTGCCCGACGGGCGCTCGAAGTAGACCGGCCGGCTCGGCTCGAACTCGGCCTCCACGCCGAAGTCCCTGGCCAGGGTCTCGCCGATGACCTCCTTCTGGACCTCGCCGTACAGCAGGACCGCCGTCCCGCCGCCGGGCAGTGTACGGGTGCCGATCAGGGGGTCCTGCTCGGCCAGCGCGACCAGCGCGGCGTGCAGGCGCGGCTCCTGGCCGGGGATCCGGGGGCGTACGACGGTCTCCAGGCTGGGCGGGGCGAAGTGGGCCTGCCCTGCCGGGCCGGGCTCGCCCAGCCGGTCGCCGACCCGGATCTCCGGCACCCCCCGGACCGTGGCGATGTCCCCCGCCACCGCCACCCGCGCCCCTGACCCCACCACGGCCACCCCGTTCGGACGCCCCTCGTAGGCGTGGACGCCCCCACCCGGCTCGCGGCGCAGGAACGTCACCCGCTGCCGCGCCCGCAACTCCCCGCCGCGCAGCCGCAGATAGGCCACCTTCTCCCCGGCCCGCCCCCGCTCCACCGCGAACACCGTAGCCCTCGTGAGACCCCTGCCGACCGCGCCCGCCGCGTCCGCCGCGCCCGCCGCGCCCGCCGTGGGCTTCGTGGAAGTCCTGGTTGTCGCGCCTGTCGTGGCCATCGCGTCCGTCGTGGTCGGCTTGGCCGTCGTGGTGCGGCTGTCGGCTTCGTCCGAGCCGGTCGGCGGCTGGGGAGCCGCGGGCAGCAGCCGGATCGCCCCCAGCAGCTCGGCCACCCCCTGGCCGGTGATCGCCGACCCGAACGACACGGGATGCGCCTCGCCCACCGCGCACTGCGCCGCGAGCGCCTCCCGCACCCGCCCCGGCCCCGGAACCACCCCGTCGACCAGCAACTCCAGCAGCCCGTCATCTCCGTCGGCCAACACCTCGACCGCCTCGACCGCCCGAGCCTCCACGTCACGGGCCTCCACGTCACGGTCCTCTGCGCGACGGTCCTCTGCGCGGCGGGCGTCCGCGCGGACGGCCTCCGCCTCGACGGGCCCACCGGCCCGCACCACCTCCTCCGAGCCCCCGCCCGCCGCCCCCGAAAGGCCGCGAGCCCCCCGGAAGGCCGGGGGAGCGAAGGCGAAGGGACGCGTGGCGGCGCCCGGCCCGCCGATGCCGGAAACCGTGCTCAACGGAACCGCCCGCGGCGACAACCACCGCCGGATCTCCGCGAGCACCCCCGCCTCCCGGGCCCCCACCCGGTCGATCTTGTTCACGAAGATCAGCGTGGGCAGCCGCAACCGCCGCAACGTCTTCATCAGGACCCGCGTGTGCGGCTGCACGCCCTCCACGGCCGACAGCACCAGGACGGCGCCGTCGAGCACGTCGAGCGCGCGTTCGACCTCGGCCACGAAGTCGGCGTGGCCGGGGGTGTCCACCAGGTTGACCCGCAGGTCGCCCACGGTGAACGAGGCGACCGCCGAGCGGATGGTGATGCCGCGGCGGCGTTCGATCTCGCCGCTGTCGGTCTGCGTGCTGCCGTCGTCGACGCTGCCGAGGCGCGCGATGGCCCCGCTCTCGAACAGCAGCCGCTCAGTGAGGCTGGTCTTGCCCGCGTCCACGTGCGCGAGGATGCCGATGTTCAGGATGTGCATGAGTGGTGGAGCCCTCGAGAACTCTCGTGCCAATGGGGCGCTGGAAGATCTCTGGGCGGCGCCGCATCTCATGCTCCTGAACGTCGTCCGGCAAGTGCCCGGTCATCCTGTCACCGAGGCGGAGGGGCCGGCCACCGATTTAAACCGGGTCACAACAGGCGAAGCTGCTCCGGCTCGGCGACGGCGGCGGGGATCGGGCGGGGCGGCACGCGGCGGGCCATGGCCGGGGTGGCCCTGCCGACGCCGTGGCGTTCGGCCAGCTCCCTGACCTGGGCCACGACGCGGTCCTGGTAGGAGGTGGGGGCGTAGGCGCCGCGGCCGTACAGCTCCAGGTAGCGCGGAACCAGACGCGGGTGCTCGCGCCCGAGCCAGCTCAGCCACCACTCGCGCGCGCCGGACCGCAGGTGCAGGACGATCGGGACGACGTGGGTCGCACCGGCCTCGGCGATCTCCTTGACCGTGCGTTCGAGCTGGGCGGGGGAGTCGGTCAGGTACGGCAGGATCGGCGCCATCAGCACCCCGCACGCCACGCCGTTGTCGTTGAGCGTGGCGCACGCCTCCAGCCGCCGGCGCGGGTTGGGCGTGCCGGGCTCGACCCCGCGCCACACGGCCTCGTCGACGAAGCCGACCGACACGCTCGTGCTCACGTCGGTGACCTCGGCCGCCTCGGTGAGCAGGTCGAGGTCGCGCAGGATCAGCGTGCCCTTGGTGAGCACCGAGAACGGGTTCGCCGCGTCGCGCAGGGCGGCCAGGATGCCCCGCATCAGCCGGTAGCGGCCCTCGGCGCGCTGGTAGCAGTCGACGTTGGTGCCCATGGCCACGTGGTGGCCGCCCCAGCGGGCCGCGGCCAGCTCCTTGCGGGCCAGCTCGGCCGCGTTGACCTTGACGACGATCTTCGAGTCGAAGTCGGCCCCGGCGTCGAGGTCGAGGTACTCGTGCGTCTTGCGGGCGAAGCAGTAGACGCAGCGATGCCCGCAGCCCCGGTAGGGGTTGATCGTGTACTCGAACGGCACCCGGCTGGCCCCCGGCACCCGGTTGATGATGGACCGGGCCTGGACCTCGTAGAAGGTCATCCCCCTGAACTCGGGCGTGTCGAACGTACGGGTGACCGCGCCGCGGGCGAACAACGGCACGGCCGGATCGGCCTGACCGGGCCCGGCCAGGCGCAGGTTGTCCCAGCGCATCCCATGATTAGAACAAAAGTTCGAGCGTGATCGCAAACCGAAAAGAGGCAGTAATTAGGGGGTCACGCCAAGGCTAATGATCTTCATGGTTGGGGAGGAACACGCCACAGTGCTTGCGTTCCGGAGGTGCGTCTATGGCCTGGTCGCAGGACGAGGAGCGAATGCTGGCCCAGATCGAGCAGCACCTCGTCGACGACGATCCGCGTCTCGTCGCCCGGCTCGAGTCGTTCAACGAGCGGGCCCGTCGCGGTGAGGCGAGGGCGAAGGGGCAGCCGGGCAGCAGGCGGCCGCGCCGGTCGACGGTCATCATCGTGATCAGCTGGGTGCTCATCGCGACGCTGGTGGCCACTCTGTTGATCATGGTGCTCCAGCACGAGGCCGCCACCGCCGTGGCGCTGGCCGCCTCGCGCTGACCGTTCCCGGACGGCGTCCGGCTCCGGTGACGCTCAGGCCGTGCGGACGGTCGGCTCGTGGCGTACCGGGAAGTTGACCGAGGCGGCGATGAAGCACGCCTTGTGGGCGTCCGCGTGCAGGCGGGCGGCGGTCTCGGCCATCTCCGGCGCGGCCACGGTCACCTCCGGGCGGAGCACGACCTCGGTGAACCGGCCGCCGGCGCCGTTCTCGGCCATGGTGCCCGCCGCGCGGTCGGCGTACGCGGTGACCACGACGCCCGCGTCGGCGCACAGGTGCAGGTACCAGAGCATGTGGCACTGGGAGAGCGAGGCGACCAGCAGCTGCTCGGGGTTCCAGCGGGTGCGGTCGCCGCGGAAGGCGGGGTCGGAGCTGCCCGCGATGACCGGCGGGCCCTCGGCCGACACGTCGTGGTCGCGGCCGTAGGTGCGGTAGTCGCTGGTCCCGGTGCCGTTGCTGTCGGTCCAGGTGACGGTGACGTCGTACGTGTGATGACGGGTCATGTGGGTTCGTCCGTTCTGTGGGTGACGGCACGGGTGTCGAGGACGTGCGCGCGGGCGACGGCCGCCGCGTCCTGCGGCCTGGCCTCGATGATCGCGGCGAGGAGCTGCTCGTGCTGGCCGGAGACGTGCGCCGGACGGGACGGCGGCGCCAGCGAGCGCAGCGTGGACACCTGGATCTGGTCCCAGACGCGCTCCAGGGTGTGCAGCGCGATGGCGTTGGCCGCCAGCTCGGCGATCCGCCGGTGGAAGCGGCGGTTGAGCCCGACGGCCTCGGTGAGGCGGCCCTGCGCGGTGGCGGCCGCCGTGGCGTCGGCGACCTCGCGCAGCGAGACCAGGTCGGCGGGGGCGATGCGGCCCTCGCCCTGCCGGGTGGCGGCCAGCTCGGCGGTCAGCGCCTCCAGGGCCGCCCGCACCTGGAAGGCGTCCTCCAGCGCGGACGCCTCCAGGGCCACGACGACCACCCCGCGCCCCGCCGGGCGCACCAGCCCGTCGGCGGTCAGCGCCCGCAGCGCCTCGCGCACCGGGGTACGGCTCATCTCCAGGGTCGCCGCGACCTCCATCTCGGTCAGCCGCGCCCCCGGCGGGTAGGTCCCGTCGAGAATCAGCTCCCGCAACCGGCGCCAGGCCACATCGCTCTGCACGGGACGTGACTCTAGCGGTTTGCATACATTGCATGCAATGGTGGGCCCGCGCATGCGAGTCAGCGAGACAGGAGGACTCAGAGGCCCTTGAGGAAGGTCGCCGCCACCGGGGCCGCGACCTTGCCGCCCGTGCCGCCGCCCTCCACGACCACGGCGAAGGCCACGTCACCCTTGAAACCCATGAACCAGGCGTGGGTCTCCAGCTTGTCGCCGGTGCCGAACTCGGCCGTGCCGGTCTTGCCGTGGGTGCCGGCGGGCAGCCCGCTGGCCCTGGCGGTGCCCTTGGAGACCACGGCCGCCATCATGCTGTGCAGCTGCTCCTTGACCCCCTTGGGCAGCGGCTTCTCGCCGGCCTTCTGCTTGAGCGAGGGCACCAGCGTGGGCGGCCGCCAGGTGCCGTCGGCGATGGCGGCGGCCACCGAGGCCATCGACAGGGGGCTCGCGGTGATCCTGGCCTGGCCGAAGGACTCGGCGGCCAGCTCGGCGTCGGACTGGGCCCTCGGGAAGCTGGCCTTCGTGGCGGGCATGCCGATGTTGAGCGGCTGGTTGAAGCCGACCCCTTCGGCCGTCTTGAGCAGCTTGTCGGCGCCGAGCCGCTGTTCGGCCAGCGGCGCGAAGGTGGTGTTGCACGAGTGGGCGAAGGAGTCGAGGAACGACAGCGAGCCGAACTCCTCCTTCTCGGAGTTGCGGATCTTCAGCCCGCCCACGGTGGCGTACATCGGGCAGGTGACCGTGTCGCCGGGCGACATGCCGGCCGCCAGCAGGCCGATGGCGGTGACCGCCTTGAACGTCGAGCCCGGCGGGTAACGGCCGTCGAGGGCCCGGTTGAAGCCGCCCTGGTTGTTGACCACGGCCAGGATCTCGCCCGTGGAGGGCCGGACGGCGACCATGGAGGTGGGCTTGGGGACGTCTTTGACCGCGGCCACGGCGGCGGCCTGCGCCTGCGGGTCGAGCGAGGTCTCGACGGGCTTGCCGTCGGTGCCCTCGATGGTGGCGAGCGTCTTGCCGCCGAGCTGGATCTGGGTGGTGGGGGTGCCGGCCAGCCGCTTCTGGAACGTCTCCTGCAGGCCGCCGCGCCCGACGGCCTGTCCGGGCTTGTAGGAGGAGCCGAGCTTGGCGACGTCCTTCTTGGTGGCCTTGTCGAGGAAGCCGACGAGCTGCTGCACCGAGCCGCCGGACGTGCCCGCGTCGATGCGGCCGCCGTCGGCGTCGGTGATCCCGGCCCGCTGCGGCCAGTTCGTCTTGATGCCGAACGTCGCCCCGGAGGTCATCTTCGGGTGCAGCGCGGTGGGCCGCCAGTCGACCTTCCACGCGCGGTCGGCCACGACGAGGTCGATCTGCCCGTCGTAGGACCAGGAGCCGATGTTCTTCAGTGTCAGCGTCGCGCTGTAGGGGACGTGCGCCCGGCCGTCGCCCTCGACGACCTGCCCCAGCTTGACCGTGGCCGACTCGACGCCGAGCGCGCTGCGCTGCTGGTCGTAGGCGGTGAGCTGCTGCGGTGTCGCCAGTTCGGCGGTCATGGCGGTCTTGTCGCCCGCCTGCCAGGCGGCGGCGAAGCGCTGCGCCGTCTCGCCCGGTGTGCCCTTGGTGCGCAGCAGGTAGTAGGCGCCGCCGCCGGCGGCCCCCGCCACCAGCACTGCGGACACCGACACGATCGCGATGGTACGGCCCCGCGCCACTGGTCAGCCCCCCGGTCCTCGACGACAGGTGTCAGAAGCCTAGCGGTGATCCGTCATGGCGTCCCGTCGGAGGCCTTGTGGCTGGAGGCGTAGGCGGGCACGTACTCCTGGCCGGACAGCTTCTGGACGGCTTCCATGATCTCGTCGGTGACCCGGCGCCGGTCGCGTGCCTTGGTGTGGTCGCCCTCGAAGCGCATCGGCTCTCCGATGGAGATGCCGATCTTGGCGGGCCTGGGGACCTTCGACCCGACCGGCAGCACCTTCTCGGTGCCCTTGAGTGCCACCGGCAGCACGGGCGCGCCCGTCTTGAGCGCCAGCCAGGCCACGCCGACCTTGCCGCGGTAGAGGCGGCCGTCGGGGGAGCGGGTGCCCTCGGGGTGGATGCCGAACAGCTCGCCGCGCTCCAGCAGCTCGGCGGCGGCGTCGAGCATCGCCTGGGCGGCGTGGGCGCTCTCGCGGTCGATCGGCAGGCTGCCGCCGATCCGCATGAAGAAGCCGGAGACGGGGTTGCCGTCGAAGTACTCGTTCTTGGCGGTGAACGTGACGTGCCGGGGCAGCAGCGCGGGCAGCAGGAAGGAGTCGAGCACGGAGAGGTGATTGGCCGCCAGGATGGCCGGGCCGACCCTCGGCACGTTCGCGGCGCCGGTGATGTGCGGCCGGCACATCGCGTGGGCGAGCGGCGCGGCGGCGAACTTGACCACTTCGTACAGCAACGGGCTCTCCTGGATCATGGGCAGTCGGCCATGCCACCCTAAGGCAGCGGGACGCCCGGAAAGCTTTAAGGCCGATGTGGTGGTCGCCTCCTCGGCGAGATGCACAACACGGTTCCAGCCGAACGGTATTCCGTGAAGGCGGTAATTTGCGGCCCGGGGGACACAGCCACATCGGCATTTCCGAGTTAAGCACAGCCTCCGGCGTTGGAGGTAATCGTGCCCGCCACATGGGGCACGCGTGACCTGCGCGCCGGGGCTCAGCGGCGCGGCGGGCCGCCCGCGAGCTGTGCGAAGGCGTGTTCGGCGGCGCTTACCGCGTCGGCCTCGGCCTCGGGCAGGGGGCGGCCCCCGGCGAGCTGTGCCCAGGTGCGGCGGGCGAGCACCCGCTGCACGGCCAGCACCTGAGCGGCCAGCAGCGTGGCGGTCAGCTCGTCCATGGTCTCGGCCAGGGCCTCGGTCAGCTCGGCCTCGTCCTGGGTCATGTGGTGGGACAGCCGCAGGGCCAGGCTGGGGGTGTCGAACACCATGCGGTGGAAGGCCAGCACCTCGGGGTGGTCGTTGAGCCCGGTGACCGGATCGTGCGCGGCCAGGCCGTCGAGGTAGTGGCGGCGCAGCGCGGCGACCGGGTGCTCGTCCGCCCCCCGTCCGCGCACCACGCGGGCGGCCTCGCCCTTGTGGTCGGCGAACCGGTGCAGGACGAGGTCCTCCTTGGTCGGGAAGTACTTGAACAGTGTCGGCTTGGACACCCCGGCCGCCGCCGCGATCTCGGTCACCGGCACCTCGTCGAAGCCGCGTTCCAGGAAGAGCGCGATCGCCGCCGTCGAGATGGCCTCGTGCGTCTGCCGTCGTTGCAGCTCCCGCAGTCCTGTCATGTCGCCAGCCTAGCAAAGTGTTAACCTGGTTAATGACTTAACCGAGTTAACGCTTTTGGGGGTGTGCATGGGAACGCTCGACGACGAACGGCGTCACGTCGAACGCTGCAGGGCGGGGCTGCGCAGGATGCTGGAGGGCGCGCGCGAGAACGTGATCGTCGGGGAGACCGTGGCCGGCGACCGCTACAGCGCCGAACGGCTCGGCCGCCACCTCAAGAGCCTGGCCAAGGAGCTGGGCGAGGAGCCCGACGGGCCGCCGTTCTTCGGCCGGCTGGACTTCGGCCAGGAGTCGGCCGAGCATCGCGGGCGGTCGTACCACATCGGCCGGCGGCACATCACCGGCGAGCACGGCGGGCCGCCCGTGGTGATCGACTGGCGCGCGCCCGTGGCGCGCGCGTTCTACCGCGCCGGCGCCCGCGACCCCCAGGGCGTCGAGGTGCGCCGCCGTTTCGGCTGGTCGGGCAGCACGCTGACCGGCTTCGAGGACGAACGCCTGGGCGCGGGGGAGGAGGGCGGCGGCGCGCTCCTGGCCGCCGAGATCGAACGCCCCCGCGTCGGCCCGATGCGCGACATCGTCGCCACCATCCAGCCCGAGCAGGACGACCTCGTCCGCGCCGACCTGGACACCACGATCTGCGTGCAGGGCGCCCCCGGCACCGGCAAGACCGCCGTCGGCCTGCACCGGGCCGCCTACCTGCTGTACGCGCACCGCCGCCGCCTCGAACGCTCCGGCGTCCTGGTGCTCGGCCCGAACCGGGCCTTCCTCGGCTACATCGCGGCCGTGCTGCCCGCGCTCGGCGAGGTGGACGTCGAGCAGACCACCCTCGAAGGGCTGCTCGGCGCCTACCCCGTACGGGCCGTCGACACCGCGCGGGCCGCGGCGGTCAAGCACGACGTCCGCATGGCCGAGGTGCTGCGCCGCGCCCTGTACGGCCGCATCCGCAGGCCCGCCGAGCCGGTCGTGGTGGCCGACGGCTCCTACCGCTGGCGCGTCGGCGAGGACGAGCTGCGCCGCATCGTGGAGGACACCCGGCGGGCCGCGCTCCCGTACGGGGTCGGCCGCGACCGGGTCAGGGCCAGGATGGTGGCGGCGATGCGCCGGCAGGCCGAGGCCCGCGGCCTGACCTGCAACGCCGCCTGGGAACGCAGGACCGGCCGCGCGGTGGCCCCGGCGCTCGACGCGACCTGGCCCGCCGTCCGCCCCGAGGACGTGCTGCACGAGGTGCTCAGCGCCCCGCCCGAGGGCCTGCTGACCGACGACGAACGCGCCGCCCTCGCCTGGTCCCGCCCGCCGCGCGGCGTCAAGAGCGCCAAATGGACCGAGGCCGACCTGGTGCTCCTGGACGAGCTGGCCGGCCTGCTCGAACGTCCCCGCGGCTACGGCCACGTCATCGTGGACGAGGCGCAGGACCTGTCGCCCATGCAGTGCCGCGCCGTCGCCAGGCGCAGCGAGCACGGCTCCCTGACCGTGCTCGGCGACCTGGCCCAGGGCACCACGCCGTGGGCGGCGGCTTCGTGGCCGGAGCACCTGGAGCTGCTCGGCAGGCCCGACGGCCGGATCGTCGAGCTGACCACCGGCTTCCGGGTGCCCGGCGTGGTCGTGGAGCTGGCCAACACGCTGCTGGCCGCGCTCGACGCCGACGTGCCGCTCACCCGCTCCTACCGCTCCGACGGCAGGCTGCGCGTCATCGCGACCGCGGGGCTGGAGAAGGGGGTCGTGGAGGCCGTACGGGAGGCGCGCGGGTTCGAGGGGTCGATCGGGGTGATCGCGGCCGACGCCCACGTCGAGGCGATCACCTGCGCGCTCTGGGACGAAGGGCTGGACCTCGGCGAGCGGCTGAGCGTCCTGCCCGCCTCGATGTGCAAGGGGCTGGAGTACGACCACGTGGTCCTGGCCGAGCCGGCCGCCGTCGTCGCCGCCGAGCCGCGCGGCCTCAACCGCCTGTACGTCGCCCTCACCCGCGCGGTCTCCCGGCTCGACGTGGTCCACGCCGAAGCCCTTCCCCCGCAGCTTTCCCGCCCGTCATAAGCCTTCTGAAATGGGCAGATGTCTGGACTCGGCGGCTCGACAGGCCCACGGCTCTGGTGTGTGATGTGATTCACTTCACGAGGGAGCCGGAGATGACCGCTTCGCAAGACCCGCCGCCAGGCGACGACGAGCACACGCGTGAGGGGCGCCGGCCGCAACCGCCGCCCTACGGCCGGCCGCCGCAGCCGCGGCAGGGCGCCCAGATCCTGTCGATCATCGGGTTCGTCAGCGCCGCGGTGGCCGTCCTGTTCATACCGATCCTGTTCGGCCTGGCCGGCATCGTGCTGGGCATCGTCGGCCACACCCGTGGCGAGCCCCTCGGCAAGTGGGCCGCCATCGCCGCCGCGGCCTGCATGATCGTCGGCATGGTCCTCGGCGCGCTGGCCACGCGCGCGCTGGGCTCCTGACCCGCTGTGCCCGCGTGAATCCGCCGTCGCGCGGGCACAGGGACGCCTCCGGAATGAAGCGCGCCTCCCCGGTGCTGTCAGGGACGCAGTCGCTCATGAAAGAAGGCGTTACCCATGTCTCCGCAGGCGGACGCGGCCCATCTGATCGTGCGAGCCCTGGAGGCGGAAGGCGTCGAGTACGTCTTCGGCATCCCCGGTGAGGAGAACATCCACTTCGTCGACGCGCTCAACGACTCCTCCATCCGCTACATCCTCGTCCGGCACGAGCAGGGCGCGGCGTTCATGGCCGAGATCTACGGCAGGCTGACCGGCAAGGCGGGGGTGGCCTCGGCCACGCTCGGCCCCGGCGCGATCAACCTGCAGCTCGGCGTGGCCGACGCCACCACCAACAGCACCCCCGTCGTGGCGATCACCGCCCAGGTCGGGCTCGACCGCATCTACAAGGAGTCGCACCAGGTGGTCGACCTGGTGTCGCTGTTCCGGCCGATCACCAAATGGGCGGACATGGCGCCGACGGCCCTGGCGCTGCCCGAGATGATCCGCAAGGCGTTCAAGACCGCCCAGACCGAGCGGCCCGGCGCGGTCTACCTGGCCATCCCCGAGGACGTCGAGTCGGCCCCCGTGCCGGCCGACCTCGGCCCGCTGCCCGTCAACGTCGTACGCCCCCAGGACCCCTCGGCCGCCCAGATCGCCCGCGCGGCCGACGTACTGGCCGGCGCGCGCAGGCCGATCGTGCTCGCCGGGCACGGCGCCGGCCGGGCCGGGGCCTCCGCCGCGCTGGTGCGCTTCTCCGAGCGGCTCGGGCTGCCGGTGGCCACCACGTTCAACGGCAAGGGCGTCTTCCCCGACGACCACAGGCACGCGCTGGGCGCGGTCGGCTTCATGCGGCACGACTACGTCAACTTCGGCTTCGACGAGGCCGACGTGCTGATCAGCGTCGGGTACGAGCTGCAGGAGTTCGACCCCGTCAAGATCAACCCGAACCGGGACAAGAAGATCATCCACCTGCACCGGTTCCCCGCCGAGGTCGACGACCACTACCCGGTGGACGTGGGCGTCCACGGCGACATCTCCCGCTCCCTGGACGCGCTCGCCGACGCCGTCCCCCGCCGCTTCGAGGTCAACGGCACCGGAGAGAAGATCCGCCGGCTGATGCGCGAGGAACTGGAGCAGGGGCGCTCGGAGGACGGCTTCCCGCTCTCGCCGCGACGCGTGGTCGCCGACATCCGCGAGGCCATGGGCCGCGAGGACATCGTCCTGGCCGACACCGGGGCGGTGAAGATGTGGATGGCCCGCATGTACCCGACGTACGAGCCGAACACGATGCTGGTCTCCAACGGGCTGTCCTCGATGGGATTCGCCGTGCCGGGGGCGCTGGCCGCCAAGCTGGCCTTCCCGCGGCGCAAGGTGCTGGCCGCCACCGGCGACGGGGCGTTCCTGATGAACTCCCAGGAGCTGGAGACGGCCGTACGGGAGCGCATCCCGATCACGGTTCTGGTGTGGGTGGACGACGCGTACGGGCTGATCGAGTGGAAGATGGACCTGGAGCTCGGCCGCCACTCGGGCATCCGCTTCGGCAACCCCGACTTCGTCGCCTACGCCGAGAGCTTCGGCGCGCGCGGTTACCGGGTCAGCAGTGCCGGGGAACTGCTTCCCACGCTGCGCAAGGCGCTGGCCGACGAGACGGTGTCGGTGATCGCGGTGCCCGTCGACTACGCGGCCAACCTGGAGCTGACCGGCAAACTCGGCGAACTGACCGGCCCCTTCTGAGCCGCTCGGGTTCTGGGCGTGGTCCGGTGGGAGGGTCAGGTTCTCGTCCAGTGGGGCTGGGCGACGTCGAACACCCGCTGTTCGCGTCCGCGCAGCGCCACCTCGGCGAACTGCCACAGGATCGCCCCGGTCGGCGCGTGGATCACGATGCCCGGCCCGAGCGGCATCTGCAGCATCTCGCCCTGCCAGCGGGGCACCCCGGGCGCCAGGAAGCGCTCCAGCGGGACCGCGTGCACCGAGGCCACCTCGTGGGCGTCCCCCACCGGCTCCTGCCGGCCGCCGAACGCCACCACCGGGGTGATCACGAACCCGGAGTCGGCGACGAAGTCGTCGAGCAGCCCGGCCACCTGCACGCCGGTCAACCCGACCTCCTCCGCCAGCTCCCGCAGCGCCGCCTCCACCGGCAGCTCGCCCTCGTCGAGCCGCCCGCCCGGCAGCGCCCACTGCCCGGGGTTGCGCCCGCGCGCCGCCCTGCGGATCAGGACCGTGTACGGGACGCGCCCGGCGTCCTCCAGCACGCACACCGTCACGGCCGCCCGGCGCACCCCCGAGGCGGGCGGCACCTCCCGGCGGTCGAAGGCGGTGAGATGAGCGGTGACCTGCTCGCGCAGCACGTCGATCGGGGGCAACATCCCCTCAGGATCCCACGCCCCCCCACCTCCGGACCCGCCCCGTCCCCCCGCTCCGGGACGCCCCCCGCGCTCCCACCCCCCATGTCCCCACGGCCCGCACAACGCCCATCACCCCCATGACCTTCACGTCGCCCATTCCGCCCGCGCCCCCGCGCCCCCCGCGCCCCCCGCGCCCCCCGCGCCCCCTGCGTCCACTGTTGGCGGGCGCGGGCGTTCCAAGGACGTTGTCGGAGCGGTCGCGGCGCGACGAGGGCGGGTGCGGTTTCCGGCAGGGCCGCGCTGCTGCGGGCGCTGGGCGAGGTGGCGGGCGGTGCCGGAGTCCTCAGATCGCCGCTGCGCATGACATTGCGTGGCTCATCACCGGCCGAGGGTTCATGGGGGACGCCCGCCTTCCGTGCCGTCGCCTGACTGCCGTCTCACACCGATCTTGACGGCTGTCCACCCACATGATCAAAAGGATGCATCGGTCCGCCCTGCCAAGGGTCGGTGTCAGGAGCGCAGATCACTTCAGGAACGGGAGGCCATGATGAGTGCCGGGAAGCGCGGGCGGGTGACCATGCTCGCATCAGTGGGTGTACTGACGGCGGCGCTGTTGCCGCTCGGAGGCATGGCGACTGCCTCCTCCGCCACGACACAGGTTCACGCCTGCGTCAACAAGATCACTCGCGTTGTTCGAATTGTCGATTCTGGAGCCGAGTGTCTGTTCAGCGAGTCTTCTGTGCAATGGGCGGCCGAGGGTCCTGTCGGGCCCGAGGGGCCGGCGGGACCTGCCGGCCCGGCCGGCCCGCAAGGCGATCAGGGGCTCCAAGGCCCCCAAGGCCCGGAAGGCCCCAAGGGGGAGAAGGGGGATGCGGGAGGGGTGAGGGGAGCTCATGTCGAGGAAGCCCCCTTCAGCGGCGGCTCCGGTGGCGTCATGTGCAGCCCCGGAGAGTACGCGACCGGTGGCGGCTACAAGGTCAACAACGGTGCGGGCCAGGTCTACCAGAGCCTCCCCGTCTTCGGGGTGACCAAGGAGCCACGAGGCTGGGAGGTCAGGGCCACCAACTCCGCCAGCGGAACGCTGTACGTCATTTGCCTTCCCTGGAGCTGATCACCTGGGCAGTGGGTAGGGGGGTTCGGAGTCGTCTTCCTGGTGGAGGAGCTGGTGAAGGGTATGGGCCTGGCCGAGGTGGGCTTGGGCGTCCTGGTGGCGGCCTTGCTGCTCGTCCAGCATGCCGAGCTGGCGGTGGCAGATGCCGAGGCCGCGGCGCTGCCCGGCCTGCTCGAACAGGGCCATCGACCGGGTGAGACGGCCGCGGCCGCGGTGTGGTGGCCCTCCAGGCGGTCGAGGGTGCCGAGGGTGCTGAGGGCGAAGGCCTGTCTGGTGAGGTCCCCGCCGGAGAACGCGACTTCGAAGCAGTACGTGGCGTGCACCCGGGCCTGGGGGAGATCGTCGAGCCACTTGTTGACATTGCACAGCTCGTGGTGGATCGTCGCCAGGCCGTCGGCGTTGCCGGCCTGGGTGTACAGCCGGAGCGCGGTCCGGAAGCGCGTGAGGGCGGCGCGATAACGGCTGGTACGCATGTCGACCAGGCCCAGGTTCTGGTGCATGGCGGCCTGCCCGAGCAGGTCGCCGGCCTGCTCGGCCAGGCGTAGCGCCTCGGTGTTCAACACGATGATCTCGGAGTAGAAGTCGCGCATCCGCTGGTAGCACTCCAGATTGTGGATCAGGCGCCAGGCCTGGGGGGAACCCGCGGACAGGCATCGGCGGGCCACGGCCAGGAGATCCGGGTGGTTCCGGTCGAGCCAGCGCAGCGCGGAGACGTCCGTTTCGTGCTGGGGTGGCTGAACGCGGCAGGCGTCCTGGTCGGCGTCCACGTCCGTGAAGGAGGTGCTGGTGTCGACGAGAAGGACGGCGGCGTTGACGGCGCGGCGCGCGTACCGGAAGAGCCGTTCGTCGGCGGCGGCCAGCTGCCGGTCGGTCGGCCAGGACGGCGGCGATGGGCGCGCTGACCAGCGAGCCCGGATAGCGGGCGACGCGGCGGAGCACGAGGCGGGCGGGTTTGGCCAGCGCGGCGAGAGACCGGGCGAACGCGGTGGCGGTCTCGTCGTCGATCGGCAGCGTGGCCGCGGAAGGGATCTCGTGGGCCGGATTCGCCGCCTTGAGGTCGCTCATCTGCCGGATGGCGAGGGGGAGGCGGAAGCCGGCGGCGATCGCGGCGACGGCCTGGGGGTCGTTCAGGCCGGCGCGGCGCAGGATCGTGCCGGCCAACTGGGCCGCCTGGCCGCGGGTGAACGGTCGCAGGGTGACGCCGCGGTCAGGATCGAGGCCGACCAGCACGTGGCGGGTGGTGATCAGGATCGCCGACTCCTCGGCGGCGGGCAGCAGCGGACGGATCTGTGCGGCGGTGTCGGCGTCGTCCAGGACGATCAACATCCTCTTGCCGGCGGTCGCGGCCCGCCAGGCGCGGCTGAGCGCCTGAACGTCGGTCGCGCCCGGGTCCGGCGGCACGTTCAGGGCGTTGAGCAGCGTAAGCAGTGCCGCGGTGCTCGTCATCCGTGACTCGGCGGCGGCATAGGTGCGCATCCCCGCGATCACCAGGACGAGAGGACCGGGCCGGTTCTCCTCGGGAACAGGAGCGGTCAGGCGGTCCAGTTCCTTGGTGCGTCCGATGAAGACCCGGGTGCCGGTCGGCGGCTGCAGCGCCCACCCCGGCTGCTGGTCCTCACCAGGTGACGCCGCCGGGTTCGGGAGAGCGTCGTGCGGCAGTGCGATCAGCGTGCCGGCGCTCACCACGCTGGTCACCAGGACGAGCCCGCCGAACAGCCACCAGTTCCAGGTCGTGGTGAGCAGGTTGGTGAGCGCGCCCGCCGTCACGCCCGCCACCGGGCCCGACGCCGCGACGACCAGGCGTCCCCGCCGCCGAGCCGGCAGTCCGCCTGCCATCGCGATCACCTGACGCTGCTTCACGGGCGGTACGGCCCTTCGCAGGGCCGCCCGCAGGTCCGGTAGGTCCGTGCTGCCGTTGTAGAGCATGAAAGGACCGATGTCGAGTGGTTGAGGTGATCCGGCCACCGGTCGAGGCGTGGACGCCGGTGGCGTCAGGAGAGGCGGGCCACTCCTTCCAGGAGGCGGGTCACGTCCGAGTGGTCGTTGTAGTGGACCAGGCCGGCGCGGACGGCGCCGCCCGAGTCGCGCAGGCCCAGGGCACCGGTCAGTTCCCAGGCGTAGTTGTGGCCGTTCCAGACGTTCACCCCCAGACCGGCCAGGTGCTCGGCGACCTGGCGCGGGGTGTGGCCGGCGACGGTGAAGTAGGCGGTCGCGGTGCGCCGGGCCGGCTTGCCGTGCAGGGTGACGTGGGGCATCGTCTCCAGGCCGGCGATCATGGTGGCGAACAGCTCCAGCTCGTGCTCCTCGGCGGCGGCCATCGAGGCGAGGAGGCGTTCGCGGCGGGTGCCGGAGCCGGGGACCATGGCGGCCAGGTGGTCGACCGCCGCGGTGACCCCGGCCAGGTCGGCGAAGGCGGACGTACCCGTCTCGAACCTCTCCGGCACGGTGTCGGGGGAGGGGCGTAACTTGGCCGGCCGGACCGTCTCCAGCAGGACCGGGTCGGCCACGACGGCCCCCATGTGCGGTCCTGACCACTTGTAGGCGCTGGTGGCGTAGAAGTCGGCGCCGAGGGCCCGCATGTCCACCGGGCCGTGCGGGGTGGCGTGCACGCCGTCCACGTACAGCAGGGCGCCCGCGCGGTGCGCCAGCTCGGCGATGGCGGGCAGGTCGGGACGGGTGCCGAGGATGTTGCTGGCCGCCGTCACGGCGACGACCTTGGTCCGCTCCCCGATGAGGCCGGCGTACTGGTCGACCGGGAGTTCGCCGGTCACCGGGTCCACCTCGGCCCAGCGTACGGCGGCGCCGGTCTGGGTCCAGGGGCGTACGTTCGCGTCGTGGTCGAGCCTGGAGACCACCACCTCGTCCCCGGGGCCGGTCAGTGCCCTGGCCAGCCGGTACGTCAGCGTCGTCATGTTCGGACCGAGGACCACCCCGTCCGGATGGCCGCCGACCAGGTCCGCGACGGCGGCACGGCAGGCGGCGACGATCTCGTCCGCCCGGTGGCTGGCGGGGAAGGCCCCGCCCACGTTGCCGAGCCCGGCCCGGTAGGCGGCGGAGACGGCGTCGATCACCGAGTCCGGCGTCTGGGTGCCGGCCGCGCCGTCAAGGTAGGCGAAGCCATCGGAAAGCGCGGGATAAGAGGAACGTACGGACTCCAGGGGGAAAGGCATGATAAGTAGATGCTCACCCTCAGAGACCTCAACCGCGCCACCCTGGCCAGGCAGCACCTCCTCACCCGGCACAAGGGGCAGCCGGCCGACATCGTGCGCCGGCTGGCCGGGCTGCAGGCGCAGGAGCCGAGGCCGCCCTACCTGGGGGTGTGGACGCGGCTGGAGGGGTTCGTCCGCGACGACCTGCACGACGCGCTGCACGACGGCAGCCTGGTGCGGGCGACGATGATGCGGGCCACTCTGCACCTGGTGACGGCGGAGGACTTCGCCACGTTCCGCCCGCTGCTGCGTCCCATGCTGGCCGCCGCGGCGCGCCGGTTCGAGGGCGTCGACTTCGAGGCCGTCGCGGCGGTCGCCGACCGGCTGCTCGCCGACGGGCCGCTCACGTTCAACGAGCTGCGGCCCCTGCTGCTGAAGGAGTTCCCCGGCGCGGACGAGCGCGTGCTCGGGTACGCCGTACGCATGATGACGCCGCTGGTCATGGTGCCGACGCAGGACCGGTGGAGCTTCCCGCGCGAGTCCGCCTTCGGCCTGCCCGGCGTCGAGCTGGACCCGGACCCCGGCGTGGAGGGCATGGTCGAGCGGTACCTGGCCGCGTTCGGGCCGGCCACGCCCGCCGACGTGCAGACCTGGTCGGGGCTGGGCGGCCTGCGGACCGTCATGAAGGGGATGGAGCTGGAGAGACTCGCCGACGAGACGGGACGCGAGCTGTTCGACCTGCCGGGCGCGCCGCGACCGGGGGGCGACGTGCCCGCGCCGGTGCGGTTCCTGCCCGACTTCGACAACCTCGTCCTGGGGCACGCCGATCGCAGGCGGGTGCTGGCGGACGAGTTCAGGCCGCTGGTCGCGACCAAGAACCTGCGCATCAAGGCGACGTATCTGGTCGACGGGTTCGCGGCGGGCACCTGGCAGATCAAGCGGTCCGGCAAGAAGGCCAAGCTCGTCATCAGCCCCTTCGCCGACCCGACGCCTCTGGACGTCCTGGAGGAGGAGGGGCTGGCGCTGCTCGCCTTCGCCGAGCCGGACGCCACCGGCCACACTCTCGAACACGCTCCGGCGAGCTGACCGTCCCTGAACCGCCTTCGACGGGTCAGGGGGATGGAACTGTCGGTGGCGTGTGCGACCTTGAGAACGGCGTGCCGACGGCGCGGCCCTTCCATCCGCTGGGCGACGGCGTGATGGGGGAGCCCGTCGAGGAGGGGGCGCGCCTGATGGCCTTCGCCGGAGTCGAGGAGGGGAGCGTCGCATGGCCACCGCCCAGGAGCTCTGGCGGAGAAGCCCCGCGCGACACCTGGGAGGGGGCGTCTTCTGGAGTGCCGTGGATCGGACGGGGTGGAAGAGGGGTGGCGGGGTTGGGGTGCTGGTCAGGGGGCGCTTGGCGGCGGCGGCCCATCAGTGATCGCCGTTCCGTCGAAGCCGCGTTCGAGGAAGCGTTGGGTAGCCTGGTCAGAGACGGCCCTGCCAGGCCCCGCTTCTTCCGTTCCCTCATGTCCTGAAGGTTCCGACGCCTATCGGCCCGCTACGTTCCCCCGCCGGCCCTGCCCGCAGGCCGGCTCAGTCACTGAGCGTCCACCCAACGCGAGCGAGGAGAGAATTTTGTCCCAAGCAGCAGAGGTTCTCGAACTGGACGACACCATCGCCGACGGTGGCACGGCCGTCGGCGCCGACTCGGTCAAGACCTACCTGAAGGAGATCGGGCGCGTCCCGCTGCTCACCGCCGAGCAGGAGATCGAGCTGGCCAAGCGCATCGAGGCCGGCCTGTTCGCCACGGAACGGCTCGACAGCGAGCCCGGCCTGCCCCCCGAGCTGCGCGCCGACCTGGAGTGGATCGCCGACGACGGCCTTCGTGCCAAGCGCCGCATGCTGGAGGCCAACCTCCGGCTCGTCGTCTCCATCGCCAAGCGTTACACCGGCCGGGGCATGCTCTTCCTCGACCTGATCCAGGAGGGGAACCTCGGCCTGATCCGGACGATCGAGAAGTTCGACTACCGGCTCGGCTACAAGTTCTCCACCTACGCCACCTGGTGGATCAAGCAGGCCATCACCCGTGCCATGGCCGACCAGGCCCGGACGATCCGCATCCCCGTCCACATGGTCGAGCTGATCAACAAGGTGGCCCGCGTGCAGCGCCGCCTGCAGTCCGACCTGGGCCGCGAGCCCACCCCCGAGGAGATCGCCGCCGAGACCGATCTCGACGTCGAGCGGGTGGCCGAGGTGCAGAGCTACGGCCGGGAGCCGATCTCGCTGAGCACGCCGCTCGGCGAGGAGGGCGACAGCGAGTTCGGCGACCTGATCGAGGACACCGAGGCCGTCTCGCCGGCCGACGCGGTCTCGTTCACACTGCTCCAGCAGCAGTTGCACAGCCTGCTCGACCAGCTTTCCGAGCGCGAGGCGGGTGTGATCACCATGCGTTACGGCCTGGCCGACGGCAAGCCGCGCACCCTCGACGAGATCGGCCGCGTCTACGGCGTCACCCGTGAGCGCATCCGGCAGATCGAGGCCAAGACCATGTCCAAGCTCCGCCACCCCTCCCGGGCCATGGCGCTGCGCGACTACCTGAGCTGATCGCCCCGGCCCGGGAGCATCACGTGACACGCCGAGCAGGGCTCGCCGTGTGGACGTGGAGCGTCACCGCCTTGTCGACCGAACCAGCCGCCGCGGCGCCGGCGACACCAGCGACAGGCACGACCTCCGTCCATCCTGGCGAGAACCACCCCGGCGAGGGGCCCGAAGCCGGGAGAGCTGACCGGACGGGTCCGCAGGGAGAGACAGGGTGCGGGAAAGAGGGGGTAAACGGTGGCTCATCAGTGTGCCGAGCCCTGAGCGGGCCCGATGAGCCCGACCTACTCTGCCCAACGTGAAACGCTCCCGTACGAGCCTCGTCCACCAGGCCGCCTACGCGTTCCGGCACCCCCACAGGATCGCCCCGCACCTGCGCCGGCTGGCCCGCGACACCTGGTTCAGGCTCCGCACCCACGACCACGTCACCTACTACCGCGCCGTCATGAGGTCCGACACGGCCCGTGACCCCGAGGGCGCCGTGGGCTCGCACAAGCACCGGCGCTGGCTCGCCCTGGGACGCATGCAGTTCGACTACCTGGTGGAACACGGGCTCAAGCCCGACTGCCGGATGCTGGAGATCGGCTGCGGGAACCTGCGCGCCGGCCGTCTGTTCATCGGCTACCTGTTCACCGGCAACTACTACGGCATCGACATCTCGCCCGACATCCTGCTGGCCGCCCAGGACACGATCGACAAGCACGCCCTGCAGGAGAAGCTGCCGTACCTGGCGCCGGTGCGGGACCTGCGGTTCGCGTTCCTGCCGGACGAGTACTTCGACGTCGTGCACGCCCACAGCGTCTTCTCGCACTCGCCGATCGAGGTCATCGAGGAGTGCTTCGCCCACGTGGGCCGGATCATGAAACCGGACGGCTGGTTCGACTTCACCTTCGACAGGACCGAGGGGCAGGAGCACCACGTCCTGCGCGAGGACTTCTACTACCGCACCGAGACCCTGGTCGAGCTGGCCCGCCAATACGGACTCAAGGCGACGTTCATGGACGACTGGGAGCAGGGCCCGCATAAACAGTCGAAAATCCGCATCACCCGGCGATAACCTCCCGGAGAGTGAGAGACCTCCACCTGCTGCCCAAGGCACACCTGCACGTCCACCTGGAGAGCACCGTACGGCCCGGCACTGTGCGCGAGCTGGGCGGCCCGCCCGAGCCCGAGGGCAGCTTCACGAGCTTCCGTGAGTTCGCCGACCAACGGGCCAAGGTGCGTGACCTGCTGCGCACCCCCGAGCACTTCCGCCGCGTCGCCCTGGAGTTCTGCGAGGACGAGGCCGCCCAGGGCACCCGCTACGTCGAGGTCACCTTCACCGCTGCCTCTCACGGGGAGCGGCTGGGCGCGCCGGAGATGCCGCTGGAGGCGGTGCTCGACGGCCTGGCCGAGGGCAGACGGTACGGCATCGAGTCCAGGGTGCTGCTGGACCACTCCAGGCGGCGGCCCCTGGAACGGCTGTGGCGGACGTACGAGCTGGCCACCCGCTACGACGCGGTGATCGGCCTCGGGCTCGCGGGCGACGAGGCGTACCCGCTCGCGCCGTTCGCCGAGGTGTTCGCCGCGGCCGGGGACACGGGCCTGCACCTGGTGCACCACGCGGGCGAGGCGGCCGGGCCGGCGAGCATCCGCGAGGCGCTGGACCTCGGCCGCACCGAGCGGCTCGGCCACGGCATCCGGGTGCTGGACGACCCGGAGCTGGTGGCCGAGGTGCGCGAGCGCGGCGTCCCGCTGGAGGTCTGTCCCACGTCGAACGTGCTGCTCGGGCTCGTGCCGTCGCTGGCCGAGCACCCGTTGCCGCGTTTGCGCGCGGCGGGGCTCGCGGTCACGGTCAACACCGACGGCGAGACGGCCCTGGCCGACGAGTACCAGCGGCTGCGCGAGGTCTTCGGGTACGGCGACGACGTCCTGGCCGAGCTGGCCCGCGCCTCGATCAGGGCCTCCTTCGCCCCCGACGCGCTCAAGACGGACCTGCTGGCCGCCGTCGACGCCTGGCTCCACTGAGCCGCCGCCCCGGCCCGCCCGCCCCGACCCGTGCCCGCCAGGTGCGGCGATCTCCGTCACATCGTGGAATAGTTGGCGAATCCACGACCGTTGCGAACGGAGGTGGCGCGAACGCCACGACAGTGGCAGGCCGCGGCTTGGATGGGCCGGGGCCGACCGCCCGACCGAAGGAGCAGCGTTTGCGCACCGACTCGGCAGACTTAAGACTCAGGACCGCGTCGGCGGTCTACCCCGCGGGCATGCTGGCCTCGCCGCCCCGCACACTGATCGACATCCTCGACGAGACCACCCGCCGCCACCCCGAGGCGCCCGCGCTGGACGACGGCACCGTGTGCCTGGACTACCGGTCGCTGCGCGCCGAGGTCGACCGGGTCGCCGCCGACCTCGCCGCGGCCGGTGTCGGGCGCGGTTCCCGGGTCGGCGTGCGCATCGCCTCCGGCACCGCCGGGCTGTACGTCTCCATCCTCGCCGTGCTGGCGGCCGGCGCCGCGTACGTCCCCGTGGACGCCGACGATCCGGACGAACGCGCCGAACTCGTCTTCGCCGAGGCCGCCGTGGACGCCGTGCTCGACGGCGGCCCGGCCACGCGGGTCCGGCAGGCGGCCGCCACCGAGCGGCCCACCCCGGACGACGACGCCTGGATCATCTTCACCTCCGGCTCCACCGGCAGGCCCAAGGGCGTGGCGGTGACGCACCGCTCGGCCGCCGCGTTCGCCGACGCCGAAGCCGGCCTCTTTCTCCAGGACCGCCCGCTCGGCCCCGGTGACCGGGTGCTGGCCGGGCTGTCGGTGGCCTTCGACGCCTCCTGCGAGGAGATGTGGCTGGCCTGGCGGCACGGCGCCTGCCTGGTGCCCGCCCCCAGGGCGCTGGTGCGCACCGGCATGGACCTGGCCCCCTGGCTCGCCGAGCAGGGCGTCACCGCCGTCTCCACCGTGCCGACGCTGGCCGCGCTCTGGCCCGCCGCGCACCTCGACGGCATCCGCCTGCTCATCTTCGGCGGCGAGGCGTGCCCGCCCGAGCTCGCCGAACGGCTGGCCGTGCCCGGTCGCGAGGTGTGGAACACGTACGGGCCCACCGAGGCGACCGTGGTGGCCTCGGCGGCCCGGCTGACGGGGGAGGGGCCCGTACGCATCGGGCTGCCCCTGGACGGCTGGGACCTGGCCGTGGTGGACGGCGCGGGCGAGCCGGTCGCCATGGGCGAGACCGGCGAGCTGATCATCGGCGGCGTCGGCCTGGCCCGCTACCTCGACCCGGCCAAGGACGCCGAGAAGTACGCGCCCCTGCCATCACTCGGCTGGGAGCGCGCCTACCGCAGCGGCGACCTCGTCCGCGCCGAGCCCGAGGGTCTCGTCTTCGCCGGCCGCGCCGACGACCAGGTGAAACTGGGCGGACGCCGGATCGAGCTCGGCGAGGTGGACGCCGCCCTGAACGCGCTGCCCGGCGTCACCGGCGCGGCCGCGGCCGTCCGGACCGCGGGCGGCGGCCACCAGGTGCTCGTCGGCTACGTCGTGACCGGGCCCGGCTTCGACGCCGGACAGGCCCGCGAACTGCTGGCCGGCTCGCTGCCCGCCGCGCTCGTGCCCCGCCTGGCCCCCGTGGACGCCCTGCCCACCAGGACCTCCGGCAAGATCGACCGGGACGCGCTCCCGTGGCCGCTGGACGGCCCGGCACAGACGGACGCCGGCCTGAGCCCGGCCGAGGCGCTGCTGGCCGAGCAGTGGACCGAGATCCTCGGCGTGCCTCCGCAAGGGCCGGGATCGGACTTCTTCACCGACGGCGGCACCAGCCTGGCCGCCGCCCGCCTGGTCTCCACCCTGCGGGCCACGCACCCCGACGTGGCGGTCGGCGACGTCTACGCGCACCCGACCCTGGCCGGGCTGGCGGAGCTGCTGGCCTCCAGAGGCGGGACGCGGGCCCCCGCGCACGCCGAGGCGGCCGCCCCCATGCCCGTGCGCGCCTCGCTGGCGCAGACCGCGCTGATGATCCCGCTGCTCACCGTGGGCGCGCTGCGCTGGGTCGTGCCGCTGGCCGCCCTGGGCAACCTGCTCGCCCCGCCGTGGGCGCCGACGTTGTCGTGGTGGTGGGTGACGCTGGGCGCGCTGGCGTTCGTCACCCCCATGGGACGCATGGGCCTGTCGGCGGCGGTGGCCCGGCTGCTGCTGCGCGGCGTGCGCCCCGGCGCCCACCCGCGCGGCGGCGGCGTGCACCTGCGGCTGTGGTTCGCCGAGCGGTTCGCCGAACGGCTCGGCGTCCCCGACCTGGCCGGTGCGCCGTGGATGGCCTGGTACGCCCGGCTTCTCGGCGCCACCGTCGGCCCGGACGCCGACCTGCACTCGCCTCCGCCCATCACCGGCCTGCTCAAGCTGGGCAGGGGCGCCTCCGTCGAGCAGGAGGTCGACCTCGCCGGCCACTGGTACGACGGCGACCTGCTGCACGTCGGCGAGATCCGCATCGGCGCGGGTGCCACGGTCGGCTCCCGCGCGACCCTGCTGCCCGGCGCGCGCGTCGGGAAGAACTCGCAGGTCGCCCCCGGTTCCGCGGTCGCCGGGACGGTTCCCTCCGGCGAGCGCTGGGCCGGCGTCCCGGCCTTCCGCCAGGGCAAGCCGCGCCGCTCCCGCCCGGCCGGGCGCGCCGCCCGCTCCCGCCCGTGGGTCGCGCTGTACGGGGTGAGCGCGATCGTGCTCAGCCTGCTCCCGGTGGCCGCCGCCGGCGCCGCGCTCGCGGTCCTGGCCGCCTTCGCCGGGGACGAGCCCACGCTCGGCGGCGCGCTGGCCGCCGCCCTGCCCGCCGTGCCCCTGGCCACGCTCGCCGGGATGGCCGCCTTCGCCCTGGTCACGCTGGCCGGCGTACGGCTGCTCGGCCTCGGGCTGCACCCGGGCCACCACCCGGTGCACAGCCGCCCGGCCTGGCAGGCGTGGGTCACCGGCAGGCTGATGGCCTCGGCCCGGGTGTGGCTGTTCCCGCTGTACGCCAGCGTCCTGACGCCCGTGTGGCTGCGGGCGCTCGGCATGAAGGTGGGCCGCGGCGCCGAGCTGTCCACGGTACTCGCGCTGCCCACGATGACCTCCGTCGGTGACGACGCGTTCCTGGCCGACGACACCATGGTGGCCCCGTACGAGCTGGACGGCGGCTGGATGCGCCTGGCCTCGGCGCGGATCGGCAAGCGCGCCTTCCTCGGCAACTCGGGGATGACCGCCCCCGGCCGCAAGGTGCCCAAGGACGGCCTGGTCGGCGTGCTGTCGGCGACGCCCAAGAAGGCCAAGTCGGGCTCCTCGTACGTGGGCATGCCGCCCATGAAGCTGCGCAGGACCGCCGAGGAGGCCGACCGCAGCAGGACCTACGACCCGCCCGCGCGGTTCAGGGCGGCGCGGGCGCTGGTCGAGTTGTGCCGGGTGGTGCCCGCGATGGGCGTGGTCGCGCTGGCCGTCCTGGCCGTGGCGGCCTTCGAGTGGCTCGCCGCCGGGTACGGGTTCGCCGTCGCCGCCGCGCTGGGCGGCCTGGTCGTGCTGGCCGCCGGGGTGCTCGCCGCGGCCGTCGCGACGGCCGCCAAATGGGCGCTGGTCGGCCGCATCCCGGCCGGGAACAGGCCGCTGTGGAGCTCGTTCGTGTGGCGCAACGAGCTGGCGGACAACTTCGTCGAGGTGCTGGCGGCGCCCTGGTTCGCCCAGCCGTGGCTGGGGACCGCCCCGCTGAACGTGTGGCTGCGCTCCCTCGGGGCACGCATCGGGCGTGGGGTCACGTGCGAGACGTACTGGCTGCCGGAGGCGGATCTGGTGACACTGGGCGACGGCGCGTGCGTCAACCGGGGGTGCGTGCTGCAGACGCACCTGTTCCACGACCGGGTCATGAGCATCGACACCGTGACGCTGGAGGCCGGCGCGACGCTCGGCCCCCATGGCGTCGTCCTGCCGGCCGCGCGGGTGGGCGCGGGCACGACGGTCGGGCCGGCGTCCCTGGTCATGCGCGGCGAGGCGCTGCCCGGCGGCGGCCGGTGGTTCGGCAACCCCGTCTCGGCGTGGCGATGACGCCGTACTTCCCGGGGCACGGCGACCACCGGTACGCGGTCGAGCACTACGATCTGGCGCTGCACTACCGGGTCGCGGCCAACCGGCTCGACGGCACGGCCCGCCTGACGGTCTCGGCCGTCGAGCCGCTCGGCGACCTGGGCCTCGACCTCGGCCACTTCCGCGTCTCGGGCGTCGCCGTGGACGGCCGGGCCGCCCGCCACACCCACGGCCAGGGCAAGCTGCGCCTCAGCCTGCCCAGGCCGCTGGCCGCCGGGGACCGGGCCGTCGTCGAGGTGCGGTACGCGGGCACGCCCGTGCCGGTCCGCAGCCCGTGGGGCGGGCTCGGCTGGGAGGAGCTGACCGACGGCGCGATCGTGGCCGGCCAGCCGATCGGCGCGCCCTCCTGGTTCCCGTGCAACGACCGGCCGGACGACAAGGCGCCCTACCGGATCTCGGTGACGACGTCGCCGGCGTACCAGGTGATCGCGAACGGCGTGCTCACCTCCAGGCAGCGGACGGCCGGGACCACCACGTGGGTCTACGAGCAGGCCGAGCCGATGGCGACGTACCTGGCCAGTGTGCAGATCGGGCGCTACCAGCTCTCGGAGGCGGCCGGGACGCGGCTGGCCCATCCCGCGCGGCTGGCCGCCCGCGTCCGGCACGACTTCGGCCGGCAGGGCGAGATGATGGCGCTGTTCGGCGAGCTGTTCGGGCCCTACCCGTTCAGCGGCTACACCGTCGTCGTGGCCGACGACGACCTGGACATCCCGGTCGAGGCGCAGGGCATGTCGATCTTCGGCAGGAACCACGTCGACGGCGCCCGCGGTTGCGAGCGGCTGGTCGCGCACGAGCTGGCGCACCAGTGGTTCGGCAACAGCCTCACCGTGGCCCGCTGGTCCGACATCTGGCTCCAGGAGGGTTTCGCCACCTACGCGGAGTGGTTGTGGTCGGAGCGGTCGGGCGGCCCGCCCGCCGACGAGCACGCGCTGCGCTGGCACCGCAGGCTCGCCGCGCTGCCGCAGGACTTCGCGCTGGCCGACCCGGGCCCGGCCGCGCTGTTCGACGACCGCGTCTACAAGCGCGGCGCGCTGACCCTGCACGCCCTGCGCCGGGCCGCCGGCGACCAGGCGTTCTTCGCCCTCCTGCGCTCCTGGGCCGACAGCCGCCGGCACGGCAGCGTCACCACCGAGGAGTTCGCCGCCCACGCCGAGCGGCACGTCTCGGCGGCCGCGCTGCTGACGGCGTGGCTGCGCGACCGCCCCCTGCCCCCGATGGCGGGCGGCGCGCTGACCCGCGACCGCGGTGCCTGACCGGCCCCGAGCCGCGCACACCGCGCCTACCTGGTCGGACGGTCGCCGGGGTGGCGTCTCGGGGACGGGCGCGTCCGCTCATAGCCTGGTCACATGGTGACCCGGCTCGCTACCTGCAACCTGTGCGAGGCCATGTGCGGCCTCCGCGTCGACCTCGACGGCGACCGGATCACCGGCATCCGCGGCGACGAGGACGACCCGCTGTCGGCAGGCCACCTGTGCCCGAAGGCGGTGGCTCTGCAGGACGTGCGCGAGGACCCCGACCGGCTGCGCCGTCCCGTGGTCCGCACCTCCGGCGGCTGGCGCGAGATCCCCTGGCCGGACGCGTTCGACCTGGTCGCCGCCCGGCTGGCCGGCACCCGTCTCGTGCACGGCGCCGACGCCGTGGCCGTCTACCTGGGCAACCCGGTGGTCCACAGCCTGGGCGCGCTGACGCACGCGCCGCCGTTCGCCCGCCTGCTGGGCACCCGCAACCGCTACTCCGCCGCCTCCCTCGACCAGCTCCCGCACCAGTACGTCGCCCGCCACCTGTACGGCAGCCAATGGCTGCTCCCCGTGCCCGACATCGACCGCACCGCCTACTTCCTGACCTTCGGCGCCAACCCGGCCGTCTCCAACGGCAGCGTGATGAGCGCGCCCGGCGTCGTCCGGCGCATCCGCGACCTGCGCGCCCGCGGCGGCCGGATGGTGCTGTTCGACCCGCGCCGCACGGAGACCGCCCGGCTGGCCGACGAGCACCACTTCGTCCGCCCCGGCACCGACGCCGCGCTCATCCTGGCCATGGTCGGCCTGATCATCGACGGGGGCGCCGCCCGTCCCGCGCCCTACGTGGACGGGCTCGACCGGCTGGCGCCGGCGCTGGCGGCGTTCACGCCGGAGCGGGCCGCGGCGGTGACCGGCGTACCGGCCGAGGTGATCACCCGGATCGCGGCCGAGTTCGCCGCCGCCCCCAGCGCCGCCGCCTACGGCCGGATCGGCGTGTCCACCCAGCGGTTCGGCACGCTGTGCCAGTGGGGGATCCAGCTGCTGAACCTGGTCACCGGCAACCTCGACCGGCCCGGCGGCACGCTGATGTGCAGGCCGGCCGTCGACCCGGTGCGCAACCGCCTGATCGACCCCGGCCACGAGGGCAGGTGGCGCAGCCGGGTGCGCGGCCTGCCGGAGTTCGGCGGCGAGCTGCCCGCCGCGGCGCTCGCCGAGGAGATCGGCACGCCCGGCGAAGGGCAGGTGCGGACGCTGGTGACCATCGCCGGGAACCCGGTGCGCTCGGCCCCCGGCGGGCACGAGCTGTCGCGCGCCCTGGCCGGGCTGGACTTCATGGTCAGCCTCGACTTCTACGTCAACGAGACCACCCGGCACGCCGACGTCATCCTCCCACCCACCGACCTGCTCGAACGCGACCACTACGACCTCGTCTTCAACCTGGTCGCGGTCCGCGACCACGCCCGCTACACCCCGGCCGTGCTGCCCAGGACGCCCGGTGCCCGGCACGACTGGGAGATCCTGCGCGAGCTGGCCCGCCGCTACCGCCGCCTGGTCCGCGCCGGCTCACCGGCCGACCGGTTCATGCTGCGGCTCTCTCCGGAGCGGATCGTGGACCTCGGATTGCGGGCGGGGCCGTACCGGCTGAGCGTGGCGCGGCTGCGCCGTCACCCGCACGGGCTGGACCTGGGCCCGCTCAGGCCCAGCCTGCCGGGCCGGCTGCGCACGCCGGGCCGCCGCGTCCAGGCAGCGCCGCCCGTCCTGCTCGACGGCCTCGCCCGCGCCCGCGCCGAACTCCTGGCCCCCGCCTCCGCCGGGCTGCTGCTGATCGGCCGCCGTCACCTGCGCGACGACAACTCCTGGCTGCACAACTCCGCCAGACTGGCCAAGGGCCGACCTCGTCACCACCTGCTCATGCACCCCGACGACCTGCGCGCCCGCGGCCTCACCGACGGCGCGCCGGTCCGGGTGCGCTCCCGCAGCGGCGAGGTGACGGTCGAGGTCGGCGCGAGCGAGGACGTCATGCCCGGCGTCGTCAGCCTGCCCCACGGCTACGGCCACGACCGGCCGGGCGTGCTGCTGTCGGTCGCCTCCACGCTCGGCGGCGCCAGCGCCAACGACCTCACCGACCCCACCCGCCTGGACGAGCTCACCGGCACGGCGGCGCTCAACGGCGTCCCCGTCACCGTCGAGCCGCTCAGGTGACCGGGACGATCTCCGCGCGGGTCAGCACGCCGTCCTGGACGGTCAGCAGGCCGAGGGTGCCGTGCGGCTGGCGACGGCGGTCGGTGGGGGAGCCCGGGTTGAAGATGCGCAGGCCGTCGCCCGACTCGTCGAGCGGGATGTGCGAATGGCCGAAGACCACCAGGGCGGCCTCGGGGAAGCGGCGGCGCAGGCGGGCCAGGCGGCCCTTGGCGGGTCCGCTGTCGTGGATCATCCCGATCCGCAGGCCCTCCAGGGTCAGCTCCAGCGTCTCCGGCGCCACCACGTCGGGGCCGTCGTTGTTGCCCTTCACCACGTGCACCGGGGCGTAGGCGGCCAGCTCGTCGAGCACCGCGCGGACGCAGACGTCGCCCGCGTGCAGGATGACGTCGGCCGTACGCAGGTGCTCGGCCACCCGGGGCGGGCAGGAGCGCCACCGGGCGGGCGCGTGGGTGTCGGACAGTGCCACCACGTTCATCCGGAAGTCATGCCCGTTCCGCGTGCGCATCCTCCAGCCAGGACCGCCAGGCCGCGGCTTGGCCCGCGGGGTCGCCGAACAGCAGGTGCATGGCGAGCATGCTGCCGCCCATGCCCTGGACGAACCGGTAGAGGGCGTCGGACGTGCGGACGCCGACGGACTGGGCGTTGCGGAAGTAGACCACGCCCTCGACCGGCGGCAGGCCGGGCGGCGTGATCCGGACGGCGTCGCCGGGCTCGGGGGTGCCGCCGAGGGCGGCGTGGAGGGATCGCCAGGCGCGCGGCCAGTCGCTCACCGGCGGGCCCGACTCGGTGAGCGGGGTCGCGGCCCGGCCGGCGAAGTGGCCGAGGTACTCCGTCAGCGTCGCGAAGAACAGGGCCAGGCCCGTGGACATCGCCTCGTACTCCTGCTCCCAGTCGTCGCCGGGCAGGAAGCCGCTGGTGACCATGCGGACCAGGGTGCTGCCCTGGCCGCGGGCCTCCAGCAGGAACTCGTAGGCCACGAACCGGCCGTCGGGGCCGGGGACGCCGGAATGGGCGAAGCGCTTGAGCGGCTCCTCGGCGGTCACCCTGGACTCGGGCAGCTCGACCCCGGCGAACGCGGTGCGGATGGCGCCGCCCTCGACCTCGTTGCGGCCCATGAACCACGAGTCGATGCCGGGCCCGGTGGTGATGGCCTCCCACACCTGCTCGGGCGTCGCCTCGACCAGGGAGTCGAGGGGGATCTCGAACTCGTGCCCCACCTCAGGAGCCCTTCTTCACGGACGGGTGCACGGCGACGATCAGCCGATGATCCCGCCCGCCTTCCGCGGATTCGTCATGATATTTGCTGACCAGCGAGGTCACGCACTGCGCCAGCTCCTCGGCGAACGCGGCCCGGTCGGCGGCCGAGGCGAAGCGCACCTCGCCGTCGATGGCGAACGTGGCCACCTTCTTCTGCGCCTTGGCCGCGCCGGTGATCAGCGTGCCGACGTCGCGGACGAGCTGCGCCGCCAGGGCCAGCAGCCAGCGCGCCGACAGCCGGTCGGGAGACCGGGCGGGATCGGGCTGCACCGAGGCCAGCGCGGTGGGGGAGATCACGAAGGAGGCGGCCGTGGCCTGCATCACGCGCTCGGTGACGTTGCCCTTCCTGCGCTCCTCGACCAGCTCGACCAGCCCGTGGCGTTCGAGGGTGCGCAGGTGGTAGTTGACCTTCTGGCGGGCCAGGCCCACCTTGGCGGCCAGGGACGTGGCAGAGCCCGGCTCGACGAGCTCGGCCAGCAACTTCGATCGCATCGGGTCGAGCGACGCCTCCGCGGCCGCCGCGTCTTCGATCACTGCCACTTCGTGCATGCCTGAACGATCGCACCGAAAAAAATCGTTGTCAAGCCAGCCGGGCGGCCTTGCCCTCCAGATAGCGCTGCTCAGGCAGGCTGAGCGTACGCCGGGCCGCCTCGCGGAAGGCCAGTGCCGCCCCCTCGGTGTCGCCCTCCATCTCCAGCAGGTGGGCGCGTACGGAGGCCAGCCGGTGGTGCCCCGAGAGCCGGTCGTCGGCGGCCAGGCCGTCGAGCAGGTCGAGCCCGGCCCGCGGGCCGTGCACCATGGCGGCGGCCACGGCCTGGTTGAGCCGGACCACCGGGTTGTCCTCCAGGCCGGCCAGCACGCCGTAGAGAGCCAGGATCTGCGGCCAGTCGGTCTCGGCGGACGTGGGCGCCTCGTCGTGCACGGCCGCGATCGCCGCCTGCAACTGGTACGGGCCGAGGACGCTGGTGGCCAGCGCCTTGCTGACCAGCTCGACGCCCTCCTCGACGAGCCGCCGGTCCCACAGCGAGCGGTCCTGCTCGGCGAGCGGGACCAGCGACCCGCCCGGCCCGGTACGCGCCGCCCGCCGCGCCTCGGTCAGCAGCATGAGCGCCAGCAGCCCGGCGACCTCGCCGTCGTCGGGCAGCAGCCGGCGGACGAGCCGGGCCAGCCTGATCGCCTCGGCGGTCAGCTCGGGCCGCTGCAGGTCGGGCCCGGAGGTGGCGGTGTAACCCTCGTTGAAGATCAGGTAGAGCACGTGCAGCACCACGCGCAGCCGCTCGGCCCGCTCCTGCTCCGGCGGCGGCCCGAACGCCACCCCCGTGGACCTGATGCGCTGCTTGGCCCGGCTGATGCGCTGGGCCATCGTCGCCTCCGGCACCAGGAACGCCGCCGCGATCTGGGCCGTGGTCAGGCCGCCCACGGCCCGCAGCGTGAGCGCGAGCTGCGAGGGCTCCGACAGCGACGGATGGCAGCACAGGAACAGCAGCGTCAGCGTGTCGTCGCCGGCCGGCGTGCGCTCCTCGCCCGGCGCCGGCTCGACGAACTCGTCGGCCGGGACGGCGACCGCCGCGCTCTCCTCCCGCCGCCGGCGCGCGCTCTCACTGCGGAAATGGTCGATGACCCGCCGGGAGGCGACCGTGATCAGCCAGGCCCGCGGGTTGTCCGGCACGCCTTGGTCGGGCCACTGCACGGCGGCGTCCAGCAGGGCTTCCTGGACGGCGTCCTCGCAGGCGTCGAACTGCTCGTAACGGCGCACGAGCACGCCGAGCACCTGCGGCGCCAGCTCGCGCAGCAGCCCTTCGATCACTCCGCCACCTCGTCGATGATCGGCCGCACCTCCATGGCGCACAGCCGAGCGTCCGGCCAGCGCGCGGCGATCTCGGTGGCCCGCTCGACGCTCGCGCAGTCGACGATCAGATAACCCGCCAGGTACTCCTTGGCCTCCAGGAACGGGCCGTCGGTGACGGCGGGCACGCCGTTGCGCACCGTCACGGTCTTGGAGGAGGCCGGGTCGCCCAGCGCCTGGCCGCCGGCCAGCTCGCCGTTGGCCTCCAGCTCCGCCATGAGCGCGTCGACCTCGGCCATGACCTGGTCGAAGCCGTCGGCGACGGCCTGCTGGGCGGCCGGGTTGCTGTAGATGAGCAGCATGTATTTCACCTGCCTCATCCTAGGGTTCCGGGGATTCCGGCCGGGTCAGGCTAGGCGGGTTCGGCCGGTGGCAGGACGGTCCCCGCCAGGTCGGCGGCGCGCGGGACGAAGGGGGCGGGTGGCTGTTCGTCCGGGACGAGGAGGGCCGGTTGCGGGGGGTGCGCGGCCCGGACGTCCATGTGCAGGCGTAACCGGCTGCCTTGCGGGCTCTGGTCGAGTTCGACCTGGTCGCACAGGTGCTGGATCAGCCACAGGCCGAAGCCGAACCCCGCCGTGTGCGCGCGGCCGTGTTCGGCCGCGGCCAGGTGGGCGGCGCTGAGCAGGCCGGCGTCGTCCGCGACCTCCACGGTGACGCCGCCCGGCTCGTCGAGGCCCACCACGGTGCCGGTGCCGCCGCCGTGGTCGAGGACGTTGGTGACCGCCTCGTTGACCGCCAGCACGAAGTTGTCCAGGGGCTCACCGGACAGCCCGCCGCGGCCGGCGTGCTCGCGTACGAGGCGGCGGATGCCGTCGAGGTCGGTGCTGATGGGACAGCGTAGCTCCGGTTCCATGGCCATGGTCTGATCAGTCCTGCCTGGGTGTGGCGTGGCGGGTCACCCGGCTCTCGATGCTTACCGGGCGGAGGCCCGGCAAACTCGCGGGATCGGTGTCCCGTGGCCCGGCCTCGATGAGGACGGTCACTGGAGGCGGGCGCCGATGATGCACGTGTCGTCGTCGGTGTCGGAGTTGCTGTGCGTGAGGAGGTGGTCGAGGCGTTGCTCCAGGGTGGCCGCGGGCTGGCGGGCGACGTCCAGGAGCCGCTGCTGGGACTCGTGCAGGTTGACGTCCCGCCGTTCGATCAGGCCGTCGGTGTACATGAGCAGGATGTCGTCGGAGGCGAGCTGGAGGTGCGTCTCCTCGTAGTCGGCCTCGGCGACCGCCCCGAGCAGCAGGCCCTTGGTCATGTCGAGCTCCCTGGCCTGACCGTCGCGGACCAGGATGGGCGGCAGGTGCCCGGCCCTGGCGTAGCGCAGCACGCGCGTGCGGGGGTCGAACAGCGCGCAGATGGCGGTGGCTGTGACGTTCGCGGTCAGGTGGTGGGCGACCAGGTTGAGCCAGGTCAGGAGCTGGCCCGGCCCGGCGCCCGTGGCGGCCAGGCCGCGCAGCGCGTTGCGCAGCACGACCATGCCGGTGGCCGCCTCGATGCCGTGCCCGGCCACGTCGCCGACCGACAGCAGGATCTGCTTGGTGGGCAGCACGACCGCGTCGTACCAGTCGCCGCCGACCAGGTGCTCCTTCTCGGCCGGACGGTAGCGCACGGCGATCTGCAGGTCGAACGCCTCCAGCGGCTCCCGGCTCGGCGGCATGATCGCCTGCTGGAGCTGCAGGGCCAGCCGGTTGCGCTCGGCGGCCTGCTGCTCGGTGTGGGCGAGCTGGTCGCGGGTGGCGGCCAGGGCCACCTCTGTCCAGTGCTGGGAGGAGATGTCCTGGAAGGCGCCGCGAATGGCCAGCAGCAGGCCGCTGTCGTCGAAGACGGGCTCGGCGACGACCCTGATGTGCCGTACGGTGCCGTCGGACCGCTGGAGCCGGTAGGCGGTGGAGGCCGGCCGGCGATGGTGCAGCACGGCCCGGACGAACCGGCCGATGGCCACGGCGTCATCGGGGTGGGCGTGCGTGGCCAGGCGTTCGAGCGGGATGGGCGGCTCGTCGGCGGACATCCCGTACAGGTCGTGGAGCTGGGCGCTCCAGACGATCTCGCCGGTGAGCAGGTTCTCCTCGAAGCCGCCGATGCGCCCGAGGCGCTGGGCGTGCTGGAGCAGGTTGGCGAGCTGGGCGTCCTGGTCCTGCAGCCGCCAGATGAGCAGCACGCCGTCGCCGAGCCGGATGATCGCGATGCCGGCGACGGTGTGCAACGGGATCTGGTCCACCAGGGCCGTGATCGCCATCTTCTCGGCCCTGAAGGTCTCGCCCGTGGCGTGCACGTGCTCGATCCTGGCCAGCAGCGCGCCCTCCTCGGCGGCCAGCGGGTACGCCTCCAGGAACAGGCTCCCGACGACCTCGCCGCGCGGCCGTCCGGCCGGGTCGAGGAAGCGGGGGTTGGCGTGCACGATGCGGAAGTCGGTCAGCCGGCCCTCGGTGCCCAGTTGCGGGCGCAGCACCAGGGCCGCGTCGGGCAGCGCGTCGGCCAGGTCGATCAGCTCGGGCAGGACCTGCGGCTCGTGGGCGGCCTGGTCGGCGGTCTCGAAGGTGTGGGCGCACAGGTCGGCCAGCACCTCGATCTGCTTGATGACCCGCGGGTCGGGCCGCGGCATGGCGTGCGGCCAGCCGATCTCCAGCACGCCCAGGATGCGGCCGCCCGTCCCGGCCGGCGCGGTCGCCCGCGCGCCGGACGTCTGGCGCTGCCCGATCGAGGGCAGGCCGACGGCGGTCAGGTCGTCCAGCCACACCGTGCCGCGGGCCAGCAGCGCGCGGCGGGCCGGCGTGGCCACGCCCGGCGGCACGTAACGCCAGCGCCGGGCCTCCTCGTCGGCCAGCCCCGCGTAGCCGGCCAGGGTGAGCGACGCGTCCGGCCCGGCCTCCCAGATGGCGACCGTCGTCGCGCCCAGCGCGGACAGGGCCTGCTCCAGCAGCGACTGCGCCACGGCCTGCGCGTCGGTGGCGGTCAGCGCCCCGTTCTCGGCGGTACGCAGCCGCACCGCCACCTCCGCGGACTCATCGGCGCGGGCCGAGCTCAGGAAGTCGCGCGCGGTCTCGCTGATGCGGTCGTGGGCGGCCTGGTTGATGATGTCGGCGGCCAGTTCCAGCTGCGTCACCCCCGCCTGGTCGGCCAGGGTGGCGAGCTGCCTGGCGGCGGCGGACAGGCTGCACTGCAGGCGCTCGACCAGCACGCCCTTGGCCACCTCGACCAGGGCGCGGCCCTCGGCGGCCCGCTGGGCCTCCAGGATCTGGCTGTGCAGGCGGTCGACCGTCGCGGCCAGGCGGCCGAGATTGGGCGGCTCGATACGCTCCGGCGGTACGGCGGCCGCCGGATCGTGCAGGTGGTGCACTGCGTTGCTCCTCGGGGGGGGACGGGTCAGGCGCCGAGCCAGTGGCGGATGCGCTCGACCAGATGGTCGGCCTCGACCGGCTTGGTCACGTAGTCGCTCGCGCCGGCGGCCAGTGCCTTCTCCTGGTCTCCGGGCATCGCCTTGGCCGTGACCGCGATGATGGGCAGGTCGGCGTACTGCGGCATCGTCCGGATGCGGGCGGTGGCGGTGTAGCCGTCCATCTCCGGCATCATCACGTCCATCAGCACCAGGTCGATCCGCGGGTGGGCGACGAGCGTGTCGATGCCCTTGCGGCCGTCCTCGGCGTGCAGCACGTCGATGCCGTGCACCTCCAGCATGCTGGTCAGGGCGAACAGGTTGCGCGCGTCGTCGTCGACGATCAGCACGGTCCGGCCCGTCAGCGACGTGTCGATCTCGGCTCCGGCGAGCTGGTTGACGTTCCCGGCCCTGATCAGCGGCAGCACGTCGCCGGGCTGGTCGGCGGTCAGGTGCAGGGCGATGCGCTCGCGCAGCTCGTCGAGGCTGGACAGCAGCTCCAGTGGCTGCCCGCCCTCACGGGCCTGCAACGGCGCCGCCTGCTGGGAGCTGGCCCGCCAGTTGTTGTAGGCCAGGACCGGCACCGAGTTCAGGGCCTGGTCGCCGTCCATGGCCTCCAGCAGGCGGTAGGCGCTCTGGTCGGGCAGGTCGAGGTCGAGCACGATGCAGTGGCAGGGGTCGGCGGCGAGGGTGGCCGCGGCCTCCTGCGCCCCGGCGGCCGTGACGATCTCGATCGTCTCGTCACTGCCCGGCGCCAGCTCCGTCACCACGCTCTCGGCCACGTGCGACAGCAGTCCCTGCGGGCGTTCCTCGATCACCAGCAGGCGGCGCGGCTGCGGCTGGTGCGACCTGGCCGGGGCGGCCGCGTTCGGCTCGGGCATGGTGGCGGGAGCGGCCTCGACGAGGATCGAGGGGTCGGCCAGGAGCTTCTTCGGGGAGAGCCCGACGAAGTCCGGCCGGGCGATCGGCAGGTAGAGGGTGAAGACGCTGCCCTGGCCCGGGGTGCTCTGCGCCGCGATCGCGCCGCCGAGCAGGTGGGCGATCTCGCGGCTGATGGACAGGCCGAGGCCGGTGCCGCCGTACTTGCGGCTGGTGGTGCCGTCGGCCTGCTGGAACGCGCCGAAGATGGCTTCGAGCTGCTGGGCCGCGATGCCGATGCCGGTGTCCACGACGCGCAGCGCGATGGCAGCGCCGTGCTGGCGCACCGAGGCGGGCAGCTCGTCCTGGGCGGCCGGTTCGATGCGCAGCTCGACGCTGCCGGTCTCGGTGAACTTGACCGCGTTCGACAGCAGGTTGCGCAGCACCTGCCGCAGGCGCGAGTCGTCGGTCATGACCTCCACGGGGATGCCGGGGGCGTTCGTGATCGTGAAGTCGAGGCTCTTCTGCGAGGTCATCGGCCGGAACGTGGCCTCGACGTAGTCGAGGAGCTGGCGCAGCGGCACCCGTTCGGGGTTGATGTCCATCTTGCCCGCCTCGACCTTGGACAGGTCGAGGATGTCGTTGATGAGCTGGAGCAGGTCGGAGCCGGCCGAGTGGATGATCTCGGCGTACTCGACCTGCTTGGCCGTGAGGTTGCGCGTGTGGTTCTGGGCCAGGAGCTGGGCCAGGATGAGCAGTGAGTTGAGCGGGGTGCGCAGCTCGTGGCTCATGTTCGCCAGGAACTCGCTCTTGTACGTCGAGGCCAGCGTGAGCTGGTGGGCGCGGTCCTCCAGCTCCTGCCGGGCCTGCTCGATCTCCAGGTTCTTGGTCTCGATGTCCTGGTTCTGGCGGGCCAGCAGCGTGGCCTTCTCCTCCAGCTCGGCGTTGGAGCGCTGGAGCTCCTCCTGCTGCTGCTGGAGCTCCTCCGACCGGGCCTGCAGCTCGCCCGCGAGCCGCTGCGACTCGGCCAGCAGCTCGTCGGTGCGGGCGTTGGCCACGATCGTGTTGAGGTTGACGCCGATCGTCTCCATGAGCTGGTCGAGGAAGGCCCGGTGGACCGGCGTGAACGCCTGCACCGAGGCCAGCTCGATCACGCCGAGCACCTGCTCCTCGACCACGATCGGCAGCACGACCACCGAGGCGGGCTCGATCGTGCCGAGACCGGTCGAGATCCGGACGGCCCCGGAGGGCACCTCCTCGACGGCGATGACCCTGCGGCTGCGGGCGGCCTGGCCGACCAGCGCCTCGCCGAGCCGGAACCTCGTGGGCCTGCCGGGGTCGGCCGGGTAGCCGTAGGCGCTGATGAGCTGGAGCTCGTTCTCCTCGGCGAGGAAGAAGGCGCCGTACTGGGCGCTGACCAGCGGGGCCAGCTCGTTCATCACCAGCTCGGCCACGGCCGCCAGGTCGCGGTGGCCCTGCATGAGGCCGGACATGCGGGCGAGGTTGGACTTGAGCCAGTCCTGCTGCTCGTTGGCGGTCGTGGTCTCGCGCAGCGACTTGACCATCGAGTTGATGTTGTCCTTCAGGTCGGCCAGCTCGCCCTCGGCGTCGACCGTGATCGACCGGGTCAGGTCGCCGGAGGTGACCGCGCTGGTGACCTCGGCGATCGCGCGGACCTGGCGGGTCAGGTTGGCGGCCAGCTCGTTGACGTTCTCCGTCAGCCGCTTCCAGGTGCCCGACACGCCCTCGACCTCGGCCTGGCCGCCGAGACGTCCTTCGCTGCCGACCTCGCGGGCCACGCGGGTGACCTCGGCGGCGAACGAGGACAGCTGGTCGACCATCGTGTTGATGGTGGTCTTCAGCTCCAGGATCTCGCCGCGGGCGTCGACGTCGATCTTCCTGGTCAGGTCGCCCCTGGCCACCGCCGTGGTGACCTGGGCGATGCTGCGTACCTGGTTGGTCAGGTTGTCGGCCATCGAGTTGACGTTGTCGGTGAGGTCCTTCCAGGTGCCGGCCACGTTCGGGACGCGGGCCTGGCCGCCGAGCTGGCCTTCGGTGCCGACCTCGCGGGCCACGCGGGTGACCTCGTCGGCGAACGCGCTCAGCGTGTCGACCATGGTGTTGATCGTCTGGGCGAGCGCCGCCACCTCGCCCTTGGCCTCGACGGTGATCTTCTGCGACAGGTCGCCGCGGGCGACGGCGGTGGCCACCTGGGCGATGCTGCGCACCTGGCTCGTCAGGTTCGACGCCATGACGTTGACGTTGTCGGTGAGGTCTTTCCACGTGCCCGACACCCCCCGGACGGTCGCCTGACCACCCAGGTTGCCCTCGGTGCCCACCTCACGCGCCACCCGGGTCACCTCGTCGGCGAAGGCCGACAACTGGTCGACCATCGTGTTGATGGTCTCCTTCAGCTCCAGGATCTCCCCACGCGCATCCACCCGGATCTTCTGCGTCAGGTCACCCTTGGCCACCGCCGTGGTCACCTCGGCGATGCTGCGCACCTGCGCCGTCAGGTTGTCGGCCATCACGTTGACCGACTCCGTCAACGCCTTCCA
>NZ_JBFAOV010000021.1:0-164188 GCF_040675375.1 Nonomuraea sp. NPDC049607
ACTCGGTCTGGAGGGCGAGAAGGTCAGGAACTTCGAGGGGCTCCTGGATACGCGCGAAAGAGACGCGACGGGGACCAGCGGGTACGGCGGAGGCGTTGCGCGAGGCTGCCAACAGATGTCCTTCCGAGGGCTCGCGGCGGACTGACTACACGCACGCCAGACAACCTCGCAACGTGAGCAAGCATCACGGGTCGTCAAAGGGCAGCGCAAAGGGGCAGTGTAGCCGAACGGCACACGCCTGTCCACTTCGCTCTCGCTGCATGCTCCACGTTGGTCGCAGCATCGCCCGTTCAGCCGCAAACGTCAAGCCCGCGAGCCCGACTTTTAGCCGCCTAGAGGCCCGGACGCTGGAGTTTTCTCCCCAGTGTGATCGGGCGCCTACCGCCAGGCCCAAGACGATACCCGCGATCGTGGGCGGTTAACGCTCCGTCACCCCAGGGGTCGAACCCATGCCGACCGCCGGTGTAGCTGTGACTGGAGTACCCCTATCAAGGGCTTCGCCAAACCTGATTTTTGGTAACAATTGAAGGTAGCGGCGCGCCCGGCGGCTCAGGCCGTCCCCAGCAGCGTGGACAGCCCCTCGACCAGCCAGCGCCCGTCTTGCCGGACCATGACGAACCGGGCGCGGTTCTGGGTGACCTGTTGCTGGGGCCTGTCCTGGTTCGGCACTACTTTTACCGTAACCATGTTCACGAACAACAGGACCTCGACCCTGTCGGGCGTGGCGCGCTCGACGCCGGCGTCCACCACGGCCGCGGTGCGGACGGTCTTCTCCGCCTTTGCCTTGGACACCAGCGACGTGGTGAGCTCCTTGTAATGCCTGGTCAGCTCACCTGTCGTGTACGCCCCCGCCCTGGCCAGATCGGCCTCCACCGAGCGGTAGTCGTAGGAGAACATGTCGGGGGCGACCTGCCGGGCCGTCGCCATGGCCTCGGCCGCCGCCCCGTCGGCCCCACGCAGGTCGCTCAGGTCGAACCACATCCTGGGCACCAGCACGCCCGCGACGATCACCAGGACGCCGAGCAGGACCACCGTGACGGTTCTCACACCACCTGCACCACCTTCGACACCAGCCAGACGCCGTCGACCTTGGTCACGTCCATCGTCCAGCGGTAGAAGCGCTCCTGGGGCGGGCTCTTGGAGCCGTCCCAGCGGATCTCGGCGTCGGCCACCACCAGCACCTTGGCCGTGCCGCCGGACATCGACACCAGGCCGGTCGCGCGCAGCACTCCGTGCTGGACGACCTTGTTGGCGACCGTGGTGCTCTTGAGCTTGCCCGCGATGGCCTGGTAGCCGGTCTTGGCGCCGGCCGTGCAGGTGGCGAGGATGCGTTCCACGTCGGCGTCGACGGTCTTGTAGTCGAGCGAGACCAGGTTCTTGGCGTGGGTGCCCGCCGCCAGCAGCGCGGCCTGCCTCTCGTCGGCCAGGGCCTGCGCGTCACGCGCCTGGAAGGAGATCCACACGCCGCCGGCGACGAGCGCCGCCAGCGTCACGCTGAGGGCGGCCACGAGGATGCGGGCCGGGCGCGCGGGAAGTCCTCCCACCTGTGCTCACCCCTTCCGGCCGGTCGCCGGATCATAACCCGCCAGCCACGCCGGAAGCCCCGGAATCGACGGAGGCGGTTGGGGAGCGGGGGCGTTGCGGGCGCCGCGCACCCCGGTCGCGCTGCCGCGCGGCTCCCGGCAGTACGCCTCCGGGTCGGGCGGCCGCGGGCTGACGTCCTGCGGGCGGCGCCGGCGTACGCCCTCGTAGCCGCGGGTGCAGGGCCTGGGCACGTTGAGGTCGAGGTCGAGGCCGAAGTGCAGGCCGTCCCGGTCGACCACGGAGAACGCGCCCGCCACGGCGGCCGGGTAGCCGATCAGGAGCTGCCGCAGGGCGGTGACCCGGGCGGAGACCGTGCTGCCGCCGACCACGAGGTGGGTCAGCAGCGGGCGCAGGTGGGGGGCGACGCCGTCGGCCAGGCGTTCGAGTGACCGGGCGGCGCGCGGGGTGCGGTCGATGACGTGGGCGAGGTCGCCGCGCCCGTCCCGAAGCGAATCGGTCAAGCCGGCCAGATCCCCGGCGAATGCCTTCAGATGGCTCCCAGAAGCCCGCTGAGCGTCGAGCACGGTCTCCCCGTCGTGAAGCACCGCCACCGTCTCGGGAAGCACGCTCTCGGCCTGTCCGAGCAGCGTCTCGCCCGCGTCGGCCAGCCGCCGCAGGTACGGCCCGTTGCCGCCGAGGCCCTTGTCCAGCTCGGTCACGACCGTCTCCAGGTCGCGCGGATCGACCGAGGACAGCAGCCGGTCGGTGTCGCCGAGCAACTGGGCGGTGCTGACCGGCAGGCGCGTGTGCTCGCGCCCGATCACGTCCCCCGCCCGCAGGTACGGCCCGGCGCCCCCGGTGGGCCGCAGGTCCAGGTACTGCTCCCCCACGCCCGACCGGTTGGCCACCACGGCCAGCAGGCCGCGGGACGGGACGGGCGTGCCGGCCCCGAGCCTGACCACGGCCCGCGCGCCGTCGCCCGCCACGGCCAGCGACTCCACCCGGCCGATCGGCACCCCGCGGTAGGTCACCTCCGAGCCGTCGAACAGCCCGCTCGCGTCGGCCAGCTCGACCGTGACCCGGTAGGCGGGATCGACCAGGTCGGCGCCCACCCGGGCGTACCTGACCAGCGTGTACGCCACCGCCACCACCCCGATCAGCGCGAACGCCAGCAGCCGGACGGTCATCGTGCGCCTCCGAGCAGATTGCGCAGCGCCGTGCCCGGCGAGGCGTCGACGGTGAGGTCGGCGTTGGCGTAGTCGCCGCGCAGCATGGACGAGGCCGACCCCGGGAACGGGAACGTGATCGCCGTCGCCAGCCCCGACGCGACGCTGTCGCGCGCCCGGTCGAGGTTGCGCAGGAGTTCGCGCAGGTGGCGGAGGTCGGCGAGGGTGTCGGCCTGGGAGCGCTCGACGACGCGGGTGGCGGTGCGGCCGAGCCGGTCGAGGGCGGCGAGCATGGCGGTCAGGCCGGCGCGCTGGTCCTTGAGCAGGGTGACGGCCGGGCCGATGTCGGTGGCGGTGGCCCTGATCGTGGCGCGCTGGGCGGCCAGGGTGCGGGTGAGGCCGTCGAGGGCGTCGATCAGCCGGACGATCTGCCTCTTCGAGCCGTCGAGCCCGGCGGCGAACGCGCCGAGCCTGCGCAGCAGGTCCTTCACGCGGGCCGAGCGGCCGTCCAGCACGTCGCCCAGCTCGCGGTTGACGGTGGCGACCTGGTCGAGTCCGCCGCCCTCGACCAGCAGCGAGGCGGCCGACAGCACCTCCTCGACCTCGGCGGTCGTGCTGGTGCGGGCCACCGGGATCGGGCCGCTCAGCCGCCCGCGCCCGGCGGGCAGCAGCTTGACGAACTTCTCCCCCAGCAGGCTCGTCTGCGAGATCGCCGCGGTCGTGAGGTCGGGCAGGGCGACGTCGCCGCGTACCGCGCAGACCACGTCGGCCCGCCAGTCGGCACCCAGCTCGACCCGGGTGACCTCGCCCACGGTGACGTCGTCGACCTTGCACGGCGAGCGCGGCACGAGGTCGAGCGCGTCGGCGAACCGGATGATCACCGGGTACGGCCGTTCGCCCAGGTCGGCGCCGCCGGGCAGCGGCAGCGAGGCCACTCCTTCGAAGCCGCACCCGGTAGCGGTCAGGAGCAGCAGCGCCAGGACGAGCGGGCCTCTCATCGGAGGAGTCCTTCCGGCAGGGGGTCGGGCGGCCGGATCGAGGCGGGCAGCGGGACCAGGTTCTGGATGATCGTGTCGAACCAGCGCCCGTTGCCGGTCGCGTCGGCGAGCTGCCGGGCGAACGGCCCGAGCAGGGCGAGCGACCGGTCGAGGCTCTCCTCCTGGCGGCGCAGCACGGCGACGAACGAGCGCAGCCGTTCGAGAGCGGGTCTCATCGTGGTCCTGTTGTCGGCGACCAGGCCGTCGATCTGCCCGGCCAGCACCACCGTGTTGACCAGCAACCCGTGGACGACGGCCCGCCGGGCGGAGACCTCGCGCAGCAGCAGGTCGCCGTCGGTGACCAGGCCGTGCAGGTCGGCGTTCCTGCGGGCCAGCAGCCCGGTGACGGTACGGGCGTGGCCGACCAGTTCGTGCAGGCGGGTGTCGCGGTCGGCGACGGTGCGCGAGAGCCTGCCGAGGCCCTTCAGGGATCCCCGGATCTCCGCCGAGGAGCCTTCCATGGTCTGCGACAGCACGGTCATGGCCTCGGCCAGGGCCCGCTCGTCGACGCGGCCGGCGGCTCGCCCCAGATCACCCACGGCGGGGGCCACCTCGTAGGGAACGCTCGTGCGCGACAGCGGGATCTGCCCCTGAAGCCGGCCGTCGCCCTCGGGGACGAGCATGACGAAGTGGGCGCCGAGCAGGGTCTTGATCCGGATGTCCGCCTTGGTCTGCGAGCCGAGCCGGACGTCGTCGGCCACCCGCAGGTCGACGCGTACGTGGTCGCCTTCCAGGTCGACCCCGACGACCTCCCCTACCTTGACCCCGGCGATCATCACGTCGTCGTGCTCGCGCAGCCCCGCCGAGTCGGCGAACGCGGCCGAGTACGTGCTGCCGCGCGGCAGGCCGCCGACCGCCAGGGCCGCCACGACCAGCGCCAGGGCCACGACGATGCCGCCGACGCCGAGCGGCACGGGGTCGCGTCGCCTGAAGGGGGTCAGTGGCATCGCGGGCTCCCGTTGACGATCTTCGGGGTGCGTACGCCACCGCTCCTGACCGTGAGCGAGCAGAGGTAGAAGTTGAACCAGGATCCGTAGGAGGAGGCCCGGACGAGCTGGCCGAGGCGGTCGGGCGCGCGGGCGACGGTGTCCTCGACCAGGGCGCTCCTGGCGTTGAGCGCCTTGAGCAGCCCGCCCGCGTGCCGGACGCTCGCGCGCAGGTCGGGGCGGGCCCTGCGGACCAGGCCGCCGGTGACGGCGGTCAGGCGGTCGAGCGTGGCCAGCGAGTCGCCGATGGCCTCGCGGTCGCCGGCCAGGCCGCCGATCAGGGCGCGCAGGTCGATCAGCAGCCGGTCGTAGTCGTGCTCGCGGCCGGCGATCTCGCCGAGGACCGCGCCGAGGTTGGTGATCACTCGACCGATCACGGCGTCGCGGTCGGCGAGCGTGCCGGTGAGGGAGGCGATGTGGCCGAGCAGGGCCTCGACCGTGCCGCCCTCACCCTGGAGCACCTGGACGATCTGCCAGCTCAGCTTGTTCACGTCTTGGGGGCGGATGGCGTTGAGCAGCGGCCTGAAGCCGTTGAACAGGGCCGTGACGTCGAGCGCCGGGCGGGTGGCGGCGACGTGGGCGCCCGGCGGGAGCAGGCCGGGGCCGCCGGGGCCGGTGGAGAGCGTCAGGTAGCGGTCGCCGATGAGGTTGCGCCAGCGGATCGCCGCCACGACCGCGCGGGGCAGGGCGGTGGTGCGCCGTACGGAGAAGGCGACCTCGGCCCGCGTGCCCGCCAGCGCGACGTCCTCGACCCGGCCGACCGGCACGCCGGCGATGCGGACCTCGTCGCCCTCGCGCAGCCCCGAGGCGTCGGTGAACAGGGCGTGGTAGACGACCGCGGCGGTGAAGCGGGCGCCCGAGATCGTGATCGCGAGGGTGGCCACGCACAGGGTGGTGACGAGGGCGAAGACGGCCAGCTTGAGCGCCGGCCCGAGCGTGGTCATCGCAGCATCAGCCTCGCCAGGTCGGCCGTGCCGTCGTCGAAGCGGACCCCCGGGAAGGGCACGGGCGCGTGGTCGGGCAGGCCGTAGCAGGCCGGACCCCTGCGGTCGGCGTAACGCGGGGTGTCCTTGCCCGGTTCGTACGGATGCGCCGGCCGGACGATCTCCAGCACCGCCTTCGTGCTGCCGTGGCCGAAGGCGTCGTCGAGCAGCGGCCGGAGGCGGTCGAGGCCGCGCAGGACGCACGGGATGACGGGCGCGTGGTGGGCGGCGACGTCGAGGGCCGGGCGGACGACGTGCGGAAGGCCGACGAGGCCCGGTTCGTTCGAGGTGAGCAGCAGGTCGGCGGCGGTGGCGGCCCGGGTGACGGCGGCCGTGGCCGGGCCGAGCGGGGCGGCGGTGAGGGTGCGGCCGATCGCCGCGCCGTTGGCGAGGGTGCGCAGCAGGTCGGGGGCGGCCTGGCCGTACAGGGCGGCGACGTCGGCGAGCTTGGCGATGTCCCGCTTCAGGGTCGGCAGGTGGGGCTGGAGGCGCCGGAGGTAGGCGTCGGTCCTGTCCAGGGTCGTGCCGAGGCGGGCGCCGCGACCGTCGAGGGCGGTGGCCAGGGCGTTCAGGGCGTTGCTCAGGCGTTCGGGGTGGACGGCGCGCAGCTGGGCCAGCAGGCGGTCGAGGATCCGGGTGATCTCGACGGCGGCGGCCGAGGACCTGATGACGTCGCCGTCGCGCAGCGGGCCGCGCGGGGACCTGGGCGGGATCAGGGCGACGTACTTCTCGCCGAACAGGGTCTTGGCCCGCAGCTCGGCGGTCGAGCCGCGATCGACGTCGTGGTCGAGGGCCAGGGTGAGGCGGGCGCCGTGCCCGGCCGGCGCCAGGTCGGCCACCTCGCCGACCACGACCCCGTTGACCTTGACGTCGGCCCGGCGGTCGAGCTGGAGCCCGGCGGCCGGCAGCAGCAGCGTGACGTGCCGGGCGGTGGAGAACACCTTGAGGTAGACGGCCAGCGTCAGGGCCGTGAACGCGGCGATGATCGCCAGGAGCGCGACGCCGTATCTCATCCGGCCAGCCTCACCGTCGTCGTCGTGCCCCAGATGGCCAGGCCGAGCAGCAGGTTCGCGACGTTCACCGTCACCAGCACCGCGCGTACGGCCCGCCCGACCGCCACCCCGACCCCGGCCGGGCCGCCGGTGGCGTGGAAGCCGTAGTAGCAGTGGACGAGGATCACCAGGACGGCGAAGACCATCGCCTTGCCGAAGGACCACAACACGTCGTACGGCGACAGGAACAGCTCGAAGTAGTGGTCGTAGGTGCCCGTGGACTGGTCGTGGAGCACGGTCACGATCAGCCGGGTGGCGACGTAGGAGGCGAGCAGGCCGAGCACGTACAGGGGCATGACGGCGGCGAACCCGGCGATCAGCCGCGTGGTGACCAGGAACGGCACCGACGGGACCGCCATGACCTCCAGCGCGTCGATCTCGTCGCCGACCCGCATCGCGCCGAGCTGGGCGGTGAACCCGCAGCCCACGGTGGCCGACAGGCCGATCGCGGACACCAGCGGCGCGATCTCGCGGGTGTTGACGTAGCTGGACAGGAAGCCGGTGAAGGCCGAGCCGCCGATGCGGTCGAGCCCGGTGTAGCCCTGCAGGCCGACCTCGGTGCCGGTGAAGAAGGTCATGAAGGCGACGATCGTCATCGTGCCGCCGATCACCGCCAGGCCGCCGCTGCCGAGCCCGACCTCGGCCAGCAGCCTGAGCACCTCCCGGCGGTGGCGCGCGGCGGCCGGGACGGCCCTGATCGCCCTGGCGTAGAACTCGCCCTGCCGGTTGAGCGTCCTCATGACAACACCAGCTCGTTGTAGACCGCACTGATCAGGAAGTTCTCGGCGAACAGCACCAGGGCGGCGAACACCACCGCCTGGTTGACCGCCTCCCCCACCCCCTTGGGCCCGCCGGCCGCGCTCAACCCCTTGTACGCGGCCAACAGCCCCGTCGTGACGCCGAAGACCAGCGCCTTGCCCTCCGACACCCACAGGTCGGAGAGCTCGGCCAGGGCGTTGAACGACTGGAGGTACGCGCCGGGCGACCCGCCCTGGGCGACCACGTTGAACAGGTAGCCGGCGACCAGCCCGACCGTGGTGACCAGGCCGTTGAGCAGCGGCGCGACCAGCGCGCACGCGGCGACCCTGGGCACGACGAGCCGGTGGAGCGGGTCGACGGCGAGCACCTCCATGGCGTCGATCTCGTCCCTGATCCGGCGGGCGCCGAGGTCGGCGCAGATCGCGCTGCCGGCCGCGCCCGCGATCATCAACGCGGTCACCACCGGGCCCGCCTCGCGCACGATGCCGAGCACGGCGGTGGCGCCGGTGAAGGACTGGGCGCCGAACTGGCGGATGAGGTTGCCGGTCTGCATGGCGAGCACCGCGCCGAAGGGGATGGCGACCAGGGCGGTGGGCAGGGCGCTCACGCTGACGATGAACCACGCCTGCCGGACCAGCTCGCGCACCTGGAACGGCCGCCGCCCGGCGGCCCTGGCGGTGTCGAGCGACATGGCGACGAACCGCCCGATCTCCTCGATCACCATGCGCACCCGCCTCGAAGCGGACGGTGACCGTCGTGGGCCGTGCGAGGGCGCTCTTCGGAGTTCATGATCTACGCGACGCCGTTCGCGTGGGCGTCGAGCAGCCGGGGGTACTCCTCCAGCCAGTCGCGGCCCTGTTCGTCCACGAACGAGCCCTGCGGCGGGGTCACGCCGTGGGCCGCCAGCCACCGGCCGGGCGGCTGCTGCGAGCGGCGGATCACGTTGCCGCACGGCATGAGCTGCGGCGGGATCGGCGGCAGCCCGCCGGGATCGTGGCCCAGCCGCGCCTCGGCCGCCAGCTCGGAGACGTCCTTCTCCTCCGACATGCCGATCGGGCCGTGCCTGCGGGCGTTGAGGAACTGCCGGACCACCGGCTCGTCGCTGGACAGCAGCATCTCGCGCGGCCCGAACATGACCAGCTCGCGGCGGAACAGCAGCCCGATGTTGTCGGGGACCGTGCGGGCGGTGTTGATGTCGTGGGTGACGATCAGGAACGTGGCCTCGACGTCGGCGTTGAGGTCGACGATCGTCTGGTTGAGGAAGGCGGTGCGGACCGGGTCGAGGCCGGAGTCGGGCTCGTCGAACAGGATGATCTCCGGGTTGAGCACCAGCGCCCTGGCCAGGCCGGCGCGCTTGCGCATGCCGCCGGAGATCTCGCCGGGCAGCTTGCCCTCGGCGCCGGCCAGGCCCACCAGGTCGATCTTCGCCATCACGGTCCGGCGGATCTCCGCCTCGGTCTTCCTGGTGTGCTCGCGCAGCGGGAAGGCGATGTTGTCGTAGAGGTTGAGCGAGCCGAACAGGGCGCCGTCCTGGAACAGCACGCCGAACAGCCGGCGCAGCTCGTAGAGCTTGCGCTCGCCGCAGCTCGCCAGGTCGTGGCCGTCGATCCAGATGTGGCCGCGGTCGGGGCGCAGCAGGCCGACCAGCGTCTTGAGGAAGACCGACTTGCCGGTGCCCGAGGGGCCGAGCAGCACCGAGATCTCCCCCGCGGGCAGCGTGAGCGAGACGTCCCGCCAGACGACCTGCCGACCGAACGACTTGGTCAACCCGTCGACCACGACCTCGACGCCCACTGGCCACCTTCCCGATCACAGGGAGTACTCAGGGGATTACGTGCCGCACACTTTACTTCCCGGATGCCGTTCCGGCGAATTGGAGCCTCTCGCCGCCCGGCGGTTACGGGACTTCCGGCCCGGTGAGGGTCCGCAGGCTCGGGCGCAGCAGCCGGGCGATCTCCGCCGACGGCGCGTCGCGCAGCTCGGGCAGGCCGAGGAGCTGGTGTCCGACGGTCACGCCGAGCAGGATCGTGGTCATCAGGGCCGCGCGCACGCGGGCGTCCTCGCCGGGGATCGACGCGGCGAGCCGGTCGATCTGGCGGGCGAGCGCCTCGCGGGCCGCCGTGGCCGCCTCGGGGTGGGTGAGCATCGAACGCATCATCGCCAGCGAGCCCTGGGGCAGCTCGCTCATCTTCACGTCGAGCGTGGCCAGCAGGTGCTCGACCAGCTCGTCGGGGCCGGGGACGGCGCCCGGGTCGGGGGTCGCGCGCACGGCGGCCCGGAAGAGCTCCTGCTTGTTGCCGAAGTACTGCATGACCAGGGCGGGGTCGACCTCGGCGGCCTTCGCGACCGCCCTGATGGTGGCGCGCTCGTAGCCGACTTCCGCGAACAGGGCCCTGGCCGCGTCGAGGATCCTTCCCTCGGTCCGGCGCCGCCGTTCGGCGCGGGGCAGCACTCGCTCGCTCACGGTCCGACTCTACCCGTGTTGACCGTTGCTCCACTTTCGCTCTACGCTCGTTGAGTCAACGACCGTTGAGCGAGATGCGAGGTTGTGAACATGACCGTCGAGGAGATCGTCGTCGCCTTCCACGGCGCGATGCTGCACAAGTCGGCCGACGAGCTGGCCGACCTGTACGCGGAGGACGGACTGCACGAGTTCCCGTTCGGCGGGTTGCCGCCGTACGAGGGGCGGGAGGCGGTGCGCGCGGGGTACCGGGCGGCCTGGGGCGTGTCCCCCGCCGTGCCGCAGGAGGTGGAGCGGGTCGCGTTGCACCGTACGGACGATCCCGAGGTCGTCGTCGTCGAGCAGAACGCGCACGTCAGGGTGGGCGACCGGCCGATCACCGTCCCCGGCCTGCTGATGTTGCGGATCAGGGACGGCAGGATCGTCCACTGCAAGGACTTCATGGACGCCAGCGCCATCGCCAAGGTCCGGGAGGCGGCGCTCAGCTCGTGAGGTCGAAGACGGTGACGCCGCCGACCGTCGTGGCGGTGAAGGCGTCCCGTACCCAGGCGGCGATCCGGGCCGCCTCGTCGCTGCCGCCGGATCCGGCGCCGCCGAAGCCGCCCATCCCGGTGCCTATGAAGGAGTGGACGCGCTTCTGGGCCACGTACTGCTTGAACCGGGCCAGTGTGGGGGCGGGGTCGGTGCCGTTGAAGCCGCCCACGGCCATGACGGGCAGGCCGGTGGCGAGCTGGTAGGCGGCGGCGTTGTTCGAGCCGACGGTCGCCGCGGTCCACGTGCAGCCGTCCTGGCGGAGCAGAGCGGTCAGCTCGGCCGGCGGCGTGCCCGCGTCGAGCAGGCCCCCGGCCCCGCCGCGTCCGCCCGGCGGCCGGCCGCCGTCCTGTCCGCCCCACGGGTACCGCCCGTCCCCACCAGCACGGCGACGGCCGGAGCCAGGGCGACGGTGTAGTACGCGTGGAAGATCCCCTGCATCAGGCTGAACACCAGCCCGGTCACCACCAGCCAGCTCTCCCACACCCACACCGCGGCCCGCACTGGATCGGTCCGGGACGCCCGCCGGGTGAGCCACGTGACCGCGACGAGCAGCGCCAGGGCCGCGGGCAGCAGCCACCACCCGGCCGCCGCCACCATCGCCGCACCGGCCGCCAGGAGCTGCCACACCCGCCGCCACAGGACGCCCGGCGCGGTGACGAGATGCACCAGCGCGAACCCCGGCACCACCAGGAACGCCTGCAACATCTTGACCAGGAACGCGAACCCGATCACCGCCCCCGCGCCCAGCAGCCACCGCGTCGAACCGCGCTCCCGGGCCCGCGTCACGCAGTACCCGGCGACGGTCAGCGACAACACCAGCAGGGCGTCGGGGTTGTCGAACCGGAACATCAGCACGGCCACGGGTGTCACCGCCATCGCCGTCCCGGCCAGCAGCGCCGCCCGGGCGGGGAACGACCGGCGCACGGTCGCATACACCACGGCCACCGCGCCGACGCCCATGAGCGCCTGGGGCACGAGGACGGCCCAGGAGTTCTGGCCGAAGATCCGTACGCTGAGCGCCATCGGCCAGAGCGAGGCGGGGGTCTTGTCGACGGTGATCGCGTTCGCGGCGTCGGACGCCCCGAAGAAGAACGCCTTCCAGCTCTGGCTCCCGGCCTGCACGGCCGCCGAACAGAAGGAGTTGGCCCACCCCGACGCCCCGAGCCCCCACACGTAGAGGACTCCGGCGCCGAGGAGCAGCACGGCCAACGCCACGCGGGATCTCGCTTCGCTCAGCACACCTGCACGCCAGGCAGGCCCGTTGGCCGGGCGATGAGACGCGGATGAGAATCTCCTGAGGCGTCCCCGTACATGCGAAAAGAGGCGGTCACACCCGGCACCAGGGTGTGTCCGCCTCTTCCGAAGAGCTGTGTGAAGTGGGAAGTTACTTCACGGTCACGGTGGCGCCGGCGCCCTCGAGGGCAGCCTTGGCCTTCTCCGCCTGCTCCTTGTTGACCTTGCCGTCGAAGACCGGCTTGGGAGCGCCGTCCACCAGGTCCTTGGCCTCCTTGAGGCCCAGGGACGTGAGGGCGCGGATCTCCTTGATGACCTGGATCTTCTTGTCGCCGGCGGCCTCGAGGATGACGTCGAACTCGTCCTGCTCCTCAACGGCGGCGGCCTCGCCACCGCCACCGGCGGCGGGGGCGGCGGCGACCGCGACGGGGGCGGCGGCCTTGACGTCGAAGACCTCTTCGAACTGCTTCACGAACCCGGACAGCTCGAGGAGGGTCATCTCCTTGAACGCGTCGAGCAGCTCGTCGGTGCTGAGCTTCGCCATGATGCTTTTCCTTACGTTTAGGACTTGCAGAAAACTAGGAACGGGACCGCGGAAGTTGCGGCAACCCCCGTGTTACTCGCCCGCTTCTTCGTCGCGCTTGGCACGAAGGGCGTCGGCCAGCTGAGCCATCTGCGTGGGCAGCGCGGCGAAGACCGCGGCCGCAGCGCTCTGCTTGGCCTTGAGAGCACCGGCGAGCTTAGCGAGAAGGACCTCGCGGGGCTCGAGGTCGGCGAGCTTGGTGATCTCGGTGGCGTCGAGGGTCTTGCCCTCCAGCACGCCGCCCTTGATCACCAGAAGGGGATTGGCCTTGGCGAAGTCACGCAGACCCTTGGCCGCCTCGACAACGTCGCCGTTGACGAAGGCGATCGCAGTCGGGCCCGTGAGCAGGTCGTCGGGGAACGACAGACCGGCTTCGTTGGCCGCGATCTTGGTCAGGGTGTTCTTCGCCACGGCGAACTTCGCATTCTCACCAAGAGCAACGCGCAGCTGCTTGAGCTGGGCGACGGTGAGACCGCGGTACTCGGTCAGAACGGCGGCGCTGCTGCCTTCGAACTCGCTCTTGAGCTCGGCAACGGCTGTCGCCTTATCCGCCCTCGCCATGGGCCTCCTTCCAGGTGTGCCGCCGGCGAAGGCCCCTGGAAATGAGAACAGCCCCGGGCGCAGGGGCGCACGGGGCTCACATATGGAACTACACCATATGGGAAACTCGCATCACACCTGCGCGGGCCGTCCACAGAACGTGGATCCTTCGGTCGCCAGGACTGATGCACCTGACGACGACCGGCGGTCTTCGGCAACGACCAGAGTACGTGCTGGTCGCCGAGTTTCCAAATCGATTCTCAGTTGACGGTCGTCTTCGGCAGCTCCCCGACCTGGTCGGCGGCCGGGGCCTCGACCTTCACCGGCTCGTTGAAGCCCTTGAAGAGCAGCGTGGCGTCCAGCGTCGCGCCCTCCTTGGAGCCGTTCAGGGCGAGCTTGCGGGGCAGGCCGTCGCCGGCCACCCAGATGTCGAACTTGACGTCCTTGAGCTCGGCGAGGTTCGTACGGGCCTGCTGCTGCTTGTCGGCGGGCAGCTGGCCGACGGCCGCGTCCACGGGGAAGGTGCCGCTGTAGTGGGTGGCGTCCTCGCCGTTGACGCTCTCGGTGCCGACCTGCTGCACGTCCTTGGACGCGGTGACCAGCTTGGTCACGTTGGCCAGGTCGAACTGCTGGATCTGGCTGAGGTACTGGTTGACCTGGTTCTGGTCGCCCACGTCGGCGAGCGAGACCTTGATCCACGGCTTGGTCGCGCCGACGAGTTGCTTGAGCGCCTCGACCTTCACATAGACGGTGTCACCCTGGAGGATGGCGCGTACGCCGCCCGGCAGGTTCCGTCCGCCCATGTCGACGGTGTCGAGGGTCAGGTCGACGGCGAGCTGGGGCTTGCTCTGGTAGAGCATGCGTCCCTGCACCTTGCCGTTGCCTTCTTGGGGGTGCGTCACGTTCGCGACGGCGTCCACCGTGTAGCTGGTGACCTCCGCGGTCTTCTGCGCGGCCTGCGCGAGCACCTCCGAGGCGGCCAGGTTGATCTGGACGGGCTGCACGTTCGTACCGCACCCGGCGACCGTGGCCGCGATGAGGGCAGCTCCGGCCGCGGCGGTGGCGAGACTTATCCTGCGCTTCAGCATGTTTTGACCCTACGGTTGAGTTGTCCCGTCGTGGCGACTTCCCCGCATAATTCGGGGAAAACCCAGGGTTCTCCCCCACAGACTGTGCACGATTCCTCCACAACCCCGCCCACCTGGCGAGATCATCCGGAACAGAAACGTCGCGCCTCGCGGGCACCTCCCCGCACGACGTGCGGAAAACCAAAAGGTCCCCGCCTGAGACAGGCGGGGACCTTCGGAAGAACGAAGCCGTTACGCGTCGAGCTCGGCGGTCAGGCCACGGGTGAGGTTGGGGTCGACGGGGACGCCGGGGCCCATGGTGGTGGAGAAGGTGACCTTCTTCAGGTAACGCCCCTTGGCCGCGGACGGCTTGAGACGCAGCACCTCGTCAAGGGCGGCGGCGTAGTTCTCGATGAGCTGACGCTCGGGGAACGACGTCTTGCCGATGATGAAGTGCAGGTTCGCCTGCCGGTCGGTGCGGAACTCGATCTTGCCGCCCTTGATCTCCGTCACGGCCTTGGCGACGTCGGGCGTCACGGTGCCGGTCTTGGGGTTGGGCATGAGACCACGCGGGCCGAGCACGCGGCCCAGACGGCCGACCTTGCCCATGAGGTCAGGGGTGGCCACCACGGCGTCGAACTCGTTGAGCCGGTTGCCCTTGGCGATCTCGTCGATCAGCTCGTCGGCGCCGACGATGTCGGCGCCCGCCTCGCGGGCTGCCTCGGCACGGTCACCGGTCGCGAAGACCAGGACCCGGGCGGTCTTACCGGTGCCGTGCGGGAGGTTGACCGTGCCGCGCACGATCTGGTCGGCCTTGCGAGGGTCGACACCCAGCCGCAGCGCCACTTCCACGGTGGCGTCGAACTTGGTGGTCGACGTCTCCTTGGCCAGCTTGGCGGCGTCGGCGGGCGTGTAGAGCTTGTCGCGGTCGACCTTGGCGGCCGCGTCCTTGTGCGCCTTGCTGCGCTTCATGTCTGTCTCCTTGTGGTTCGCGGGCCGGGACCCGGCCCTCCCACGGATCTGGGAAAAGTCTTAGTCGGCGATCGTGATGCCCATCGACCGGGCGGTGCCGGCGATGATCTTCTCAGCAGCCTCGACGTCGTTGGCGTTGAGGTCGGGCATCTTGGTCTCGGCGATGCTGCGCAGCTGCTCGCGCGTCAGACGGCCGACCTTGTCCTTGTGGGGGACGGCGCTGCCCTTGTCGAGACCCAGGGCCTTCTTGATCAGCTCGGGCGCCGGGGGCGTCTTCGTGATGAAGGTGAAGCTGCGGTCTTCGAAAATGGTGATCTCAACGGGGATGATGTTGCCCCGCTGGGCCTCCGTCGCAGCGTTGTACTGCTTGACGAAGTCCATGATGTTGACGCCGTGGGGACCGAGGGCGGTACCGACCGGCGGAGCGGGCGTGGCCTGGCCAGCGGGGAGCTGGACCTTGACGAGCGCCGCGATCTTCTTCTTCGGAGGCATGAGTCCTTCTCCGGGTCCTGATCGTGATGCCGTCCGGACGCGGATGCGCCCGGACATGTCGGAAGGCCACCTTTCGCGAAAGGCGGCCGACCGAACGTCTAAGTGTAGGTGATCGTCCTAGATCTTCGAGACCTGGTTGAACGAGAGCTCGACCGGGGTCTCACGACCGAAGATCGAGACGAGCACCTTGAGCTTCTGCGACTCGGGGCTGATCTCGCTGACCGAGGCGGGAAGGGTGGCGAACGGGCCGTCCATGACCGTGACGGACTCGCCGATCTCGAACTCGACCGTGGGGCCGCTGGCCGCCTTGGCGGTGGCCTTCTTGCTCTCCTCGGTCGGCTCGGGCGCCAGCAGCTTGGCGACCTCGTCGAGGCTGAGCGGGCTCGGCTTGTTGGACAGGCCGACGAAACCGGTCACGCCGGGCGTGTTGCGCACGGCGGCCCAGGACTCGTCGGTCAGCTCCATGCGCACCAGGACGTAGCCGGGCAGCACGCGCTCCTTGACCGGGACCTTCTTGCCGCTCTTGAACTCCTGGACGGTGTGCGTGGGCACCTCGACCTGGTAGATGTAGTCCTCCATGTTGAGCGACACGTTGCGGCTCTCGATGTTGGACTTCACGCGGTTCTCGTAGCCGGCGTAGGAGTGGATCACGTACCACTCGCCGGGGAGCCCGCGCAGCGAGCTCTTGAACTCCTCGACCGGGTCGACTTCAGGCAGGGGCTCGGCCTCCGCGTCAGCGGGGGCCTCCTCCGACTCTTCGACCTCGTCGGTCTCGTCGGCCTCCTGGAGAGCCGCCTCGACGCCTTCGTCGCGAGCCTCACCCAGCTCGTCGCCCCATTCGTCGGTGGTCTCTCCCAGCTCGTCGTCGCCTCGCTCGTCGCGTGGCTCCTCGGCCGGAACAGAAGACTCGGACACGTGACCTTTCCTCATTTCCTCGAATCGAATGGTGTCGCCATCAGCCGACACCACACGGCGTCGAGCTAGGCGGGCTCACTCCCCGCCGAAGACGCGGAGGACGGCCCAGCCGAGAGCGGCGTCAAGCCCATAGACGATCGCCACCATGATCAGAACGAATACCAGAACGACCGTGGTGTAGGTGATGAGATCCTTGCGTGTCGGCCAGATGACCTTGCGAAGCTCGTTGACGACCTGCCGATAAAAAAGGGCAGGTGAAGTGCGCGTCTTCTTCTCGCCACTGGGCTTGCCTGCGGTCTCGCCGCGCGTGTCGATCGCCACAGTCCTCACCTGAATCTGTCGTATCCAACGCAGTTCTGCGGCGCGCTTACACGCCATTTGCGCGGACCGCACTCGCAGGGCACGAGGGACTCGAACCCCCAACCGCCGGTTTTGGAGACCGGTGCGCTACCAATTGCGCCAGTGCCCTATGTCGTCAACCACACTACCCTGATCGACTCACTGCCTGGACCGAACCGCTCGCCGACATGCGGCGGAAGGACCAGGCGAAAGCATACGGGGGATTGCCCGGTACGTCGAACCCAAACCTGATCGCCCAGGTCACGCCCGCGTGGGAGCATGGTGAGCATGTCCACGCGACCCCGTATCTCCGCAAGAATCTCCGCGATTTCCGAGTCCGCCACGCTCGCGGTGGACGCCAAGGCCAAGGCGATGAAGGCGGCCGGCCGCCCCGTCATCGGCTTCGGCGCGGGCGAGCCCGACTTCCCGACGCCCGGCTACATCGTCGAGGCCGCGGTCGAGGCGGCCCGCGACCCGCGCAACCACAAGTACACGCCGGCGGGTGGCCTTCCCGAGCTGAAGAAGGCCATCGCCGACAAGACGCGGCGCGACTCCGGCTACTCCGTCGAGCCGTCCCAGGTGCTCGTCACCAACGGCGGCAAGCAGGCCGTCTACGAGGCGTTCGCCACGCTGCTCGACCCGGGCGACGAGGTCATCGTCGTCGCCCCCTACTGGACGACCTACCCCGAGGCGATCAAGCTGGCCGGGGGCGTCCAGGTCGACGTGGTGACCGACGAGTCCACGGGCTACCTGGCGAGCGTCGAGCAGCTTGAGGCGGCCCGCACCGAGCGCACGAAGGTCCTGCTGTTCGTCTCGCCGTCCAACCCGACGGGCGCGGTCTACTCGCGCGAGGACACCGTGGCGATCGGCCGGTGGGCGGCCGAGCACGGGCTGTGGGTGGTCACCGACGAGATCTACGAGCACCTGGTCTACGGCGGCACCGAGTTCACCAGCATCGCCACGGCCGTTCCCGAGCTGGGCGACCGGGTCGTGATCCTCAACGGCGTGGCCAAGACGTACGCGATGACCGGCTGGCGGGTGGGCTGGCTGATCGGGCCGTCCGACGTGGTCAAGGCGGCGACCAACCTGCAGTCGCACGCCACCTCGAACGTGGCCAACGTGTCGCAGATCGCCGCGCTCGCCGCGGTGTCCGGCGACCTGTCGGCCGTGGCCGAGATGCGTACGGCCTTCGACCGGCGGCGCCAGACCATGGTGCGGATGCTCAACGAGATCCCGGGCGTGTTCTGCCCGGAACCCAAGGGGGCGTTCTACGCGTACCCGTCGGTCAAGGAGCTGCTGGGCAAGGAGCTGCGCGGCCGGCGGCCCGGGTCGTCGGCGGAGCTGGCCGAGCTGATCCTGGAGGAGGCCGAGGTGGCGGTCGTGCCGGGCGAGGCGTTCGGCACGCCGGGCTACTTCCGGCTGTCCTACGCCCTCGGTGACGACGATCTGGTCGAGGGCGTCAGCCGCATGGCCAAGCTGCTGTCCGAGGCTCACTGAGCGACGTGGAAGGCGCCCTGCCCGGCCTTCGCGGGCCCGGCCGGGCGCCTCGGCGGTTCCACAAGGTCGCAGAAGACGCCTTCGCGGTTCAGGAGGCGCCTTCTCTGATGGCGGCGGCGGTCTGGCGGAGCTGGGCGGTCATGCCGGGTGTGGCGGCGAGGTAGACGGCCGTACCGGGGCTCTCCAGCCACATGAAGTTGCGCAGGCCGCCGCGGGTCGTCCAGCGCAGCGCCGGCTTGCCGCGGTAGGCGGTCAGGGTCGAGCGGGCCACCAGTGTGGCGAACTGCTCGGCCGTCCGCACGCCGCACACCACGCCCACCCGCAGCAGCTCGCCCTCGTCGTCGCGCCAGGTCACGCCTCTGACCTTGAGGCGCCTGGCGAGCGCGTCCAGACGGCCGAAGCTGCCCGAGCGGGCCAGCGGCGGCGGCGCGCCGGGGACCTTGAGCCTGGTCGATCCGCAGGCCAGCGTGACGGGCTTCCCGGCCGCCGGGTCGCTCGCCTGCTCGCTGGCCGGCGGCGGGGTGGCGCTGGGCGGCCGCGGCGTGTCGCCGCCGCACCCTGCCGTGCCGGCGGCCAGCGCGAACGTGATGAACACCGCTGCCGGACGCCGCATCGTCCCCCCATGACTCGTGGGATCAACCAGGGAAAAGGCTCCTAGTCTCCTACAGGACCACGGGCCGAGGCGGCAATAGGCAGCAGTTCGCCGGCGAGGGAGTCGCTCACCCGGATCCAGGCGCCCGTCCCGGGGCGCTCCAGCCAGGCGATCACCCTGCCGCCGCGCGGGTGCGGGCCGACGATCGCGGGCCGGCCGCGGACCGTGGTCTCGCGGGCGTCCGGCACGTCGAGGTGCGCGCGGTAGGTGTCCCAGTCCGCGGCCGCCGTACCGTGCTCGACCTGGGCTTCCACGAAGCGATCCGCAGTGCCGTACCTGGCCCGGACGCCGTCGGGGGCGACCGCTCCCCCACCGCTGCGGCGCAGGCCGCGCGGCAGGTAGGTGAGCCAGAGGTCGTCGGAGACGACCGCGAACAGGGGCTCGGGCGGGGCCGCCGCCGCGGCGCCGGGGCGGGGCGCCACCTTCAGGGGCGGCGCCGGCACGTACGACGAACCCGCCGAAGGCGGATGCGAACGGCCGAAACCCGACTGGAACAGGGCGTAGATGACGAGAGCCGTCATCGCGAACGCCAGTCCGGCGAGCAGCGCGCGCCGGCCCTGCCCGGCGACACCGCCTCCCTCAGGGATCATGGACGGTTGATCCCCCGATCCGGGCGACCTCTACCGTGCCGATGCCGGGCCGATCCCAGGCCGATCCCGTGCCGATCCCAGGCCGATCCCGGGCCGATGCCGGACCCGTCGCCTTCCGCGACACGCGAATCCGCACCTGGGGCCAGTGGCAAAATATGGAAATGCACCGGCCCCTGCACACGCTGCCCAAAGCCCATCTCCACCTGCACTTCACCGGCTCCATGCGACACTCGACGCTGATCGAGCTGGCCAGGGAGCAGGGGCTGCACCTGCCCGACGCGCTGGAGCAGGACTGGCCGCCGCGGCTGCGGGCCACCGACGAGCGCGGCTGGTTCAGGTTCCAGCGGCTGTACGACATCGCCAGGTCGGTGCTCAGCCGTCCCGAGCACGTCTACCGGCTGCTGCGCGAGACCGCGGAGGACGAGGCGGCGGCCGGTTCCCGGTGGCTGGAGATCCAGGTGGACCCGTCCGGGTTCGCGGCGCGGTTCGGCGGGCTCACGGCGACGCTGGAGCTGATGCTCGACGCGGCGCGGCAGGCCGCCGAGCACGCCGGGGTCCACATGCCGGTGGTCGTGGCGGCCAACCGGACCAGGCATCCGCTCGACGCGAACACCCTGGCCAGGCTCGCTACCCAATACGCCGACAAGGGCGTGGTGGGCTTCGGCCTGTCCAACGACGAGCGGCGCGGCGAGGCGCGCGAGTTCGAGCGGGCCTTCCGCATCGCCAAGCGCGGCGGGCTGCTGGCCGTGCCGCACGGCGGCGAGCTGCTCGGGCCGCGCAGCGTGGCCCAGTGCATCGACGACCTGGGCGCCGACCGGGTCGGGCATGGCGTCCGGGCGGCCGAGGACCCGTGGCTGATGCAGCGGCTGGCCGACCGGCAGATCTGCTGCGAGGTGTGCCCGACGTCCAACGTGGGGCTGGGCGTGGCCGAGCGGGCGGCCGACGTGCCGCTGCGGCGGCTGTTCGACGCCGGGGTGCCGATCGCGCTGGGCGCCGACGACCCGCTGCTGTTCGGCACGCGGCTGCTGCGGCAGTACGAGCTGGCCAGGGAGGTCTACGAGTTCTCCGACGCCGAGGTCGCCGAGCTGGCGCGGCAGTCGATCCGGTCCTCGACCGCGCCGGAGACCGTGCGCAAGGAGCTGCTCAAGGGCGTGGACGACTGGCTGACCGGCTCACCGGAGTGACTCGGCGATCTTCACCGCCCTCTCCTTGGTCCCGGCGCCCTCCAGGCGGTAGGTGAGCGTGTCGCGCTGCCAGACGAGGGTGGGGGCGGCCTGGCGCAGGGGGACCTCGGTGCCGTCCTGGCGGCGGATGTAGCCGAGCGGGTGCTCGCCGGGGATCCACCAGGCCGAGGTGCCGGCCACCTGGACGTAGTCGGGCCAGGGCGGGCCGAGCTGCTTGAAGAAGAACGGGTCCACGCCGCCCTGGAACTGGTCGAGCCGGACGCCGTCCGGCCAGAACATCGACACGACGCGGTCCTGGTCGGCGATGGTGGCGTGGTCGGGGGCGCCGAGCTCTGACGGGGTTCTGATCGGGAACTTCACCAGGGCGGGCAGGTCGTCGGGGGCGACCGGGCGCTCACCGGGGAGGTTCGCGGTGGTCCGTACCGGTGCCGGGGGTGTGTCGGCCAGTTGCAGTTCGATGCCGGCGAAGCGGAGGACCCGGGCCACGGCGGCGCGGCCCTGGGGGGTGGCGGCCGTGACGGCGATGACGGCCAGCACGACGGCCGCCACGACCTTCCACCTGGCCCGCCGTACGCGCCGCGCGCTGTCCTGGGGCTGGGTCTCCAGGCGGGCACGGACGGCGGCGGCGTCGGACGGAGGCGGCGACGGGGTCTCCAGCCGGGCGCGGACCGCGGCGGCGACGTCGGGCGGGGGCGGGGACGGGGTGTCGAGGAGGTCGCCGAGGGCGGTCAGTTCGGCTTCCAGGTCGTCGAAGGGGTCATGCGAGCTCACCGCCCACCTCCTCCCTCAGCCGGGCCAGCCCCCGATGGGTGCTGGACTTGACGGTACCGACCGGCCAGCCGAGCACCTGGGCCGTCTCCGCCTCCGACAGTTGCAGGAAGTACCGGCACACGACCGCCTGGCGTTCCCGTTCGGGCAGGCCGCGTACGGCCTCCAGCAGCCGGGCCCGCCGGTCGGTGGCGACGGCCGCGCCCGCCGGGTCGTCGGGGGCCGCGGGATCGGCGGCGGCGGTGAGCCGTACGGCCAGGTCGGAGCGGCGCCCGCGGGCCCGGGTCAGGTTGTGCGTCTCATTGGCCACGATCCGCAGCAACCAGGGACGGAAGGGCGCGTCCCTCCGGAACCCGGACAGATGACGGAAAGCCTTGACGAACGCCTCCTGCACGACGTCCTCGGCCTCGTCGCCCGCGCCGAGCATGGCGGCGGTGCGATGGGCGAGCGCGCTGTACCTGGCGACCAGGGCCTCGTAGGCCCCCAGGTCACCGTCGAGGGAGCGGGCGATCGCCTCGTCGTCGTCCATGGCGTGTCGCATTCCATCGCATCCGGCCGGGCGCGGGGAAGGGCGTTTCACGCATCAGGTCATCCTCGGGGGCATTAGACTCGTGCAATCCGTCTGCCCCTCAAAGGAACGGGACTATGTCTTCTGGGTATGACCGTGTAGTGCAACCGGCGGCCGGTGACGAGGCCCTGGAGAACCACCTGGGTGGGGACGAGGCCAAGAACTATCGGCAGTACGAGTTCGACATGGTCGCCCCGCACGTCGGCCGCTCGATGCTGGAGATCGGCTCCGGGCTGGGCCACTTCGCCGAGCAGTTCCTGCCGCGGCTCGACCGCCTGGTCGTCAGCGACTTCGACCCCTACTGCGTCGAGCAGCTCGGCAAGCGCTTCGAGGGCCGCGACGACATCGACGTCCTGCAGTTCGGCCTGCCGACCGACATCCCGCTGAAGGACAAGGTCGACACCGTCGTCATGATGAACGTGCTGGAGCACATCGAGGACGACGCCGAGGCGCTGCGCTCGCTGGCCCGCGTCACGCTGCCCGGCGGCCGGATCATCATCTGGGTGCCCGGCTACATGCAGCTTTACGGAGACTTCGACCGCAAGGTCGGTCACGTCCAGCGCTACACGCCCAAGACCCTGCGCGCGACGGTCTCCAAGGCGGGGCTCGACATCGACGTGCTCAAGCCGATCAACTTCCTGGGCGGCATCGCCTGGTGGGCGGCGGTCCGGCGGGGCGGCGTCGGCTACCCCGACCCGCGCCTGGTCAAGATCTACGACCGCACCGTGGTCCCGGCCACGCGGCTGATCGAGCGGTTCATCCGTCCGCCGTTCGGCCAGACGGTGTTCTGCGTGGCCCGCGTCCCGCAGAAGTAGGCCCGCAGAAACAGGCCCGCGGAAAGTGAGCCCGGCCGCCACCCGGTGGGTTGGTGGCGGCCGGACGTTTTCTACTTGATCGAGCCGGCGGTCAGTCCGCCGACGACCTTCCGCTCGATCAGCGCGAACAGGATGATCACCGGGATGGTGGCGATCACCGAGCCCGCGAAGAGGTTCTGCCAGTCCACCTGGTACTGGCCGATGAACGAGTTCAGCGCGACCGTGAGCGGCTGGTTCGCCGGGGTCGTGGTCAGGGTCAGGGCGACCACGAACTCGTTCCACGCCGCGATGAACGTGAAGATCAGCGCGGTGATCACGCCCGGCATGGCCAGCGGCAGCGTGATCCGGAACAGCGCGCCGAAGCGGCCGTTGCCGTCGATGAAGGCGGCCTCCTCCAGCTCACGCGGGATCGAGGCGAAGTAGGCGTTCAGGATCCACACCGCGAACGCCAGGTTGAACCCGCCGTTGACCAGGATCAGCGACCAGATCGAGTCCACCAGGCCGAACTGGTAGAACTCGCGGTAGATGCCGACGAGCATGGCCGTGGGCTGGAACATCTGGGTGATCAGCACCAGGATCAGGAACGCCGTGCGCCCCCGGAACTTGTGCCGGGCCGAGTAGTACGCGGCCGGCAGCGCCACGAGCAGCACCAGGATCGTCGAGCCGCCGGCGACCTTGAGCGTCACCCACAGGTTCCCGGCCAGGCCGCTGGTCCAGAAGTTGGCGAGGTTCGACCACACCCACTCGTCGGGCCAGAACGTCACCTCGCGCAGCGACTCCTGCGACCGCAGCGAGGTCAGCAGCATGACGAGGTACGGGAACAGGAAGACGAACGCGACGATGTACGCCGCGGCCGCCACGATGACGGTCTTGACCCTGGGCAGGCGGCGCTGCGCCCGCCCGCGGTGACCGGACTGGCGGCGCGGACCGGCCTTGGACATGGTCTGCACGGCCATCACGCCACCTCCTTGTTCCAGCGCGACACCTTCAAGAAGATCGCGGTCAGCACGATGACCATGCCGAAGTTCACGACGGACATCGCGGCCGACTCACCGATGTTCGAGTTCTTGAGGATGAACATGAGGATGGTCGAGGTGGCCGTCGAGTAGCCCGGCTGGCCGTGGGTCATCGCCCAGATGATCGGGAAGCTGTTGAAGACGTTCATGACGTTGATCAGCGCGGCCACGGTGAGCGCGGGGCGCAGCAGCGGTAGCGTGATCGACCAGTACGTCCGGAGTTTGGTGGCGCCGTCCATCTTGGCTGCCTCGTAGACGTCGGCGGGGATGGTCGCCAGCCCGGCCAGCAGCGCGTACGTCGTGAACGGCACGGAGACGAAGACCGCCACGAACACCAGCCACGGCATCGCGCTGGAGGCGTCGCCGAGCTGGTCGGCGGAGGCGCCGCCCATCGCGTCGATGAGCCCCAGCCTCACCCTGATCTGGTTGATCACCCCGACCTCGGGGTCGAGCATCCACTTGAAGATGATCGCCGTCATCAGCACCGAGGCCGCCCAGGGCGCGATGAGCGCCCAGCGAGCGATCTTGCGGCCGGGGAAGCGCTGGTTGAACAGCTGGGCGAGGGCGAGCGAGATCAGCACGGTGAGCGCGACGACCGCGACCACCCAGACCACGCTGCGGATCATGATGTCGGCGAAGTCCTTCTCGCCGAACAGCTTCGTGTAGTTGTCCGGGAAATTGTCTCCCTGGACCACTCCGAACCGGCTGATCTTGAGGAACGACGACCGGATCATCTCGATCACGGGCCAGAGCACGACCAGCGCGATCAGCACCACGGCCGGCCCGATCCAGGCCAGGGGTTCGAGGGCGCGCAACCTTCTCATGAGGAACCTTCCATGACGGTGGAGCCGGCGCGGGGACGCGACCCGCGCGCCGGCTCCACAGACCCCCGCTGGATCAGCTGGCTTCGGCGGTCTTCTGCAGCTCGCCGAGGACCTTGGCCGGGTCGTCCTTGACGGCACCGCCGATGGTCTGCTTGATCGCCGGGTTCACCTCGGCCCACTTCGGGTCCTGGAACGGGTAGAAGCTGGCGTTGGGCAGCGCGTCGAGGAACGGCTTGAGCTTCTCGTCGCCGGACAGCTTCTGGATGCCGCCGTTGGTGACGGGCAGCAGCTTGTAGGTGTCGGAGATCTTCTGGGCGGCGTTGCCGGTGTAGAAGAAGTCGAAGAACTTCTTGATCTCGGCGGCGTGGCCGTTCTTGTTGAACGCCATGATCCAGTCCATGACGCCGAGGGTGGTGTCGAGCGGGCCGGACTTGCCGGGGATCGCCGCGACGCCGTAGTTCTTCAGGCCGGCCGCGTCGAAGATCGGGATCGACATGGGTCCGCCGTTGACCATGCCGACCTTGCCCGCGCCGAAGTCCTCCCAGACCGTCTTACGGTCCTTGGTGCCCGGGTTCGGGGTGGTGAGGCCGGCGTCGACCAGGCCCTTCATGTAGGTGAAGGTCTCGACGTTCTGCGGGGAGTTGATGGCCCACTTGCCGGAGGCGTCCTTGTAGCCGCCGCCGTTGCCCAGCATCCACAGGAACGACTCGCCCTGGGCCTCCTCCTGGCCCAGCGGGAGGCCGAACGGCTGGCTCACGCCGGCCTTCTTCAGCTTCTCGGCGTCGGCCTTGAGCTCGTCCCAGGTCTTGGGCGGCTCGGCGATGCCGGCCTTGGTGAACAGGTCCTTGTTGTAGAACAGCGCGCGGGCGGAGGAGACGAACGGGAGGCCGTACGCGGCGCCGTCCACCTTGCCGAAGTCGGCGAACTTCTGCAGCAGGTCGCCGGACACGGCCGGGGACACGACCTCGTCGACCTTGTAGAGCAGGCCGTCCTTGACGAAGCCGGAGTAGTCGCCGGTCTGCAGGATGTCGGGCACCTGGCCGTTCTGGACCATGGTGGCGACCTGCTTGTCGATGTCGTTCCAGTTGATGACCTGGACGTCGACCTTGATGTTCGGGTTGGCGGCCTGGAACTCGTCCACGACGCCCTTCCAGAACGTCTCGCCCGAGTTCGGCTTGCCGGGGCCGTCGCCGTAGTCGGCGGCGACCATCTTGAGGGTGACCTGGCCGCCGCCCGAGGCCTGGGTGTTGTTCCCGCCGCCACCCGAACCGCCGTCGGAGCCGCAGCTGGACAGGACCAGCATCGTGGCAAGGCCGAGAGCGGCGCCGCCCACAAGCTTCATGTTCACTGGTGATACCGCCTTCTCGTCGGACGGGTGGCTGGTCCGTACCAGCTACCTGACCCCGTCCAAGGGGATGAGGGGTGCGAGAGCCACAGCTCAACGCGTTTGCGCCAGAGTAAGCCTGTGTTCAGCAGCCGGTCTATACCGGCTGGTATCGGTTTGAAAACACTCAGGGCAGAAAAAGCTCACAACCGGTCTAGACCACGCGTCACAGGATCTTTCTCCGCACGTTCTCCCCGCCGTCCGGCGTCCCGATCCACGGCCCCTCGATGGACGGGTCGAGGATGCCCTCCTCCAGGAACTCGTAACGGCCGTCGAGCACGTAACCGGCCAGGCGGACGTCCTGTTCGTCGCTGTTGTCCCAGAGCTCGTCGAAGAGCGTGCGGACGCGGCGGCGGGCCTGCCTGCAGAAGGTGTCGGCCAGCTCGTACGGCCTGCGCCCGAGGTCGTCGGCGTCCTCCTCGGCCTTCAGGCAGACGGCCGTCATGGCGTACAGCTCGGCCCCGATGTCGACGATCCGGCCGAGGAAGGACTGCTTGTGCTCCAGCCTGCCCTGCCAGCGCGACATGCCGTAGAAGGTGGACCGGGCCAGTTTCCTGCTGGTCCGCTCCACGAACCGCAGATGCTGGGCCAGCGGGCCGAAGGCGGTGTAGGCCGTGGGCAGGTTGCCCGAGCCGGCCATGAGGGTCGGCAGCCAGCCGGCGTAGAAGCGGCTCGCCCGGCCGAGCGCCTGGGCACGTTCCTGGCGGGACGCCTCGGGGTTGATCAGCTCACCGGCCGCGGTCAGGTGGGCGTCCACGGCCTCGCGGGTGATCATCAGGTGCATGATCTCGGAGGAGCCCTCGAAGATGCGGTTGATGCGGGAGTCGCGCAGCATCTGCTCGGCGGGCACGCCGCGCTCGCCGCGGGCGGCCAGCGACTCGGCGGTCTCGTAGCCGCGTCCGCCTCTGATCTGGACCAGTTCGTCCAGCGACCGGTAGGACATCTCGGTGGCGTACAGCTTGGCGAGGGCGGCCTCGATCCTGATGTCGTTGCGCCGGTCGTCGGCCAGGCGGGCGGTGAGCTCGCTGACGGCGTCCAGGGCGTACGCGGTGGCCGCGATGAAGGCGATCTTGGTCGCCACGGCCTCGTGCCGGCCCACCTTGCGGCCCCACTGCTCGCGGGCGTTCCCCCACTCACGGGCGATCTTCAGGGCCCACTTGGCGTTGCCCGCGCAGGTCGCCGGAAGGGACAGGCGGCCGGTGTTGAGCGTGGTGAGCGCGATCCGCAGCCCTTGGCCCTCCTGCCCGATCAGGTTCCTTGCCGGAACTCTGACCTGGGAGAACTCGGTGACGCCGTTCTCGATGCCGCGCAGGCCCATGAAGCTGTTGCGCCGCCTGACCGTGATGCCCGGACTGTCCCCCTCGACCACGAAGGCGCTGATCTTCTTGCCGGTCCTGGCCATGACCACGAGCAGGTCGGCGACGACGCCGTTCGTCGTCCAGAGCTTGACCCCGTTCAGCACGTAGTCGTCGCCGTCGCGCACGGCGGTCGTGGACAGCCGCGCGGGGTCCGAGCCCACGTCGGGCTCGGTGAGCAGGAAGGCCGAGATCTCGCCGGCCGCGCAGCGGGGCAGGAACTCCCGTTTCTGCTCCTCGGTGCCGAACTGCTTGAGCGGCTGCGGCACACCGATCGACTGGTGCGCCGACAGCAGCGTGGCCAGCGCGGGGCAGTAGGAGCCGACCAGCGTGAGGGTGCGGCAGTAGTACAGGTAGGGCAGGCCGAGGCCGCCGTACTCCTCGCCGATCGTGATGCCGAACGCCCCGAGGGCGGCCAGGCCCTTGACCACCTCGTCGGGCACCTGCGCGGTGCGCTCGATGAGGGCGGGGTCGACGTGGTCCTCCAGGTAGCGCCGTACCGCCCGGACGAACTCCTCGCCCCGCCTGGCGGCCTCGTCCGGCGGCCTGGGCGCCGGATGCACCAGATCCAGCCGGAGATCGCCGAGGAACAGCTGCTTGGCGAAGCTGGGCCGCGTCCATTCGCGCTCCCTGGCCTGCTCGCCGACCTGCCTGCTCTCCGCGTACTTGGTCTGCTCACTCATGGCACCCTCCCGACGGTGCGCCGTCATGTGCTGGGAGTACTGCCCGCCTGACAGCTTTAAGCACGCCCAGCGCGACGGCGGCCAGCACGGCCGGCACCGCCAGGAAGGCCCCGCAGCACGCCAGCGCGACCGCCGACATCCCGGTCGCCACGACGGCGGTGACCCGCAGCCGCCCGGCGGGCAGCACCCGGACCGCCGCCGCCACGCCCGCCGCCGTGACGGCCGCCAGGCACGCCGAGGTGGCCCGCATCAGCAGGTCCAGATCCACCGCCCACACCACGACGGGCACCGTCAGCACGGCCAGCGCCCCCAGGCTCCGGTACGGCCCCCGTCCCCCGGCCAGCCAGGCGGGCATGGCCCCGTCCCTGGCCAGCGCCACCCCCAGCCGCGCCGCCCCCGCCAGGTACGTGTTGACCGCCCCGAACGTCAGCAGCACCGCCAGCACCCCGGTCACCGGCCGCGCCACTCCCCCGAGGCCGGCCTCCAGCAGCGCGCTCAGCGGCACGCCCGGCATGTCCGCGCCGAGCACGCCGACCGAGGTGATGCTGACGCCCAGGTACAACCCGCCGACCACGACGAGGGTGACCACGGTGGCCCTGGTCAGCCCGCGCCTCCCGGCGGCGAACTCGGCCGACAGGTGGCTGGCCGCCTCCCAGCCCACGAAGGCGAACATGAGCACCCCGGCCGCGCCGGCCACCCCGGCGAGCCCGTGCGGGGCGAAGGGGGTGAAGCGGTCGAGGTCGGCCCGCGGGGCGGCGGTGACCACGGCGACGGCCAGCAGGGCGACGAGCAGCGCGACGGAGGCGAGCTGCAACCGCCCCGCGGTACGCAGCCCGGCGACGTTGGCGGCGAACGCCGCGGCCAGGATCAGCACGCCGGCCAGGGTGCCGTCCACGCCCAGGCACGCCTCGACGTACCGGCCGCCCACGAGGGCGCCCGCCACGGTCCCGACCGGCACGGCCCCGTAGAACCACCAGCCGACCACGGCGGCGGCCCGCGGCCCGAAGGCCAGCCCCGCGAAGCTCGCCACCCCGCCCCCGTCGGGATACCGGACGCCGAGCGCCGCGAACGTCAGCGCCACCGGCACGCTCAGCGCGAGCAGCCCCGCCCAGGCCAGCACGGAGGCCGGCCCCGCCGCCGCGGCGGCGAGCTGCGGCAGCACCAGCATCCCCGGCCCCAGCACCGCGCCCACCAGCAACGCCACGCCCTGCCCCGCACCCATCCGGCCCTGTTCAGTCACGCACGTGAAAGTAGCCCGATCGTTCGGCCCCGCCCCCGCTCCACCGAACGTTCGATCGGAGAAGGGTGCAGAATCGCGTCATGGACGAACTTGATTCGGCGATCATCCGCCTGCTCCAAACGGATGCGCGGCAGTCCAACCGGGAACTGGCCCGCCGGCTCGGCATCGCCCCCTCGACCTGCCTGGAACGGGTGAGGGCGCTCACCCGGCGCGGCGTGATCCGCGGCTACCACGCCGACATCGACCCCGCCGCGCTCAACCGGAACACGCAGGCGATGGTCTCGGTCCAGGTCCGCCCGCTGAGCCGGGCCGTGATCAACGCCTTCAAGCAGTCGGCCGCCGAGCTGCCCGAGGTGCTGAGCGTGTTCGTGCTGGCCGGCGGCGACGACTTCCTGCTGCACGTCGCGGTCCAGGACCTCGACCACCTCCATGCCTTCCTGCTCGACCGGCTCAGCAAGCGCAAGGAGATCGTCGGCTTCCGCACCTCGGTGATCTTCCAGCAGGTGCACGACACGGTGCCGGAGCGGCTGCCGTCCCCCACGGAGACCTGACTTTCGTCGGGGGTACCACTGGACCGTCGGCAGATTCGGAGGTGGGGGCGTTCTCCGTACGTTTGCCTGCATGAGCTTGAAGATCGCCCTCGCCGGGCTGGCCGCGGCCCTGACCCTCACCCCCGCTTCCGCCCCGGCCTTTGCCTCGGCCCCCGTCGAGCCGACCCCCGCCGCCGTGGACTCATATCTGCGCGAGGCGCTGGAGGCCACCGGCGTGCCCGGCCTGTCCGTCGTGGTGACCCACGGCGACAAGGTCGTGCACGCCGCCGGGTACGGCAAGGATTCCGAAGGGCGTGCGATCACCGCGGCCACGCCGATGCGGGTGGCCTCGGTGAGCAAGTCGTTCACCGCGCTGGCCGTGATGACCCTGGTGGAGCAGGGGAAGATTGCACTGGATGAGCCGGTGGCCGGGCAGCTTCCCGGTTTCCGGATGGCCGACCCGCGCCATGCCAAGATCACTGTGCGCCAGTTGCTGAACCAGACCTCCGGGCTGTCCGACAGCTCGCTGGACATCGGCGACCTGGAGTCCGCCGGCTCGCTGGCCGACTACACCGCCCGCCTGGCCGAGGGCCGCCTGGCCGCCGACCCGGGCAGCCGGTACGCGTACTGCAACGTCAACTACGACCTGGCCGCCCGGCTGGTCGAGACTGCGAGCGGCCGGCCCTTCGACGCCTTCATGAAGGACCGCGTCTTCGGCCCGCTCGGCATGACCGGCAGCGCCGTGAGCGCCCAGGCCGTCCGGCCGGCGGACGGTTTCGTCTCGGTCTACGGCATGTGGCTGCCCCGGCCGGAGGCGTCCGGGTTCCTGGACGGCAGCGGCTCGGGCGCGGTCATCACCACTGCCGCGGACATGGGCAAGTGGCTGATCGCCCAGAACGGCGCCGGCCGCCCGCTGGTCAAGAAGCAGAGCCTGGAGACCATGCACAAGCCCGGCCTGCAGGGCTACGGCATGGGCTGGGGCCTGGAGGAGGAGTCCGGACTGCTCGTGCACTCCGGCAACCTGTTCACCTACAACGCCGTCGAGGCCGTCTCGCCGAAGACCGGCTACGGCTTCGCCGTCATGACCAACGGCGCCTCGCTCTACGACCCCACCTACGACATCATGCGGGGCCTGGCCGCGATGAGCGAGGGCCGCGCGCCGGCGGCCCTGGGCGGCGACCGGCAGCTCTACGACCTGGTGCTGGGCCTGCTCGCCGTCGTGGCGGCCGGCCTCGGGGTCATGGGCGTGCTGCGGGCGCGGCGGTGGGCGAACCGGCGGTCGGGGAAGCCGTGGTGGCGGATCGCCCTGCGGCTGGTGCCGGTGCTGCTGCCGGTCCTGGTGTTCGCGTTCTACCCGAACTGGGTCTCCGTGCTGCTCAACGGCCGGTACGTGACCTGGGAGCAGCTCACCTACTTCCCGGCGTCGTTGTCGATCACCCTGCTCGCCGCGGCCCTCGCAGGGCTCGTGACCGCCGTCGTCCGAATTTGTGTACTGTGTAAGCTTACCAAGTAAGCAAATTCGAGGAGATCCCGATGACCGCGGTCGCCGTCGCCGTCCCGCTCGTATGGCTCGCCTGGCTCGTCCTCATCGACTGGGTGCCCATGTTCCCGCTCAACGACCTCAGCGGGGCGAACGTCAAGGGGCGGGCCCTGGCCGCCGCGATCAACTACCCGTTCCCGCTGCTCATCGCGGCCGGCGTCGCGCTGCACCGGACGTGGTCGCTCGCCGCCGCGACGGTTCTGTGCCTCCTGGTCATGGCCGGTCACGTACGGAGCTGGTGGCTGCCCTACTTCGGCACGGCCACGGACGAGCAGCGCGAGCTCTACCGGCGCGAGTACAGCCGCACCTGGAAGGTCCTGCCGACCGCGGGCCGTGCCGTGGTCATCGACGTCCAGCACATGGTGGTGGGCGTGCTGTCCCTGCTCATGCTGGCGACCACGATCGTCGTTACGCTGACCGCATGACTCAGGCACCCAGGCGGGCGGGGCGACCGGCCGTGCTCAGCGTCGAGCGCATCGTGGCCGCGGCCGTCGGCATCCTCGACGCCGAGGGCCCCGACGCGCTGACCATGCGCCGCCTGGGCGCCGACCTCGGGGTGGCGGCCATGTCGCTCTACCGTCACGTGCCCAACCGGGACGCGCTCGTGGCCCTGGTCGTCGACCGGCTGTTCGCCGAGGCCATGGCCGGTTACACGCCGGTCTCCGACTGGCCGCGGGCGCTGGCCGGGTTCGCCGTGGCCTACCGCCGCTTCCTGCTCGCCCACCCGCGCGCCGTCCCGCTGCTGGCCACCCACCCCGTGGACGTACGGCTCGCCACCGAGCTGATCTCCGGCCTCCTGGCCCGCTTCGAGGCGGCGGGCGTGCCCACCGCCGACACCGTCAACGCGGTGCAGTCGGTGGGCGTCTACGTGCTCGGCCACGCCCTGGCCCAGGTCGGCTCCACCGCCGAGACCCACGACGCGGACGCCCTGCGCTTCTACGACCAGTGGTTCGACGCGGGCCTGCGGGCCATGGTGACGGGCTTCGAACAGCAGCTCGCGGCGGCCGGTTAATTCAGTTGCCCGCCGTCACGGACACGCCGTAGCTTGTCGGTCATGCGCCTTTACCTGTGACAGCAGCCACCTCAGTCCATCGTCCGACAGACGCGGCCACGCTGTGCTCGCCGACGCCCGGCCCTTTCCGGAGCCGCGTCCTGAGTCCGCGTAAAGGAGCTTCACATGCGAGTTCGTTCAGCCAGGAAGAAGACCGCCACGCCCGTGCCGCCCCGGCAACTGCCCAAGATGCCGCAGCGACCGGTCGTTTCGCCCCGCCGGATCATCCCGTCCAAGGGCCGCTAGACAACTACCGGGATGGTAGTTAGCGAGCGCCGCCTCCCCTCTTACGCCCGGGAGGCGGCGCTCACCCTTTCCTGGACCGGTTCTCCTAGAGCCGCTCGATGATGGTGACGTTGGCCTGGCCGCCGCCCTCGCACATCGTCTGCAGGCCGTAGCGGCCGCCCGTGCGCTCCAGCTCGTGCAGGAGCTTGGTCATCAGGATCGCTCCCGTGCCGCCCAGCGGGTGGCCGAGCGCGATGGCGCCGCCGTTGGGGTTGACCTTGGCCGGGTCGGCGTCCAGCTCCTTGATCCAGGCCAGCGGCACCGGGGCGAACGCCTCGTTGATCTCCACGACGTCGATCTCGTCGATCGACATGCCCGCCTTCTTCAGGGCCCGCCGGGTGGCCGGGATCGGCGCGGTCAGCATGTACACCGGGTCGTCGCCCATGAGCGCGAGCTGGTGGATGCGGGCGCGCGGGGTCAGGTTGTGCTCGCGCACGGCCTGCTCGGAGGCGATCAGCACGGCTCCGGAGCCGTCGGAGATCTGCGAGGAGGTGGCCGCGGTGATCTGGCCGCCCTCCTTCAGGGTCTTGAGCCCGGCCATCTTCTCCAGCGTGGTGTCGGGCCGGGGGCCCTCGTCGTCCTCGACGCCGTTGATCGGGGCGATCTGGTCCTTGAAGTAGCCGTTCGCGACGGCCTTGGCGGCGCGCTGGTGGGACTCGTAGGCGAACTGCTCCAGCACGTCACGCTGGAGTCCCCACTTCTCGCACATCAGCTCGGCGCCGCGGAACTGGGAGATCTCCTGCTTGCCGTAGCGCTCGACCCACTTGTCGCCGAACGGGAACGGCATGCCCTTCTCCAGCGCGGCGGTGATCGACGCGCCCATCGGGACGATGCTCATCGACTCCACGCCCGCGGCCACCACCAGGTCCTGGGTGCCCGACAGGACGCCCTGGGCGGCGAAGTGGATGGACTGCTGGGACGAGCCGCACTGCCGGTCGATCGTGACGCCGGCCGTCGTCTCGGGCAGCCCCGCCGACAACCAGGCATTTCGCGCGATGTCCATGCTCTGGGGGCCGAACTGCATGACGCACCCCATGATGACGTCCTCGACCGCCGCCGGATCGACGCCGGTGCGGTCGATGAGCGCCTTCAGCGTGTGGGCGGCCAGGTCGGTGGGATGGACGGTGGACAGACCGCCCTTCTTCTTGCCGACCGGGGTACGGACCGCTCCGACGATGTACGCCTCTGCCACAGTGCCTCCTGGAAACCGAGCATTATTCGGTTATTAGGGAGAGACTACAACAGAACGACGTTCTGTGGCTCGTCACTCCGGGGGCAGAAGGTCCTCCGCGGCGTCGACCCTGAACCGCCACCGGTCCACGACCAGCCCGTTCAGCGATTCTGCCAGCTCCAGAGCCAGACCTCCGAGCTTGACGGGCTCGTCGCCGCGCAGCTCGATCGCGGTCAGCTCGGTGGCGAACGGCAGCAGCTCCCCCACCGCTGGCGGCTGCCCCTTCTGCGGGACCAGCGCGGCCCGGATGTCGCCCGACGTGTACGTGAACTCGTCCTCCCCCTGCTCAAGCAGGGGCGCCAGGTCCTCGGCGGACGGGCGTACCGGCAGGATGACGGCGGGACCGCCCCCCTCACCATCAGCCGGATCGCTCACCTCGCCCCGGCACACCGCGAGCCCCTTGAGCCGGAAGGCCAGCCCCTCGGCCAGGTAGCGGTCGAAGAAGTCGAACGGCAGCGGCCCCTCGGCGGTGACCCGGCAGGCCCACACCTTCTCCAGCACCCCGCCGGTCAGCTCGCTGTCGGCCTCGACCGGCGCGCACACCCGCACGTCGGCCGCCACGATGTCGTCGCCGTCGGGTCGTGCGTCCGGATCGGCCAGCCGGACGATCCGCAGCAGCTCGGCGGTATCCGGTTTGACGGGCAATGCCGCCGTCGGGCCAGTACGCAGTCTCCGCTTCGCCATCCAGCCCATGCCCGCCTCCGCGAATCAGCTTCGATAGGAGCTCGTCATCGTCGCGTAGACGATGATGTTGTCGTTGTAGTGCCCGATGGTGCGATCGTAGGTCCCACCACAGGTGATGAGGTGGAGCTGGGCGTTCTCCCTGCCCCCGTAGACGCGCTCGGTCGGGAACGTCTTCTTGCTCGCCTGCTCCACGCCGCCGACCGTGAACACGGCGGTCGTCTTGTCCTGGCGTCTGACCTCGATGGTGTCGCCGTTCTTCAGCTCGCCGAGGCGGCTGAACACGGCGCTGCGCGTCCGGGTGTCCTTGTGCCCGAGCAGCACCGCCGGGCCCGCCTCGCCGGGCGTGGACATGTTCCGGTACCAGCCGGCCAGGTTGGGGTTGTCGGACGGCGGCACCTCGATCGCCCCGTCCTTGGCCAGCCCCACGGACTTGATCGGCGCGTTGATCCCGAGCCGCTTGATCACGATCCGGACCGGCGTCGAGGGCAGCATCGGCGGCGCCGGCACGATTTGCGGCAGCGGCGGCGGCTGGTCCGGCGGCGCCTGGAACAACGCCTGCTGCGGCTGCCCCGACGCCTGCGTCTGCACCGCCACGGGCAGGGCGTCCCTGTCCATGCCGTACTCCTCGGGCGACTGCAGCACGATCAGCATGCCCGCCACGACCGTGACGACCCCGGCGATGGCCGCGCCGATCAGCACGGTCCTGAGCGCGGCACTCCCCCTGTCCCGCGGCGGCGGGCCACCGTAGGGATACTGCCCGGCCACGCCGCTCAGCCCCTGCCCGCAGTACGCCGGCGCAGCACCAGCCCACCGGCCGCCGCGGCCGCGATCAGGACGGTGCCGGTGAGGACGAACAGCCGCCCGTCAGGCCCCGCCATACCCCCGGCCCCGGTGTCGGCCCCGGCCTTGGGGGTCTTCGACTTGTCGGGCGGGGTGACGGTCACGGTCGCGGTGCTGGTCTTGGTGGGCTTGGGGGTGGTCGTCGTGGGGGTCGGACTCGGGCTGGGGCTGGGGCTGGGCGACGGGCTCGTCCCCGTGCCGGCCGCCACCTGGAAGGTGAAGTTCTTGAGGCCCGTCGTGGGAGCCACGCACTTGATCACGCTGCCGGTGGTCGCCGTGGCCGAGGTGCCGAGGATCAGGTCGCCGGGGGTGAGCGTCACCGTGCCGGTCGTGGTGGGCTTCACCTTGAGGGTGACGCTGGGCAAAGTGGTGATGTCCTGCCCGACGACGACGTTGGTCAGCGCGCCCTCGGCCGCCGCGGGCTGGGTGACCCCCGCGCCGGACGCCTTCATGTTGAGGAAGTACTTGCCGCCGCTCGCGGGGAAGCCGGTGGGGGCCTTCAGCGTGTCAAGGCTGCTGGTCTCGATGGTGCTGGTCCACGAGATGCTGACTTCGTCGTTCGCCTTGGCGTTGGTGGGCAGGGTGCCAGGAGTGATCTTGATGTCCACGTCGGCCGGATAGGCCGGATCGTTGATCGTCGTGTCCACCAGATCACACTTGTACGCGACCACATCCGTCCCGGTACCGCCGCCTCCGGTTCCGATGGGAATGTCGAGGACCTCGGTGGTAGACGCTGGAGTACAAGTCGCCACGCTGCTCGGGTTGGTAAGGAGACCGAGCTTGATTTCGCCGGGCTTGATGCTCACCTTGCCCGTCGTGGTGGCGCCGACCGACACCTTGTACTTCACTTCGCCAGCAGGAACGGCAGCGGTGTTCGCTGTGACAGCTGCTCCCTGCTTCACTCCGGGATCAGTGACTGTCCCTCCTGTTGGGGTCAACGCCACCGTGGCCTGCACATACGTCGCCTGCGTGGCCGGAGTCGTCTGCGTCAGCCCCGGAATGCCGACCGACAGGTCGAAGGTACCGCCCGCAGCGACCGAGTCAGGGCCGGTGAGCGTCACGCTGAGAGGAGTGGCGCCAAAGGTGAAGGGCCCACCCTGGCAGGTGTAGCTGAACGTCTTCGGGGCCGCCGCTTCGGCAGGGAAGGACAGGCCGACCACCGAGCCGACGGAGACGGCGAGTGTGCCCATCAATCCCAAGGCGGAGGTCTTGTGGGCGAGGCGGCGCCACGCCTGGGACGTAAGCACGGGTCCATCTCCGTTCAGCGCAGTGTCAACAGTCGTGCCAGAATTCCAGCCGATGGTCACGGTTCGGTTGAGATCCTACGAACTGTCCCTGTCAACTTCCCGTAAAACGCAAAATTCGCCCCAAAAACCCCATCAGCCCTTCGTCTTCGACAGGGTCGCGTACACCACGATGTTGTCGGTGTAGCTGTGCGCCTCCTTGTTGAAGACGCCGCCACACGTGATCAGCCTCAGCTGCGAGTCCTTGGTGTTCCCGTACACCCGGGACGTCGGGAACGACGACTTGCTGACCTGCTCGATCCCGCTCACCGTGAACCGGGTGACCTTCCCGTCCGACCGGTACACGTAGATCTGGTCGCCCTTGGCCAGCTCGCGGAGGCGGTCGAAGACGGCGGGGCCCTTACGGGTGCTCACGTGGCCGTTGATGACCGCGGGCCCGAGCTCGCCCGGAACCGGCGAGAAGCGGTACCAGCCGGTCTGGTTCGGCCTGGTCAGCGGCGGGGTGCCCAGGTTGCCCTTGATGTCCACGGTGACGCCGCCGATGGGGGCGTTCACCTTGATCTTGGGGATCTTGATCCGGCTGGGCCGGGCCTTGGCCTTGGCGGCCTTGGTCTTCGCCTTGGGGATCGGTGGCACGGTCGGCGCGGCGGCCAGCGGCGGCGGCGCCTCCGGCCGGGCCGGGGTCAGCGTCGCGCCCTTGCCGCCCGGACCCACGGTCGCGGGCAGCACGAACGCGCCGGCGTTCTCGATCTGCACGGTGGTCGGCCGGTCGGCGGCGGCCAGCGTGCCGGAGCCGTCGTCCACCTTGGGCGCCACGGAGAGCAGGCCCACCATGATCGCGCCGACGCCGGCCAGCGAACCGGCGATCAGCAGTCCGGGCATCGCCCGCTGCATCGGAGTCTTCTGCTCGGCCATCACTTCGTTCCTCCCGCGTGCGCGGCCCTGCGCCGGCGCAGAGCGAGCCCGCCGCCCGCGCTGCCCATGAGCAACATCGCCCCACTGGCCATCAGCCCGTACGGCCGGTCCGGCTCGTCGGGCGCCTCACCGGTGTCCACCCCGCCCTTGGGGATCTTGGCCACCTGCGCCCTGACGTACGTGGTCGCCGTCGGGCCGGTCGCGGTGGGCGTGCTCGTGCTGGTACTCGTCCCGGTCGCCGCCGGCACCACGATCACGTGCCCGAGCCCGCTGCTCGGGGTGGGCCGGGAGTGGTTCCGCGTGGGGGTGCTGGTCGCGGTGGACGTGCCGGTGTTGGTGGGGGTGGTCGTCGGAGTCGTCGTCGGCGTCGTGGTGGGCGTAGTCGGGGTCGAGCTCGGGGACGGCGACGTGGAGGGGCCCTGCACGATGATCTCGACGGTGTCCGGCCTGCTGGTGACGGTGCAGGTGGCTCTGTGGAGCGTGGGGGGACTGATCATTTCGCGGTTCAGGAGCTTGAAGGCGTCCAGGTTGACGGGCGCGTCGTCGAGGCTCCTGATCGTGACGGTGTGCTTGCCGTAGTCGAGGTCGTGACGCTTCCAGAGGCTGACGTTGCCTTCGATCGCGTTCGTGTCCTGGCCGTTGGGCAGCTTCTTGGGGTCGACGCGCCCTGTGTCGTCGTCGTCCACGGTCACGTTGACGGTGCTGACGTCCGGCATGCGGCGGCCGATGTACTCGAACCCCGTCCCGGTGAAGGTGATGCTGGCGCTGTCTCCCTTGACGTCGCTGGTGTGGACGTCACGCAGCCAGTCCTTGTACTCGGGCCGGGTCGAGCCCACATGCTGCCAGTTCCCGGTGTAGGTCACCCGGTCGGTTCTGTCGTCGTTCACGATGATCTCTTGCTTCGGAGGGACGAAGTCCACCGTCATGCCCTGGACGGTCAGCTTCAGCACGCCCTCTTCGGTCAGCGCGGCCTCCGACGCGAGCCCCTCCGGGGGCTCCAGCCGGACGTTCGGTTCGAGCGCCGCCTGGTCCTTCGAGCCCTTCGGCTGGAGCACGCCGGTCCACGCGCCTTCCGCCTGGACGTTCCCGAGAACCGAGACCCTCGCCCCCGCCTCGAAGTAGTCCGGGGACATGAACCTGCGAGCGCCGGTGTATTCGAGCGACCAGGTGAGCGCCAGGTTGCCGCCCTTCTGCGCCACCGTGGGAATGCCCACTCGCGCCCTGAGGGTCACCGGCCCGTCCCCTGCGACCCCGCCTCTGCAGCTGTAGTCGACCACCAGGTTGAACGTGCCCGCATTCGCGGGTGGCACGGCCAGGAGACCAGCCGTCGCCACGGAACCGATCGATGCGGCGAGCAACGCCCTGCGCCACCGACTCACGGGACACTCCGATCATCACAAATAGACCGAGGGTAGATCTTAGAGTCGAAAACACCCCCAACGCAGGCCGATTCCCTCAAGTTCCAGCACTTGTGATGAAGCCGTGTCCCCCGCTGTCCTCCTCGCCCGAAAAGCGGGTATACCTCCGGGTAACAGAATCGTATTCTGTCGTGCACGACACCTGCTTGGAGGCGAACCGATGCAGCGAGACCTCTTCGACGAGGAGCACCTGCTCTTCCGGGAAACCGTGCGCGAGTTCATGGCCCGCGAGGTCGTGCCGCACCACGGCCAGTGGGAGAAGGACGGCATCGTGCCCCGCGAGGTCTGGAAGAAGGCCGGCGAGCTCGGCATGTTCGGCTTCGGCGTCCCGGAGGAGTACGGCGGATCCGGCATCACCGACTTCCGCTACAACGCGGTGATCGTCGAGGAGATCATCGGGAACGGCGCCTCCGGCCTGGGCTTCTCCCTGCACAACGACGTCATGGCCCCGTACGTCGTCGAACTCACCGACGACGGGCAGAAGCAGCGCTGGCTGCCCGGCTTCGCCTCCGGCGAGCTCATCACCGCCATCGCGATGACCGAGCCGGGCGCCGGCAGCGACCTCCAGGGCATCAGGACCACCGCCGTCCGCGAGGGCGACCACTACGTGGTCAACGGCCAGAAGACGTTCATCACGAACGGCGTCAACGCCGACCTCGTGGTCGTGGTCGCCAAGACCGACCCGGACGCGGGCGCCAGAGGCACGACGCTGATCGTGGTCGAACGCGGCATGGACGGCTTCCACCGCGGCCGGAACCTGGACAAGGTCGGCATGAAGGCCCAGGACACCGCCGAGCTGTTCTTCGAGAACGTCCGGGTGCCGGTGGCCAACCGTCTGGGCCCGAACGAGGGCGAGGGCTTCTTCCACCTGATGAACAACCTGCCCCAGGAACGCCTGTCGATCGCCGTGGCGGCCGTGGCCGCGGCGGAGGCGGTGCTGGAGCAGACGATCGAGTACTGCAAGACCCGCCAGGCGTTCGGCCGCAACATCGGTTCGTTCCAGAACACCCGCTTCGTCCTGGCCGAGCTGGCCACCGAGACGGAGATCGCCCGCCACTACGTGGACAAGTGCATCCTGGCGCTCAACGCCAAGCAGCTCACCGTCGTGGACGCGGCCAAGGCCAAATGGTGGACCACCGAGCTGCAGAACAAGGTCATCGACCGTTGCCTCCAGCTCCACGGCGGCTACGGCTACATGATGGAGTACCCGGTCGCCAAGGCGTGGCTGGACAGCCGCGTCCAGACGATCTACGGCGGCACCACCGAGATCATGAAAGAGATCATCGGCCGGTCCTTCGGATTCTGACGGCAGCCGCGCGCCGGGCCGGGCCGCGCCGCATACTGTCAGCATGGACGGCGGCCTGATCCTCCTCGTTTTCCTGGCGTTACTGTTCGCCTGGGGGCTCAACCGCGTGCGCAGGGCGTTCCGGTTCGGCCCCGTCGGCTACGTGGGCGTGATGATCGTGTTCATCATCGCCATGCTGCTCGTCTGGGGCCAGACGATGCGCTGACGCCGGGAGCGCCTCAGCCCGGCATCCCCTCCACGAACCGGGTCAGCAGCCGGGCGAACTCGGCCCGCTCGGCCGCCGACCAGTCTGCCGTGGCCGAGGCGAAGGCCGCCTGCCTGGCCTGCCGGGCCTGTCCGAGCGCCGCGACGCCCGCCTCGGTCAGCACCAGCCACGCCCGCCGCCCGTCGGCCTGATCGGCCTCCCGTCGCACCAGCCCCGCCGTCACGGCCGCCGTCACGAGCCGGCTCGCCCGCGGCTGGTCGACGTTCAGCGCCTCCGCGACCATCGACACGGTGACCTGCCCGCCGGCGCCCTCGACCACGTCGAGCACCTCGAACTCGGGCCCCGTCGCGCCCTGTCGCCGGGCCAGCGCCCGCCTGCTCTGCCTGCGCCTGATCGCGACCATCGCGCGTTCGATCGCGGCAATTTCCTTGTCTTCATGCATATAGTTGTTATTGTACATGCATGGACAAACCTATCGGATACTGGGTGAAGCACCTCGACAACCTGCTGGAGGACGCGATGGGCCAGACCCTGTCCGCGTACGGCGCCTCGCGCAGGGAGTGGCAGCTTCTCCACGCCACCGCCCACGATCAGAACGCCGCCGCGCTGGCGCCGTTCGAGGGCGTGGAGGAGGCCGTACAGAGTCTGACGTCGAGGGGATGGCTCGCGGACGGAGAGCTGACCGCCGAGGGAAGGGCCACGCACGCCGCGGTCTCCGAGCACGTCACCCGATTCAGGCGGCGCATCACCGAGGGCGTGAGCCCGCAGGAGTACCTGACCGCCGTCGACGTGCTGCGCCGCATGGCGGCCAACGCCGAACGTTAGCCGGCCGCCCGGTCGGCCTCCAGTACGACCCGGGCGACCAGCCCGGGATCGTCGCTCATCGGCACGTGCCCGCAGCCCTTGAGCAGCCTGACCCGCTGCCCCGACCACCGCGCCGCGCGGACGGCCTGGCGGCGCGGCAGCAGCCGGTCACGCTCGCCCCACGCGATCGTGACCGGGCACTTGGGCGGAGCCGGCGGCATCAGCCCGCCGAACGACTCCAGCGTCTCGTCGAACCCGGCCGCTCCGGCCAGCGCCTGCGTGGCCGCGACGAGCCCGGCGGGGTCGAGCCGGCCCGGCCGGGCGACCAGGATGCCGCTGGACAGGGCGCGCGTGAACGGGCTGCCGGCCGCCATGGCCGCCTGCTCCGGCGACATCGCGCGGGCCGAGCCCCGCAGGGCCTTCAGCATCGACTGGCAGTAGAGCAGCTCGGACCGCGACCAGAACCCGGCCGGTGACAACGCGGTCGCCGTGCGCACGACGCCGCGCGAGGCGAGTTCGAGCGCGATGTAGCCGCCGAGCGAGTTGCCCACCACGTGCGGCTCCCGGATGCCGAGCAGCGCGCAGAACGACTCGACCGCGTCCGCCAGCGACTCCGCGGTGTACGGGATGCCCGCCGGCAACCGCGGCGACACCCCGAAACCTGGCAGGTCGATCGCGATCACCGTGTGGTCGGCGGCCAGCCGGTCCATCACGGGCAACCACGCCTGCCAGTGGTGTCCGATGCCGTGGACGAGGATCAGCGGCTCGCCGGTGCCCCGGCGCTCGAAGGCCAGCTCCATGCGGCCCAGTGAACCACTCACCTGCGCCGGGTGGGAATCTCGAACCAGACCGCTTTGCCTTCCCTGGTGGGACGGGATCCCCAGCGCTTGGCGAGCTGGTCGACCAGGTAGAGACCGCGGCCGCCCTCGTCGTTCTCACCGGCGCTGCGGATGCGCGGCAGGCGCAGGTCCTGGTCGAACACCTCGACCCAGACCGACTCCTCGCCCCTGCGCAGCCTCAGCGTGAACTCCTTGTCGCCGGCCGGCTCCTCCTCGAAGCCCGGCATGTCCCAGGAGTCCTCGAACGGCAGCGGCGGCCCCTCGACGACCAGCTCCCGGCGCGGGGAGTTGGCGGTGGAGGCGTGCAGCACCACGTTGGTGACGACCTCGGAGACGAGCAGGCAGGCCAGCTCGGCCCGTTCTTCGGGCACGTTCCAGCCGGAGAAGGCCTCGGAGGCCATGCGGCGCGCCTCGCCGACCATGATCGGCTGGGCCGGGAAGGTGCGCTCCTCGACGTCGAGGTCGACGTCGCTGGAGCGGACGACGAGGATCGCCATGTCGTCGTCGATCTCGCCGGGCACCGCGACCGTGGCGGCGTCGGCGATGCGCTCGACGTCGGCGTCGGCCATCTTGGCGAGCTTCTCGCACAGCACGCCGAGCGTCTCCTCCTCGCTCGGCATCCGCCCGTCGCGGCCCGGACGCCGATCGACCAGGCCGTCGGTGTAGAGCAGCAACGCCGCGCCCGGCGGGAGGGTGCGGGTCTCCTCCTTGTAGACCAGGTCGGCGTGCAGGCCCTTGGCCCGGACGCCCAGCGGCTGGCCGACCTCCTCGATGTCCATCTCCAGGCACTGGCCGTCGACCACCAGCAGCGGCGGCGCGTGCCCGGCGTTGGCGAAGGACAGCTGGCGGGACCAGGCGTCGTAGACCAGGTACTGGCAGGTGACGATGGGCGGGATGCTGACGTCGGCGCCGTTGTCGTCCTGCTCGGGGGTGGCGATGATGCGGGTCCACTCGTCGAGCCTGGCCAGGATGTCGGCGGGCGACTTGTCGTCCTGGGCGAAGGCCCGCAGCGCCGCCCTGAGCTGGCCCATGATGGCCGCGGCCTTGGCGCCCCTGCCCTCGACGTCGCCGATCACGATGCCGACCCGGCCGGCCGAGAGCGGGATCACGTCGTACCAGTCGCCGCCGACCTGGGTCTGGATGCCCTGGCCATGGGAGGCGAGGGGGGCCGCCGGGTAGTAGCGCACCGCGATGTCGAGGCCGTCGAGCTGGGGCAGCGCCCGCGGCAGCAGGTGCTTCTGGAACGACTCGGCCGTGTGACGCTCCTCCTCGAACAGCAGCGCGTTGTCGATCGCGAGGGCCACGCGGGTGGCGATGGCGCCCACGAAGTCGCGGTCGAAGGCGTCGTAGTGGGGGCTGCGCCGGTCGGTCAGGTTGGACAGGCCGAGGTACATCAGGCCCAGCGTCTCGCCGCGCACCAGCAGGGGGGCGACGATGGCCGAGGTCATGCCGATCTCGCCGGCCAGCCGCGCGCTGCCCTCGTGGGGCATCGGGTAGCTGGTGGTGGAGAAGTCCTCCACCAGGATGGTCTCCTGGCGGCGCAGCGCGGTGTCGGCGTAGTGGCCGGAGGGGTAGCGGATCTCCGCGCCCACCGGCTTCCACGTGCCCGCGGGCGGGGTCCAGCCCTGGACGTGCTCCGAGACCCGGCGGACGAGCCGGTCGCCCTCCATGAGCTCGATGAAGCAGTGGTCGGCGAACTGCGGGACGAGCATCTCGGCGACGCGCTTGAGCGTCTCCTCGACGTAGAGCGAGCCGGCCAGGCGTTCGCCGATGCGCTCAAGGAGCCCGAAACGGTCTTTCTCGCGTTCGTTGCTGCGCAGGGCCTCGCGGGCCAGGATGACGATGCCGGTGACCGAGCCGGACGGGTGACGCAGCGGCACGGCCTGGGCGCGGACGTAGACGATCGTGCCGTCGCCGCGCCTGACGTCGAACGTGCCCTCCCACACGCCACCCTTGAGCACGTGCTTGGCCAGCTCGATCGCCTGCGGGTGGTCCTTGTCCATGATCCCGAGGGACAGGACGGACGCGTCACGTGCCGGCGCCTTGCCGGGACGGCCGAACAGCTGCTCGGCGAAGGGATTCCAGTAGAGGAGATTGCTGAAGCGGTCTGTCACGACCACTGCCATTTCGGCATGGTCCAGAACGGACCCGGCACCAAGGTGATCAGCCGTTTCTTGTGACAGATCCCCCCATCGCTTCATCCGGAGACCACTCCTTGGGGTGGCTTGTGCGCACAGCGGACCACGGGCGCTCCTGCAACTGTCTTGGCCAGGGGAGAGTGGAGGGCCTCCCGAGAGGGATTCAACCAAGTGGCTGCGCGCGCGTCAGCGCTTGGAGACAAAAACGTGCGCGGCAACGTCACGCGGAAGCTCCGCGGGAGTGTCGTTCGCGTCACCGTCACCTGTCACCCGCACACCGTCGTCGCTCGCCGCGAGCGTCACCTCGCGTCCGGGTTGTATCCCAACTTGCTTGAGTTTAAGCATCACAGCAGGATCGCTTTGCACTTGTTCGCTGATCCGGCGCACCACGACCGGAATGTCCCTCGGCCCGGCGGCCTCGGACATCGAGGTCAGGACGTTGGCCGCGCCCTCGGCGGCCTCCGGCGCCCCCAGCTCGGCCAGCCCCGGGATGGGGTTGCCGTGCGGGCAGACCGTGGGGTTGTCGAGCAGCGTCACCAGCCGCGCCTCGACCGACTCGGACATGACGTGCTCCCACCGGCACGCCTCGATGTGCACCTCTTCCCAGGGAAGGCCGATGACCTGGGTGAGCAGGCATTCGGCCAGACGGTGCTTGCGCATCACGCGCGTGGCCAGCGTGCGGCCCAGGTCGGTCATCGACAGATGCCGGTCGCCCTCGACGCGGACGAGGCCGTCGCGCTCCATGCGGGCGACGGTCTGGCTCACGGTGGGGCCGCTCTGCTGGAGGCGCTCCGCGATGCGGGCGCGAAGGGGGACGATGCCCTCCTCTTCGAGCTCGTAAATCGTGCGGAGATACATCTCCGTCGTGTCGATCAGGCCGTGTGCGGTCAAGGCTCCTCCCAACTGAAATGCTACGCCGGTCGTGGCGGGGACTGAGCCCGTCCGCTACGGGCACAGAAGTCTTCAGGAACCCTATTGGGAGAACGACCGACGATGGTTAAGGACGGCAACAACGGGGCGGCCGAGTTCCTTCCCGACCGGCGTGATCTCGGCTCCCTGCGGACCGCGGCGGCCCGCTGCGAGGGCTGCGACCTGTACGCCGCGGCCACCCAGACGGTGTTCGGCGAGGGCCCCGAGCAGGCCCGCTTCATGCTGGTCGGCGAGCAGCCCGGCGATCGCGAGGACCTGGAAGGGCATCCTTTCGTGGGTCCTTCGGGACGCGTGCTGGACCGCGGGCTGGAGGAGGCGGGAATCGAACGGGACGCGGTCTATTTGACAAACGCCGTCAAACATTTCTCCTTCACTCCGCGGGGGAAGAGAAGGATCCACCAGAAGCCGACGGTGGCCGAGATCGAGGCCTGCCGGCCGTGGCTCGGCGCGGAGCTGGCGCTGGTGCGGCCCGAGGTCGTCGTGGTGCTCGGCGCGACGGCGGCCAGGTCGCTGCTGGGCAGGGCGTTCCGGCTGACGGAGCACAGAGGCGAGCCGGTGCCGCTCGGCGACGCGCTCGCGGTGGCCACGATCCACCCCTCGGCGGTGCTGCGCGCGCCCGACAGGGACGCGGCCTACGCGGGCTTCGTCTCCGACCTCAGGGCCGCGGCGCGGGTGTCGGAGCGGTAGTCGCGGAACGCGGCCACCGACAGGCCGACGACGAGCACGGTGACCGCGCACGCCAGTCCCCCGCCCACCCAGGCGCCGGTGAGCCCGAAGGCGGTCGCGGTCGCCCCGGCGCGCAGGTCGCCCAGGCGCGGGCCGCCCGCCACCACCACCATGAACGCTCCCTGCATGCGCCCGCGCATCTCGTCGGGGGCGTAGAGCTGCAGGATCGACTGCCGCCACACCGACGAGATCACGTCGGCCACGCCGCCGACCGCCATGAACGCCACGACCAGCCACAGCTCGCCCACCAGCCCCGCGGCCGCCACGGCGAGCCCCCACATGGCGATCGCCAGCACCAGCGCGAGGCCCTGGCGCGAGACGCGGCCCACCCAGCCGGAGAACAGCGCGCCGGCGACCGAGCCGATGGCCATGGCCGAGGTCGCCCAGCCGAGCGCGGTCATCGAGCCGCCGAAACGTTCGGCGGCCAGTTCGGGGTAGAGGGCGCGCGGCATGGCGAAGACCATCGCGATGATGTCCACGACGAACGACATCAGCAGCACCGGGCTCCTGGCGATGAAGCTGAGGCCCTCCCAGACCGCCCGGGCCCCTGGACGTCCCACCTCGGTCAGCGGGGGCAGGGCGGGCAGCCTGAGGGCCGCGTAGAGGCCGGCGCTGAACAGCAGGGCGTCCACCGCGTAGGCGGCGGCGTAGTTGGGGTGGTCGCCGCCGGTGGCCAGCAGCACGCCGCCGAGCATCGGGCCGACGACCGCGCCGAGGCTGTAGACCAGCGAGTTGAGCGCGTTGGCGGCCGGCACCAGCTCGGGGTCGAGGATGCGCGGGATCACCGAGCCCCTGGTCGGGCCGGTGATCGCGAACCCGGTGGCGTTGACCGCCGTCGCCGCGAAGATCAGATAGACGTTGCCCAGCCCGAGCAGGGCCTGCGCCAGGATGACCAGAGTGGCCGCCCAGGTGATGAGCGAGCCGATGACGAGCAGCCTGCGCCGGTCGAAGGCGTCGGCGACGGCCCCGCCCCACAGCCCGAAGACCAGCAGCGGGATCAGGTTGGCCATGCCGAGCAGGCCCACCCAGAGCGAGGAGTGGGTCAGGTCGTAGACCTGCTGGCCGACCGCCACGACGGTGACGGCGACGCCCACGTTCGAGACCGCCTGACCGGACCAGATCCGGCGGTAAGCGGGCACGGCCAGCGGCCTGGTGTCCACAAAATGACGTTTGACCAGTTCCCCGAATGCCACCTAAGGCAATTTAAGGGGCAAGTCTTTCCAAGGCCCACCCGGGTCGGGTACGCCGGTACCGCAGCCTGTCGTGCATCCGGTCCAGCTGTCCCTGCCAGAACTCCACCTCGATCGGGGTGACCCGGAAGCCGCCCCAGAAGTCGGGCACCGGCGGATCCTCCGGCCAGCGGGCGGCCAGCTCCTCGTAGCGCTCGTCCAGCTCCTCGCGCGAGCGGACGACCGCCGACTGGCGCGAGGCCCAGGCCCCGATGCGCGAGCCGTACGGGCGGGAGTTGTAGTAGTCGGCCGACTCCTGGTGGGAGATGCGGGCGACCGTGCCCTCGATGCGGATCTGGCGGCGGATGGCGTGCCAGGGGAACAGCAGCGAGGCTCGCCCATTCTCGGCCAGGTCGCGGCCTTTGCGGGACTCGTAGTTGGTGTAGAAGATGAAGCCCTGTTCGTCGTAGCCCTTGAGCAGGACGGTCCTGGCGCTCGGCCGGCCGCCCGCGGAGGCGGTGGCGAGGACCATGGCGTTGGGTTCGGGCAGGCCGGATTCGAGCGCCTCCTGGAACCAGACGGTGAACTGCGCGATGGGGTCGGACGCGAGGTCGGTTTCGAGCAACGGCTCGCCCTCGTACGTTCGGCGTAGCCCCGCCAGCAGGGGCGGGCGCGGGGTGGCATCCACGAGAAGGTATTCTTGCGCGCTCATGTGGCAGATCCCACAGAAGGCTCCCTACCAGCGGGTTTGGCGTTTCGGCGGGTCCCGAGACCGACCATGAGCTGGGAGGGGGTTAAATTGACCCGCCGGTATCTCGACATCAAGGCATTGCCGTTACATGGCAAGAAAGGGAGGCGGCCGAGCATGTCCGACTTCAAACCCGGCCTCGAAGGCGTCGTAGCTTTCGAGACCGAGATCGCGGAACCGGACAAAGAAGGGGGCGCCCTTCGATACCGGGGCGTCGACATCGAGGAGCTGGTCGGCCGTGTCCCGTTCGGGCACGTTTGGGGCCTGCTGGTCGACAACAAGTTCCAGCCGGGCCTGCCCCCGGCGGAGCCGTACCCCATCCCTGTCCACTCCGGTGACATCCGTGTAGACGTGCAGAGCGCGCTGGCCATGCTGGCTCCGGCCTATGGCTTCAAGCCCCTGCTCGACATCAGTGACGAGGAGGCCCGCGACCAGCTCGCGCGCGCCTCCGTGATGGCTCTCTCCTTCGTCGCGCAGTCCGCGCGCGGCCTCGGCCTGCCGATGGTGCCGGAGAGCCGGGTCGACGAGGCGAAGACCATCGTCGAGCGTTTCATGATCCGCTGGCGCGGTGAGCCTGATCCCAAGCACGTCAAGGCCATCGACGCTTACTGGACCTCGGCCGCCGAGCACGGCATGAACGCGTCCACGTTCACCGCCCGCGTCATCGCCTCCACCGGCGCGGACGTGGCGGCGGCGCTGTCCGGCGCCGTCGGCGCCATGTCGGGCCCGCTGCACGGCGGCGCCCCCGCCCGCGTGCTCCACATGATCGAAGGCGTGGAGCAGCTCGGCGACGCCAAGAAGTACGTCCAGGGTGAGCTCGACAAGGGCAACAGGCTCATGGGCTTCGGCCACCGCGTGTACCGCGCGGAGGACCCGCGCGCCCGCGTGCTGCGCCGTACCGCCAAGGAGCTCGACGCGCCCCGCTACGAGGTCGCGGCGGCGCTGGAGCAGGCCGCCCTGGAGGAGCTGCACGCCCGCAAGCCCGACCGGGTGCTCGCCACGAACGTCGAGTACTGGGCGGCCGTGGTGCTCGACTTCGCCGAGGTGCCCTCGCACATGTTCACCTCGATGTTCACCTGCGCCCGCACGGCCGGCTGGGCCGCGCACATCCTGGAGCAGAAGCGCACCGGAAGGCTGGTGCGGCCGAGCGCCAACTACATCGGCCCGGCGTCGCGCCCGCTCAGCGACGTCCCCGGCGCCTCCGAGGTTGCCGGCACGATCTGACACGATTTCGCCCGTGTCATGAACGGCCCGCCCGATCAAGGGCGGGCCGTTCCGCGTCTCATTCGGCGGACCCGCGCGACGTCACCCGGACGGCCTCAGTACGCTTGGCACGTGGCTGACATCGTGATTCCCGCTGACATCAAGCCCGCCGACGGCCGCTTCGGCTGCGGGCCCTCGAAGGTTCGCACCGAGCAACTGGCCGCGCTCGCCGCCTCCGGCGCGAGTCTCATGGGCACCTCCCACCGCCAGAAGCCGGTCAAGAACCTGGTCGGCCGCGTGCGTTCCGGGCTCGCCGACCTGTTCTCGCTGCCCGAGGGCTACCAGGTCGTGCTGGGCAACGGCGGCACCACCGCGTTCTGGGACATCGCGGCCTTCGGGCTGATCAGGGAGAAGTCCCAGCACCTGGCGTTCGGCGAGTTCTCCTCGAAGTTCGCCGCGGTCGCCAAGAAGGCGCCCTGGCTGGGCGACCCGAGCGTGATCAAGTCCGACGTCGGCACCTACCCCACCGCGGTGGCCGAGGACGGCGTCGACGTCTACGCGCTCACCCACAACGAGACCTCGACCGGCGTCGCCATGCCGATCTCCCGCGTGGGCGGCGACGACTCGCTGGTGCTGGTCGACGCCACCTCCGGCGCGGGCGGCCTGCCGGTCGACATCGCCGAGACCGACGTCTACTACTTCGCCCCGCAGAAGAGCTTCGCCTCCGACGGCGGCCTGTGGATCGCGATCATGTCGCCGCGCGCCCTGGCCAGGGTCGAGGAGATCGCCGCCTCCGGCCGGTACGTCCCCGAGTTCTTCAGCCTGCCGATCGCGATCGACAACTCCGGCAAGGACCAGACCTACAACACGCCCGCCGTGGCCACGCTGTTCCTGCTGGCCGACCAGCTCGACTGGATGAACGGCAACGGCGGCCTGGCCTGGACCACCGCCCGCACGGCCGACTCCAGCCAGCGCCTGTACACCTGGGCCGAGAAGTCGTCCTACGCCACGCCGTTCGCCGCTCCGCAGTTCCGCTCGCAGGTGGTCGGCACGATCGACTTCAACGACGACGTCGACGCCGCAGAGGTGGCCAAGGTGCTGCGCGCCAACGGCATCGTCGACACCGAGCCCTACCGCAAGCTGGGCCGCAACCAGCTGCGCATCGCGATGTTCCCGGCCATCGAGCCGTCCGACGTCGAGGCGCTGACGGTCTGCGTCGACCACGTGGTCGAGCGGCTCTAGCCCGGCGCCCGCCGGCGCGTCCGGCGGGCCAGCTCGTCCAGGAGCGCCAGGGCGTCCTCCTCCTCGACGCTCTGCGCGAACCTCGTCAGCACCGGCAGCCTGTCGGTGCTGACGGCAAGCGCCTCCAGCATCAGGCGGCTGACGTGCTCGGCCCTTGAGCAGGCGGCCGCGTAGCGGAAGGCGTTGCGCGAGGGCGTGCGCACGAGCAGCCCCTTGCGCACCAGCCGCTCGGCCACGGTCTGCACGGTCGTGTACGCGAGGTCGCGTTCCTCGTTGAGCCTGTCGAGCAGCTCCCTGACGCGCATGGCCCGGCCGGCATCCCACAGCACGTTCATGATCGCGCGTTCCAGGGATCCCAGGTTCGCCAACTCACCAGTCCTCCGGCTCGATCAGTAGGAAACATTCTTGCCTGAAAAGCCCCCTATCGGCCAGGGGCGAGCGCTGCCCCGGAGCCTCGGCTACCTCATGTTCGCCAGCCGCTGGCTCCAGGTCCCGCTCTACCTGGGCCTCATCGTGGCCCAGGCGGTGTACGTCTGGCAGTTCATGACCGAGCTGTGGCACCTGCTGAGCAGCGTCTTCCTGCACCCGGCGACCGGCGACGGCACGTCGGCCGAGGTCGTCGTCATGCTCACGGTGCTGGCGCTGATCGACGTCGTGATGATCTCCAACCTGCTGATCATGGTGATCATCGGCGGCTACGAGACGTTCGTCTCGCGCATCAACCTCAACGACCATCCCGACGAGCCCGAATGGCTCTCCCACGTCAACGCCAACGTGCTGAAGGTCAAGCTGGCCACGGCCATCATCGGCATCTCGTCGGTGCACCTGCTGCAGACGTTCATCCGGGCGCGTGACGTGCCCAACGACAAGATCATGTGGCAGACGATCATCCATCTGGCGTTCGTGGCCTCGGCGATCGGCCTGGCGCTCATCGACCGCATGCTCTCCAGCTCGCCGGCCGAGCACACCAAGCCGCACCTGTAGGGCTCAGAGCGAGGCGGGCAGCTCTTTCCTGCGCCGCAGCACCCAGGCGGCCACCACGCCGCCCAGGAGCCCGAACAGGTGGCCCTGCCAGGAGATGCCCTGCTGGTTGGGCAGCAGGCCCCACAGGATCGAGTAGTAGGCCACGCCTACGCCGATGCCGATCAGGATGTCCACCAGGCGGCGGTCGAACAGCCCCCGGGCCAGCACGAAGCCGAAGTAGCCGAAGACCAGGCCGCTCGCGCCGATCGTGATCACGCCGGGGCTGGACACCCACGTGCCGACGCCGCCGATCACCACGATCAGCAGCGTGGCCCACAGGAACTTGCGGATGTCGCGCACCGCCGCCAGGAAGCCCAGCACCAGCAGCGGCAGCGAGTTGGCCATGAGATGGCCGAAGCCGCCGTGCAGGAACGGCGCGAAGAAGATGCCCAGCAGGCCGTCGGGGTCCCAGCCCGCGATGCCGTACGAGTCGAGCGCGCCGCCCATCACGTAGTCGACACCTTCCAGCACCCACATCACGGCGAGCATGGACCCGAGGATGACGATCGCCTTGATCGCGCTCGACAGGAAGGTGCCGGCGCCGCGCCTGGCCGACTCGAACCTGGAACCGGACTGGTCGCTCATGCGCTCTCCTGGTGGTCGTCTCCTCTTTTTTACCGTACGCAGGAAAGCTCACGCGCGCGCGTTGACGCCGCCCCTCCCGGACGTCCCGGAAGGGGCCGGCGTGCCGGCGAGGGTTACTCGCCCTTCCACTGGGGGGCGCGCTTCTCGGCGAAGGCCGCCGCGCCCTCCATCGCGTCCTTGGAGCCGAACACCGGGTTGATGATCGCGCCCTGCTTCTTGAACATCTCCTCCAGCGACCAGTCCTGGGACTCGATGATCACCTTCTTGGTCGCCGCGAGCGCCAGGGGCGCGTTGGCGGCGATCTTGCGGGCCAGCTCCAGCGCGCCCTCCAGGGCGGCCCCCGGCTCGGTGATCCGGTTGACCAGGCCCAGCTCGTACAGGCGGGAGGCCGGGTAGTGGTCGCCGGTCAGGGCGATCTCCATGGCCACGTGGTACGGGATGCGCCGCGGCAGCCGCATGATCCCGCCCGCGCCCGCCACCAGCCCGCGCTTCGGCTCGGGCAGCCCGAACGTGGACTCCGACGAGGCCACGATGACGTCGCAGGACAGGGCCAGCTCGAACCCGCCGGCCAGCGCGTACCCCTCGACCGCGGCCACCAGGGGCTTCTTGGGCGGCGCCTCGGCGATGCCGCCGAAGCCGCGGCCCTCGACCACCGGGAGGTCGCCGGTCAGGAACCCCTTGAGGTCCATGCCCGCGCAGAACGTGCCGCCGGCGCCGGTCAGCACGTACGCCGAGATCTCGGCGCGGGCGTCGAAGGTGTCCAGCGCCTCGGCGATCCCCCGGGCCACCGCGCCGTTGATCGCGTTACGCGCCTTCGGCCGGTTGATGGTGATGATCGCGACGTTTCCGGACTGCTCGACGAGCACTTCGTCAGACACGAGACCTCACTTGGGCTGGAAGCGGATGCCGCCGTCGAAGCGCACGACCTCGGCGTTCATGTAGTCGTTCTGGATGAGCGAGTGGACCAGGTGGGCGAACTCGTCGGCGCGGCCCATGCGCTTGGGGAAGACGACCGGGGCCACGAGCTTGGCCTTGAACTCCTCGGCGTTTCCGGAGAAGCCGTAGATGGGGGTGTCGATGATGCCGGGGCAGATCGTGTTGACGCGTACGCCGATGGCCGCCAGGTCGCGCGCGGCGGGGACCGTCATGCCCACGATGCCGCCCTTGGAGGCGGAGTAGGCGAGCTGGCCCGTCTGGCCCTCCAGGGCGGCCACGGAGGCGGTGTTGATCACGACGCCGCGCTGGCCGTCGGCGTCGACCGGCTCGGTGGCGGCGATGGCGGCCGCGGCGACGCGCATCAGGTTGAACGTGCCGATCAGGTTGACCTCGATCACCTTGCGGTACGTGGCCGGGTTGTGCGGCTTGCCCTCGCGGTTGACCGTGCGCTCGGCCCAGCCGATGCCCGCGCTGTTGACCACGACGCGCAGCGGCTTGCCCGTGGCCACGGCCGCGTCGACGGCCGCCTGCACCTGATCGTCGTCCGACACGTCCGTCCTGACGAAGACGCCGCCGAGCTCGTCGGCGACGGCCTTGCCGCGCTCCTCGTTGAGGTCGGCGATGACCACGGTGGCGCCCGCCCGGGCGAGCTCACGGGCCGAGGCCTCGCCAAGGCCGCTGGCACCGCCGGAGATGATTGCTGCAGATCCGTTGACGTCCATATCCCGGACCTTAACGCGCCAACCGAATGAAGTTCTACTCGGGGCGGGTTAAATTCCCCCCACGGCGCTGTCGACGTCGGAGTACACCTTGATCCGCCGGTCGAGCCCCGTGGTCCGCAGGATGCGGGCCACGGGCGCCTGGGGCGCGGCCAGGCACACCCCGCCGCCTTCTCCGGTGGCCAGCCGCCAGGCCTCGATCAGCACCGAAAGACCGCTGGAGTCCATGAACGACAGCTGCTGCAGGTCGAGCACGAGCCTGGCGCTGTCCTGCTTGATGGCGTCGCGTACCTCGTCGCGGAGGAACGGTGCGGTGAACAGATCGAGCTCTCCCTCAACGGCCACCACCACGGCGTCACCCAGGGCGTGTCGCGCAAGCCGCAGCTTCATTTGGCCCCTCCTCGATGAGCCACTGTACTTCGACATCCCCGGATAGCGGGCATGCACAAACTACGAAGAGCCGGATGTGGAAGGACTGGGCCGGATCGATCGCGCGCCGGAGGTCGCGCCAAGGGTTCCCACCCGGCCCGCGACCTGGGCGCCAGGTCGCCTCACCCGGCCGGGACGGCGAAGCCGTAAGGGAGCTCCAGGCGGTGTTCGGCCAGCAGCCCGGGGTCGGCCAGCAGCTCGCGCGTCGGGCCGTCGGCGGCGATCACGCCTCCCGACAGGATCAGCGAGCGCTCGCACAACTCCAGCGCGTACGGCAGGTCGTGGGTGACCATGAGCACCGTCACGTCCAGCGACCGCAGGATCTCGGCCAGCTCCCGGCGCGCGGCCGGGTCGAGGTTGGAGGAGGGCTCGTCGAGCACCAGGATCTCCGGCCGCATCGCCAGCACCGTGGCCACCGCCACCCTGCGCCGCTGCCCGAACGACAGGTGGTGCGGCGGCCGGTCGGCGGCCTCCAGCATGCCGACCCGGTCGAGCGCGTCGCGGACCACCCGGTCGAGCTCGGCGCCCTTGAGTCCGGCGTTGGCCGGGCCGAAGGCGACGTCGTCCTTGACCGTGGGCATGAAGAGCTGGTCGTCGGGGTCCTGGAAGACCAGGCCGACGCGCTGCCTGATCTCCTTGAGCGTGTCCTTGCGCACCGGGACGCCGCCCACGGCCACATTGCCGTGCCCGGCGGTGAGAATGCCGTTGAGATGCATGACGAGGGTCGTCTTGCCGGCGCCGTTGGGGCCGAGCAGCGCCACCCGCTCGCCGCGGCCGATCGCCAGGTTCACGCCGAACAGCGCCTGAGTGCCGTCGGGGTAGGCGTAGGCCAGGTCACTGACCTCCAAAGAGTTCACCATGAGAGCCCCAGAACCGCGAGTGCCGTGACGGGCAGGGCGAGCGCCGCCCCCCACTGCCCGATGGATGCCGAAATATCTTGAATTATCGGCATCCGTCCGGAGTAGCCGCGGCTCAGCATCGCCAGATGCACCCGCTCACCCCGCTCGTACGAACGGATGAACAGCGCCCCGGCCGAGCGCGCGATCACCGGGATCTGCCGGAAGTTGCGCGCCTCGAACCCGCGCGACTCCCGCGCCACCCGCATCCTCCGCATCTCCTCCACGATCACGTCCATGTACCTGAGCATGAACATGGCGATCTGCACCAGCAGGCTCGGCAGCCGCAGCCGCTGGGCCCCGACGAGGATGACCCGCGGCTCGGTGGTGGCCGCGAGCAGGATCGAGGCGATCACCCCGAGCGTGGCCTTGACCAGGATGTTCCAGGCCGCCCACAACCCCTGCACGCTCAGCGAGACCCCGAGCACCGTCGTGCGCTCCCCCATCCCGATCACCGGGATCAGGAACGCGAACAGCACGAACGGCACCTCGATCACCATCCGCCGCAGCACGTGCCCGAACGGCACCCGCGCGGCCAGCGCGACGCCCCCGAGCAGCACCGCGTAGACCGCGAACGCCCAGAAGCGCTCCCGCGGCGTGGCCACCACGACGACGGCGAAGGCGAAGACGGCGAGCAGCTTGCACTGCGGCGGCAACCGGTGGACCGGTGAGTCACCCGGCAGATAGAGATCGTGCCGATGCCCCGCGCCCACCGTCACTCACCGTCTCTCACAGATCAGACCCCCACGTTCGTACGGCTCCGCGCGGCGAACGCCACGCCACCGGCGATGAGCAGCACGAGCCCGACGCCGACGATCCCGGCCACGCCGACCGGGATGCCGCCCACCTCACCGTAGTCGGCCAGCGCCCACGACCCGAACGCGTGGTCGACCGCCTGGCCGCTGAAGCCCTTGTTCTCGGCCACGGCCTCCAGCCCGTCGGGGTCGGAGGCGGCGAAGAAGGAGACCACGCCGGCCAGCACCAGGGTCAGCCCGATCCCGCCCAGCAGGAACGGCCTGAGCGCGCCCGGCCGGGCCGCCGGCGCCTCCTCGCCCACGGTCGTGGTCGTGCCCTCGGCGCCCTTGAGCACCAGCGGCTTGGCCAGCCCGCGGGCGCCGTAGACCAGGTCGGGCCGTACGGCCAGCACGGCGGCGACGGTGGTGGCGGTGATCAGGGCCTCGCCGATGCCGATCAGCACGTGCACGCCGCCCATGGCCGCGGCCACGGCCGACACCTCGATGGGCGCGGTCCCGCCGATCCAGAACAGCAGCGAGAACACCAGCGCCGAGGCCGGCACCGAGATCAGCGCACCGAGGAACGCCCCGAGCGTCACCCCGCCCCTGCCCCTGCCCCTGGACAACCCGGTGACCAGCCGGAACACGCCCCAGCCGACCAACACGGTGACGATGCCCATGATCGTGATGTTGACGCCCAGCGCGGTCAGCCCGCCGTCGGCGAAGAACACTGCCTGCACCAGGAGCACCACGGCCATGCAGAGCACCCCTGTGTAGGGCCCCACGAGTATCGCCGCCAATGCGCCGCCCAGCAGGTGGCCGCTGGTGCCCGCCGCGACGGGGAAGTTCAGCATCTGGACCGCGAAGATGAAGGCCGCCACGAGCCCCGCCATGGGCGCGGTCCGGTCGTCAAGTTCCCGGCGTGCGCCCCGCAGGCAGACCGCCACCCCGGCGGCCGCCACCGCTCCGGCGGAGACGGAAGTAGCTGCGTTGAAGAAGCCATCGGGTACGTGCACGGCAACGCCTCCAGAAGGACGAACAAATCCTTCTCACTTTAGAGCATTGCCTTGCACCTGCACATAGGTGGCAATTACTGAAGGATCCTCCTGAGGATCGTTCGTGGCGTCAGCCGGTGCACGACCGTGCTCAGCCGCCCCTTCCCCGAGGTCGCGTACGGCCGCACGCTGCGCAGCAACGCCGCGCCCCACCACCTGCGCGGACCGGCGACCGTCTCGGCGTCGGTCTCGACCCTGAACCGCGCGGGCGGCCCGCCCAGGTCGAGCTCCAGGTAGGCGTCCCAGGTGCCGGGCGGGAGCCGGCCCACCGCCGGCCTGGCCGCGAACCCGCCCCCGGGCAGCGCCGTCACGCGCTCGGCGCGCTCGCGGCCGGTACGCCGCTCCCGCCAGACGATCTGCCTGACCGCCGTGCACTCGGGGACCGTCCCGGCCACGCTGACCTCGCCGTGCACGACGAGCCGGTGGCCCAGCGCCCACCGCGTCCTGTGCAGCCGGACCGTGCCGGGCACGGCGACGACGTGCCCGCCGACGTCGATGCTCAGGTTGCCGTTGTCCCGGGTGAAGTACGGCAGGGTCACCACCCCGCCGATCAGGTGGGCCGGCGGCCGGGTGACGCCGTTGTCGCGGTCGGCGCCCAGCCTGCCGTGGCGCACCACCCCCTCCAGCTCGACCGCCACCCGCAGGTCCCAGACGCCGGAGGAGAGCGCGGCGACGTCCACCCGGGCGGTGAACTCGGCGCCCCCCCGCTCGGCCGGGACGACGAGCTCGCCGTGCGGGTCGTTGCGGGCGCGCAGCACCAGGGCCACGCCGTCGTCCTGGCTGATGCCGTCCAGGCCGGCCGTGCCGGTGACCACCAGGTGGTCGCCCTCCCAGCGCAGCCCGGTCAGCCGCCGCCGCACGGTGGCGCTCTCGATGCGGGCCAGCCGCACCAGGCGGTCGACGTCGCCGAGCGCGGCCACGCGCTGCTTGTCGATGCTGTTGAGCCGGGCGTGCACGCCGGGGGTGAACCACTCGTCGCACAGCGCCGCGACCTCCTGCGCGATCTCCTTGCGGCGTACGTCGTCGCTCTCCAGGAACACCGCGCCGAGCTGGGCGAAGGCGTCGAGCCTGAAGTGCCGGCGCAGCAGGTGGTCGCGCAGCGGGCCGGGCTCGACGTGCCGGGCCATGAGCCGGATGGGCCGCCGGATCATGGACAGCCAGGCGACCGGGTCCCTGCTGCCCGCCCGCTGCATGATGCTGGTGCCGTCGGATCTGGAGACCAGGTGGTAGCAGTCGTGGTCGGCGACCACCGAGATCACGCCGGCGTGGCAGTAGGCGTGCACGGTGAACATGATGTCCTCGCCGACCAGCATGTCCTCGGCGAAGCGGATGCCGTGCCGCTCGACCATCTCCCGCCTGAACAGCTTGAAGCAGCTCAGGCTGTTGTAGACGTTGCTGTCGGCGAGGGTCAGGCGCTCGGCGTTCTGCTGGAACATCGAGGCGGGGGCCCGCCTGCCGTGGCCCACGATCTTGCCGAGCACGATGTCGGAGCCGTTCCTGTCGGCCATGGCGACCATGCGTTCGAGCGCCTCGGGGCCGAGGTGGTCGTCGGCGTCGCAGAAGAAGACGTACCGGCCGGTGGCGTGGCCGAGGCCGACGTTGCGCGGCCGGCCCGCGCCGCCCGAGCCCTCGATGTGCACGACCTTCACGCTGGTCTGGTGGTAGGTCGCGTAGAGGTCGAGGAGCTCGGCGCCGCCGTCGGTGGAGCCGTCGTCGACGACGATGATCTCCTTCTTCACCCGCTGCACGAGCGCCGAGGTGAGACACCTGTCCAGATAGGGACGGCAGTTGTGCACCGGGATGACGACGCTGACGTCGACCGTCTCGTCGTTGTTCCCCGCCGCCGACATCGCCACCACTACCGCCACCTCAGAGTCACGTTGCGCTGCCATGTCGTTTCAGTATGTGACGAACGCCCGTCGCCGCGGGGGCCGATCGACCGTCTTCGAGCCACCTAATTTGCCCAGCACGGCGATTCGTTGCATTCCTCGGAAAAGACCCCAGACACGGCTCTAATCAGCACATTCAGCGGTGACCGAATGAGTTTCAGGGGAAAATCTTCGACCTGTGAGAGGAAGAAACTCTCCGCCGGGAGCATGGACCTACTCCTCGGGCTCGCGCGTCATCCTCCGGCGGGGTACAGACGTCTACAGTTAGGCAACCTTGACCGGGAAGGTGGCGGGAATGGCATCGAATCTTCGCTGGCATCGGGCGGGCGGCATGACGATGAGCAAGTCCGACTTCGCTCGTTCCTCAGCGCGTCTGACCGAGCTCTTCCAGTGCTCGGCGATGCTGCGACGTACGCGGATGCGGGCCGAGGAGATCGTCGACGAGGCCCGCGCGCTGCTGGCCGAGGCGGAGGCCGAGGAGCTCGCCGACCCCGACCGCATCGAACGGCTGCGCACCCAACTGGAGCAGGCGCGAGCCTCCTACTCCAAGGTTCTCACCGCATATGTGACGCTCTGCCGCAGGATCAACGAGGAGCGGCAGGAGATTCTGGCGATGCAGATGGAGATGGAGTTGAACCGCGATTCCGGCCTGCCAGGAGTGGCCTGATGATTTGCCCTGGACAATTGCCGCAACCCGCGCGGGAATGACCCCACCGGCCCCCCGGTCCGCGCCTCCCCTGAGAACGTCTCAGATAGATGTGAACCTATGTGACACCTGAGACGTCATTTGTGCAGGGAGGCCCACCATGCGCGTCCTTGACGGTCTGGCGACGCCGGACCTGGAGGAGCTCAACCTGGAGCTGATCCTGGTCGCGGCGCTGCACGAAGAGGCGGAAAGGCTGGCCGCCGACTGAACGGGCTCCAGCTCCCCGGCCCCGCCGGGGAGCTGGAGCAGGGGGCCGCGGCGTAGGATCACAGGTCATGCTGCGCTGCGCCGTCCTCGACGACTACCAGGGCGTGGCCCTCGGCCTGGCCGACTGGTCGCGGGTCCGGGCCACGAGCTTCCGGGCCCACTTCACCAGCCACGACGAGCTGGTCGCGGCCCTCGCCGACGTCGAGATCGTGGTCATCATGCGGGAGCGCACGCCGTTCACCGCGGAGGTGTTCGAGCGGCTGCCCCGGCTGCGCCTGCTGATCACCACGGGCATGCGCAACGCCTCCGTCGACCTCGACGCCGCCCGCGCCCGCGGCGTCACGGTGTGCGGCACGGGCGGCGCCTCCACCCCGCCGGCCGAGCTGACCTGGGCGCTGATCCTCGGCCTGGCCCGGCACCTGGTGCCCGAGGCCACGGCCATGCGCTCCGACGGCCCGTGGCAGAGCACCGTCGGCATGGATCTGCACGGCAGCACCCTCGGGCTGGTCGGCCTCGGCAAGATCGGGGCGCAGATGGCCCGGATCGGGCAGGCGTTCGGCATGGACGTCATCGCCTGGAGCCAGAACCTGACCGCGGCGCGCGCCGGCGAGCTGGGCGTGCGGGCGGTGACCAAGGAGGAGCTGTTCGCCGAGTCGGACGTCGTCTCCGTCCATCTGGTGCTGAGCGAGCGCACCCGCGGGCTGGTCGGCGAGCGCGAGCTGTCGTTGATGCGGCCCAGCGCCTACCTGGTCAACACCTCGCGGGCGGCCATCGTCGACCAGGCCGCCCTGGCGTCGGCGCTGCGCGAGGGGCTGATCGCGGGGGCCGGGCTGGACGTCTTCGAGACCGAGCCCCTGCCCGCCGGGCACGAGCTGCGCAGACTGCCCAACGTGCTGGCCACCCCGCATCTGGGATACGTCACCGGCGGCAACTACGAGACCTTCTTCCGCGACGCCGTGCAGGACATCGACGCGTTCCTGGACGGCACGCCGATCCGCGTCCTCAGCTGACCCGGCCCGGTTCACCTCCTGGCCGGTTCACTCGGTCCGTGTCCTGGCGCGGAAGGCCGCGGTCTTGACCCGGTTCTGGCAGGCGGTGGAGCAGAAGCGGCGGGTGCCGTTGCGGGAGACGTCCACGTAGACGCGGTCGCAGTGGGGGGCGGTGCAGACGCCGAGGCGGTCACTGAACTCGCTGCCGAGCACGATCGCGAGCCCGGTCGCGCAGCTCGCGGCCCAGTCGCCCGCCAGCGAGCCGCCGGGGCCGTGGAAGTGCAGGTGCCACGGCTCGCCGTCGTGGCGTTCGAGCATCGGCCTGGCCCTGCTCTCCTCCAGCAGCGCGTTGGTGGCCAGGGCGGCGGTGTCGGCGTCGCCGTCCGCCACCGCGCGGAACACCTCGCGCAACCGGGCCGCGACCTCGGCCAGCTCGGCGGCGTCGGCCGCGCCGAGCTCGCGGTGGCCGGGATAGACGCTGTCCAGCGCCTCGGAGGCCGCCGCGACGAGGTCGCCGGGGACGGGGAACTCACGCCCTCGCTGCTCGCCCGGGGTCAGCCCGTTGACCAGCGCCACCGCGACCCGGATGATCGTATCCGTGTGACTGTTGTAATCCACTTGACCAGTTACACCTTCGCGCTCTAAGTTGTGACTGCCCAAATCTTAGACGACGGTTACAGGGAGATTGTGATGCTCACCCACGAAGTCGCACTGCACTGGATCGAGCGTTGGGACCGCCAGCAGGAGGGCTACCTGCCCGACCGGGAGGCCCGCTTCACCGCGCTGATCGACGCGGTCGAGGCCCTGGGACGACCCGATCCCGTGGTCATCGACCTGGGCTGCGGGCCGGGGTCGCTGTCCGCCCGGCTGCTCGAACGCCTTCCCCAAGCCACCGTGATCGCCGTCGACGCCGACCCGCTGCTCCTCGGTCTCGGCCGGGCCGCCTACCCGGGGCTTCGGTTCGTCTCCGCCGACCTGCGCACCGGTGGGTGGACCGCGGCGCTCGGCCTCGACCGTCCCGCCGACGCCGCCGTCAGCACCACCGCGCTCCACTGGATCTCGCCGGAGGAGCTCCAGGAGACGTACGCCGAGCTGGCCGGCGTGCTGCGACCCGGCGGGGTCCTGCTCAACGGCGACCACATGGACTCCTCCTCCCCCACCCTGGCCCGGCTGGAGCGCGCGGTGCACCAGCGCGAGACCGACCGGATCTTCGGCGACCGCCTCCCCGAGGACTGGCGCTCCTGGTGGGACGCCATCTCAGCCGACCCCGCGTTCGCCGACCTCAACCAGGAGCGCAGCACGGCCGGCGCCTCCCACGACGGCTCCGAGTCCCACTTGGTCGAGCACCACGTCAACGCGCTGACCAAGGCCGGGTTCGGCGAGATCGGCACGTTGTGGCAGCGGGGTAACAACCGTCTGCTGTGCGCCGTACGGAGCTGAGCCCCGACGCCATCCGGCGGGCACGAGCAGGCGAGACGTGGTTTCCTGTACGTCATGGACGAGTCGCAAGTCACCCGCTACTTGGACAGATTCGGAGCGTCCCGGCCGGTGCCCCCGGACGTCCACGGCCTGCGAGCCCTGCAGCTCGCGCACCTGAGGGCGGTGCCGTTCGAGAACCTGAGCATCCACCTCGGCGAACCCATCTCGCTCGCCACGGACGCCCTGTTCGACAAGCTGGTCACCCGCCGCCGCGGCGGATTCTGTTACGAGCAGAACGGCCTGTTCGCCGCGCTGCTCACCACACTCGGCTATCGGGTGACCATGCTCGCGGCGCGGGTGTTCGGGGGCGGCCGGCCCGGGCCGTTGTTCGACCACCTCGCGCTCCGCGTCGACCTCGACGAGTCGTGGCTGGTGGACGTCGGCTTCGGCGACTTCGCCGACGAGCCGCTGCGGCTGGACGAGCGCGGCGAGCAGAAGGACCCGGCCGGGACGTTCCGGATCGTCCCCGCTCCCGGGGAGCACGGCGATCTCGACGTGTCGCACAACGGTGAGCTCGCCTACCGGCTCACGGGGCGGGCCTACGAGCTGGCCGACTTCGTACCGACCTGCTGGTGGCAGGCGACCTCGCCGGACTCGCACTTCACCAGGTCGCCGGTCTGCTCGATCCGTACGGCGGAGGGGCGTACCACGGTCAGCGGGCGCAAGCTGATCGTCACCCGGCAGGGGGAACGGGCCGAACGCATCCTGAACGAGAACGAGCTGCTTCCGGCGTACCAGGAGCACTTCGGCGTGCTGCTGGACCGGGCACCGGCAGCCGGCGCCTGACTCCCCCTGCCCCTCTCCGGGCTCTTTCGGGCCCTTTGGGGATCTTCCTGGCTCTCCCGGGCCCTTGCGGCTCTTCCTGGCTCGCGGGCCCCCTTGGCTCTTCCTGGCTCTCGGGCCCTTTCGGCTCTTTCTGAGCGGCGGTGCCGAGGCGTCGTCAGCGCCTGATCGGCTCGCGCAACACCGGCAGCCCCGCCTCGGAGTCGAGCACGAGCCGGTTCCCCAGCGGCCGCGCGAGCGTGACGGTGGTCGTGGCCGTCTTCAGCATGGCCGGACACACCTGGACAACCCTGGCACTTCCCTCGTCCACATCGACCACCACCACCTGGTCCGTCTCGTAGACCCGAACCCCGTGCACGGTCTCACAGGCGCCGTACCCGTACCGGAGCAGCAGCCCCTGCGACTCGCCCGCGACGAGGTCGTACGCCAGCACCTCCTCGACCTTCCCCGGCACCCGCTCGGGACGAGCGGTCACAGCCGACGGATCGACCGCCACATGCACCTTCTTCTGCTCGACCCCCTCAACGCTGAACACCCACGCGGGGACCCGGACCGTCCCCCGGCTGGTCTCCACCGGCACCCGGCCCAGCCGCACACCGACCACCCGAAGCGGACGGCAACCCTCGGCCGGGCACTCGTCCTCGATGAAGGGGGCCGGCCTGCCGAACTCCGCGTACGCCCTGGACGCCGACACGAGCGGCACACGCGAGACCTTCCCGTCCGGCCATCGCACGTCCGCGCTGGGCGGTGTGTCCGTGGGCAGTTCGACGTCCAGCCGCCACACACCGTTGTGCGCGCTCCTGTTCACCCAGGCCGGAATGTCGCCCACCCGCGCCCATCCCTGCGGATTCAGCACCTCCAACGCCACGAACCCGTCGCGCCAGGCACGATCGTCCGCCGACTCCTGCCACCGCGCAGCCACCTCACGGGCCCGCCCTTGGAACGTCCCCCGTCGCCCGGAATCATCCCCGCCGCACACCAGCCCGATGAGCAGTGCCATGAAGAGCCCCACGCTCACCCGCGCTCGTGAACCACCTGAACTACGGTGACCGACCATGGCCGACTACATCTCCCCCGTCTTCTACGACTTGCTCGCAGTGAACAGCCACATACCGGACGTCCGCAAGAAGTTGCCGCCCCTCCTGACCGGAGTTCACCGCAGCATCCTGGAGATAGGCGCCGGAACCGGCCTGATCACCACATCCGTGGCCGAATGGACACCAGCCGAGATCTTCGCCCTGGAACCCTCGGCCGCGATGCGCGCGGTCCTACTGTCCCGCCTGGCCGAACGCCCGGACCTGCTCGAACGGATCACCGTACTCCCCCACGACGCCCTGAGCCTCGACCTCGACGACCCGCTCGAAGCCATGGTGATGATCAACGTGATGTACGCCCTGGAACCCGGCTACCGCAAGCGGCTCTGGCCCGTCCTGGCCGGCCAGTTGGAGCCCGGCGGTCTTCTGATCTTCACCTGGCACGACGGCGGCCCGCCGAAACCCCGTCCCATGCGGCAACTCGACTCCCGCCAGGTGGGCCGCCACACGTACACGGTCTCGTCCGAGATCACGGAGTCGGACGACGAAGGCGCCACGTGCCGCTACCTCTACCGGATAACTCAGGGCGACAAACTGCTCAGCGAGGAAGAACTCGTCGGCCACGCCTACCGTCCTGCCTGGGAAACCCTCCGGGAAGAGCTCGCGAGCGCAGGCTTCGTCCAGGCCGACGCCCCCGACGGCCTCCTGGCCTGGCGACGCCCCTGAACCATCCTCGAACACCGGGCTGCCACACCGACCGCCATCGCCTCTCGACGTCCGGGCAAATCGACGGCTCCCTCAATATCCCGCACCACCACTGAAACTCAGAATTACCACTCGGCACAGGATCGTTACGAGATATCCCGCATCTCCCCAACACCATTCTCTTACTCTTTCCTCTGCTATATCTCACCCGATCAAGGACCCTGATGAAGCTCTTCTTCGCAAGCCTCGCGACCACGGCCGCAGTCGTGTGCGCGGCAGCCGTACCCGCTCAGGCCGCATCCCTGGCAACCGTGCAGGCCGCCCCCGCGGACCCGGTGAAAGCCCTGAAGGCCCAACTGCTCCCGGGCAAGGGTGTGAAGATCACCGAATTAAGCAGCATCACCCTCGATTTCACCGCCAACGACCAGGCCATGCAGGTACAGGTGAACACCCGCACCGACGGCACTCTGGCGTTCGGCAAGGGCAACGTGGCGGCCGCCGACCTCCGCGTCCGCATGTCCTCCCGTCAGAAGGCCGCCAAGCCGCCCTACCGGGTCATCGCCGAAGGCAGAAACGCGTACGTGACGAACGCCGGAATCGCCAAGGCGCTGCCCGCCGGTCGTCCCTGGATCGGCGCGAGGACCGGCGACCACGAGAACTCCATCCTCGACACCGGCATCACGCCGGCCGACCTGACGTTCATGCTGGCCAACTCCTCCGAAGTGGCGACCGGCGAATACCAGGGCACCTCCACCCTCGCCGCCTACCGCCACAACAAGGCCGCCGGTGACGGCGACGTCGAATTCCACCTGTACTTCGACAAGAACAACCTGCTCACCCGCGCCGTCGTCGACAGCACATCCACTTCGGACAGCGACGCCTACGAGCAGATGGCCTTCCACACCGACACCAAGTTCTCAGGGTGGGGCGTCAAGACGAAGATCACCGCACCGGCGGCCACCAAGGTCATCAGCGAGAAGAAGCTCAACGCGAAGACCCGCCAGGCCGTCATCAAGGCCGGCTACCCCGAATTCGGCCCCTTCTGACCCCCACCACACTCCCGCCAGGCACCACTGCTGTACGGCCCCGCCGTACAGCAGCCCCCAGCCCTCACCCCGGTCGACGGTGAGCTGAAATTGCTCCTCACCCACCTCACCTTGAGGACCGACATGCATTTCCGGAAGCTCGCAGGCATGGGCGGGATCGTCGATCCTCCCAGCCTCAAGATCGACCCAGCGGAACGCTCCTACTCGTGCCCTCACCACTCAATGATCGCTTCGGAATCACGTGGACCACGCCTTGTGTGAGGCGTGAGACGCGGAATCCGATTCCCCTCTCCGACGTCGTCGGCACTGTCCGGAACCAGGCGCTCCCGTCCTCACCCGGAACCGAGGCCCCGATGGAGGCATGAAGCCGGTGAGGGCGACGAAGGGCTCATTGCACGTGACCCTTCTCAGGCGGAAAATGCGTGATCGTGATCAGAGAGTCCCAGATCCTGGCCTGCTCCGGTGTGCTGTATCCGCCTGAGGGATTCAGGCACGTCGGCGTTCAGATATGGCAGGCGAGACAGTTGGCCGCTGTGCGCAAGCCGCGCATGTGCCTCATCGCGACGGCGGTGGGTGACTCGCGAGAGCACATCGACGGCTGGTCCGCGCGGGCCGCGTCCTTCGGCGACACGCACCTCTCCCATCTCCAGCTGTTCACCCAGCCGAACGTGGCCGACGTGCGGGCGCATCTCCTTGCCCAGGATGTGATCTTCGTATCCGGGGGCAGCGTGGTGAACCTGCTGGCGGTCTGGCGTGCGCACCGCCTCGATGAGATCTTGCGGGAGTGCTGGGAGAAGGGTGTCGTACTTGCCGGACAGAGCGCGGGCAGCCTGTGCTGGCACACGGGCGGCGTCACCGACTCCTTCGGCGACGAACTTGATCCCCTGGATGACGGATTGGGATTCCTGCCGTTCAGCAACGGCGTCCATGACGACTTACGCGATCAGCCCCGGCGGGCACGGTTCCGCGAACTCGTGGGCAGAGAGACGCTGCCTTCGGGGTACGCCACCGAAGACGGCGTCGCCCTGCACTACGTCGGCACCGAACTGCACGAGGTCGTGAGCGTCCTTCCGGACCGGAACGCATGGTTCGTCGAGGCGGACGGCGAGGGCGGGCACAGCGAGCAGGCCCTTCCCGCCCGCCATTGGGTCCCTTGAGAGGAACTGCGCTGCAGCTCCGCCCCCGCGGCCCCAACCCGTGACCCATCCGAGCTGCCGGCATCACACACGTGCTCGATGCGCAACTCTCCGAAGTCCAGCTCGACGCCAGCCGGCGCCCCCATTCGCTCAAGCTCGGTGATCCGCTCTTCCACGGCTGTGACCACTCGCCGCCCGAAATCCTCGATCACTTCGAGGTGGACCAGGACGATACGAGTGCTACGGGGACCGGCGCAAGCCACTTCACGACCACCTCGTCGCGGTCGTCCGTCCCGCGCCACATACGGATGAGCGGCGCCACGCGAGAGCGGCCCAGCACGCCTCTGGGAGATCATCAGAGTGTGATCCGCCAGGCGCTCGCCCTGCCCCTGTCAACAGAAGGTCAGGGGTTCGATTCCCCTCGTCGGCTCTGCAAGCAAAATGGCTCTGAGCAGGCGTGACGCCGTCAGGGGCCTGCTGAATTCCGACCTTCAACCGGTGTCTTCGGCGCCTTTGGGAGCCACCGGGGCCCTGTCCGCCCAGGAGAGCGCTGGAGATGGCTTCCGTGGCCGCCCCTCCAGCAGGTGGCCGTAGACGTCCTTCGTGATCAAAGCGGTGGCTGTGCCGTCGCAGCCCGCGCGAGCTGCGGTCCGGGGCGCCTTCCGCCTCGACCCAATGGCCGGCCGCACACTCGTTGTAGGGGGAAGCCTGATCACCCCGTCCCCGTGGCCTTGGCCCGTTTCTTTCGGGCGGGACGATGGCAGACGGGATGATCAGGCAGAGGTGGAACGCGCAAGTGCGCTACTCGACAGAGGACCCGTGGTGGCCGGTCAGGGCACGCGTCCGGCGAAGCCGCCAGAAGTCCGACCGGGCCAGGACGTGGTCGACGGCGATGGCCCTCAGCGGAGCCGGTCCAGGTCGAACGCCACACCGGCCAGGCGGATCGTCCGCACCCTCGGGTCCTTCAGCAGCTCCCGCAGCTCGCGGACCGAGCTGAGCTGGTCCACATAGCCGTAGGCGAGCCCGGCCTCGGCTGCCTTGCGCAGCCGATCCAAGGACAGGTCGAAGGATCGCAGGTTGGCGTTGTCGTGGTCACGCAGCAGGGCGACCCAGTCGCGGAACTGCGGCAGGTTGCCACCGCACATGTCCTCGGTCTTGTCGCCGCTCTTGCCGAGGTCCATCGCGTCGTTCCAGTAGTCGAAGCCCCAGGTGACAGGGAGGGAGCCGGGTCTGCGCTCGTACACGATCCGTTCGGCGCAGGTGCCGTACTGCTTCACGACCGACTTCATCTCGGCCTCGCCGAGCGGCTGCTCGAACTCCACAACCGCCAGCGAGCTGAGGTCGGCGGGCAGCCGGGCGAGCACCGCGCGCACGTCGTCCTTGGGCGCCAGCGTGGTGCCGATGTCGAACAGAGACTGGGAAAGCCGGGTGTTGGCGGTGTGGCCCAACGGCAGGCGGCCCACGCGGCCGAAGAAGTCCTGACTGATCGCGTACGGCTCGCTCCCGGCCGGCCAGTCTCCGGTCGGCGCGATGGGACGCGCGGCCACCTCGAACGACATCGAGAGGGGCGTGGTCTGGCAACAGGAGCCGACCGTCACCGTGTACGCCGGGTTGTAGATCTTGAACGCGGTGCCGAGCACGGCCTGCATACGGCGTTCCCGGTCGCCGCGGGTCTGCACCAGGGACGAGCCCTCGGTCGCGGCCACCGCGAGCAGCGCCAGCACGGCCAGGACGAGGGCGACCGTCCTGAACAACCCCCGCCGGACCGCGCGCCGGGTGCGCTTTGGGTCGAAGTCCGGTAGGTCCGGCATTTCAGGCATGTCCATTGCTCTCCTCGTAAAGGTCGGCGAAGGCGGCCCTCGCCCGCCACACCGCGGTCTTGATCGAGTTGTGCGACCTACCGGTCATCGCGGCCACCTCCACCATCGAGAAGCCCTCGAAGTAGACCAGCGTGAGCAGCCGGCGTTGCTGCTCGGGCAACCGCTCAAGCGCGTCGCGCACGTCCAGCGACTCCACGTGCAGCGGCGGCACACCCAACTCGTCAGGGTTCGGTAGGGCCATCTCGCGGCGGCTCCTACGTACGTGATCGACCAGGACGTTGCGCGCGATCGTAAGCAGCCACGCCGCCGCGTTATCACCCCGCCAACCGAGCAGCGCTCTGGTCGCCTTGACGAACGTCTCCTGCGCCAGGTCCTCGGCGAGATGCGGATCGCGGGTCCTGCGCAAGAGGAACCCGCACACGAGCGGCCAGTGCTCGCGATACAGCTCCTCGATGATGTCGCCCCCCGAACGGTTTCGATTGTCACGTCACATACAGACGCCACCGCGGCGAGGATGGTCACACGGGTTGCCGATCAATGTGCCGGAAGCATGACATCGCAGCAGAACCAGGGCCGCGCCCTCGACCGAGTGCCGGCATGAGCGCCGTCAACGGTGCATCAGGTGAACGGACATGCTGTGAGCGGATTCCAGGGCCCTTTCTCATCGCGTGCCATGCTGAGATGGCGGAATGAATGAAGCCGATCGCGCTGCGGTGCTCGCCTTGCAGAATCTCTTCGCGACGCTGGGCGCAGATGAGCCTCAGGAGCGGGCTGCCTCAGAGATCTCAGAGGACGTACCTCAGCTGGCCGGCTTCTTGGCGCTGCGGCGCATATGGCCAGACCTGATCAACGGCTGGGCTGCGCCGGGAGCGCTGGAAGGCATTCCCGCGGCTGCCCGACTGCTCGCCGACGGCGCGGACCCCACCGACCTTGCACGGGTCGCCCAGGCGGCCGCCTACGAAACAGCGTTCGGTCTCCTTCACAGCCTCACCGCCCACGGCCGCGACGACGACGCACCCACCGACACCCCTGGCTGGCGTCTCATGGAAACCACACCGTCAGGCGAACTCACGGGCAGGGCCGTACAAGGTCTTCATGAGAGCCTGCTCACCATGGACCCCTCAGGCCGCGACGGGCAGGACATCTTCGGCTAGAGACGGTTGCTGTACGAGATCGAAAAGGCCCTCTCCCGATCGCGGGAAAGGGCCTTCTACGTGCAGAGCCGACGAGGGGAATCGAACCCCTGACCTTCTGTTTACAAGGGCAGGGCAAGCGCCTGGTGGATCACGCCCGGAGATCCCCGAGCAGCAGGTTCAGTCCGTCTTCATGTGATCAGGTAAGTCGGCGTTGCTGTACGGGTTGCTGTACAGCAACCATCACCCATCGACGTTCTCAGCAGGAGGGCTGGACTGCTGCACGTAGGACGCAAGCCTCAATACCGGCCAGCCCAGCTCATGACACCACCAGCAGGACCCTCCCCGCATGAGGGTCCTGCTCGCCTATCGGCCCCTCAGGAAGGACGGCGCCTCGCTAACCCACTCCTCGCTCAGCCTCGCTCCTGTGGCGAGTTCGATGGCGGTCAGAGCAGCCGCCCGCCAGCTTTCCCCCTTCTCCCAATCGAAGTAGCGAAGGATGGCCTGCACCTCCGGCCACCGATCCCAACCTGGCCGCCCTGTTGCTCCCTCGGCGTACATGGCGTCAAAGGAGAACACCATCTCGCCGTCAACGGCGAAGCCGATCGAATTGGTGGCGTTGACGTTCCAGTAGGCGCTGTAGGCTCGTCCATTCGTGCTCAGCCGGGGGAGAACCGGCGGAAAGACACTCTGATATCCGTTGCACTCGAAAAGCGCGACGTGCCGATCCGAACGATCGACGAGCATCCCCCAGGGCGCGTCATCGGACAGATTGATGAACACCTCCTCATGCTCGAAGGTGTTCGTCTCGTGGATCTCGTACTGTCCCGTTCCGCTCACCCGTTCACCGATCTCCGCAAGACTCAACGCAGATCCGTCGTGGGGCACGAACACCGTCCAGCAGATGGCTTCTCCCATCCAGCTGCCATCGAGCAACCGCCTGTAATGCAGGTATGCCTCGCGCGCAACCTCATCATCAACCACGCTGACCTCCATCGACCATGGCGAAGGGAAGATCGTCGCAGGAAGGACCGACAGAAGTCGGAGAGGTTGCTGTACGAAGCTGCTGTACGGAGATCACAAAGGCCCTCCGGGATCATCCCGAAGGGCCTTTGAGCTGCAGAGCCGACGAGGGGAATCGAACCCCTGACCTTCTGTTTACAAGACAGATGCTCTGCCGATTGAGCTACGTCGGCACGGCCTACCAGTGTAGACGCTAGCGGCGCCTGTGACGAGCGACCTCGTACAGTGCCACACCGGCGGCGACTCCCGCGTTGAGGGATTCAGCCGCGGCCTGCATCGGGATGCGGACGACCACGTCGCACTGCTCTCGTACCAGCCGCCCGAGGCCCTTGCCCTCGGAGCCCACCACGACCACGAGCGGCTCGGCGAGGAGGTCGGCGTCGCCGATGTCGATCTTTCCGGCGCCGTCGAGGCCGACGATGAAGAGCCCGGCTTCGCGGTATTCGCGGAGGGCGGCCGTCAGGTTGGAGGCGCGGGCGACGCGGAGCGTGGCGAGGGTGCCGGCTGAGGTCTTCCAGGCGCCACCCGTCACACCGGCCGAGCGGCGGGACGGGATGAGCAGGCCATGCGCGCCGAAAGCGGTCGCGGAGCGGGCGATGGCGCCCAGGTTGCGCGGGTCGGTGACCGAGTCGAGCGCCACGATCAGCGGGACCTCGGCCGCGTCCTGGGCGAGTTCGACCAGCTCGGACGGGTGGGCGTAGTCGTAGGCCGGGATCTGGAGCGCGATGCCCTGGTGGACGGCGCCCTCGGTCAGCCGGTCGAGCTTGTCGCGGGAAACTTCGAGCAGCGCGATGCCGCGCTCCGCCGCGATCTTGATGGAGTCGCGGACGCGGTCGTCGTTCTCGACGCGCTGGGCGACGTAGAGGGCGTTGGCGGGCACGCCGGCCTGCAGCGCCTCCAGCACCGGGTTGCGGCCGCCGACGTATTCGGGGGCGTCCTCGGAACGCTTCTGCCGGACCGGGCCGCTGCCCGGACGGCGCGTGTCGCCGCGCTCTTCCCTGGCGATGCGCTCGGCCCTGGCCTTGTCCTTGAACCAGTGGCGCGCCTCGGCAGGCGGCGTCGCACCCCTGCCCTCGAGCGACCGGCGCTTCTGGCCCCCGGTGCCCTTGGACGGGCCTTTCTTCTTCGCGGGCCTGCCCGATCCCCTACCGCCTGCTGCCATGCCATCAAGGGTATCGGCCCGCCGGCCCACCCGATCCCGCCGACCATGGCCCGCCCGATCCGACGCGCTTCCTGACGCGAACCGCCACGAATCACCATGACCCCCGCAAGCACCACCACCCGCCCCGAACGCGAGTTATCGTCCTTGGCCATGACTGAGTCCGCCTACCTCCACACCACCCGGACGGCCTATGACACCGTCGCCCCCGAATACGCCGAACTGCTCAGGAACGAACTTGACGGCAAGCCCCTCGACCGGGCCATGCTGGCGGCGTTCGCCGAGCACGTGCAGGGACCGGACGCCGGAGAGGTGGCGGACCTCGGCTGCGGTCCGGGCCGCGTCACCGCCCACCTCCATTCCCTCGGGGTGAACGCCTTCGGCATCGACCTGTCCCCGAGGATGATCGACGTCGCCCGCCGGAGCCACCCCGGCCTGCGCTTCGACGTGGGTTCCATGACCGCGCTGGACCTGGCGGACGCGTCCTCGGCCGGCGCCGTCGCCTGGTACTCGACCGTCCACACCCCGCCGGAGCTGCTGCCGACGGTGTTCGCCGAGATCCACCGGGTCCTGGTCCCGGGCGGCCATCTACTGATCGCGTTCAAGGTCGGCGACGAGCGCCGCCACCTCAGCCGGGGCTACGGGCACGAGCTGTCGCTGGACGTCTACTGGACGCCCCCCGAGCTCGTCGCCGACCTCCTCGCCAAGGCCGGACTGTCGCTGTACGCCCAGCTCATCCGCGAACCCGACGACAGCGAGAAGCCCCGCTCAGGCCGGCAGGCCTTCTTCCTGGCCCACAAGCCTGAGAACTCCCCGGCCCACAAGCCCGAAGCCTCCGACCCCCGCTCCTAGCGGAAGACCTTCGCCCACGCCGTCGAACACTGACAGAGGGTGTCAGCGACCGCAGGTAGCGTGCCAGCCGTCCTCCCGCATGCATACCGACCGTCGCCCTCGAAGGAACGCAGACATGATCCTGGAGATCCGCACCTACCGCCTCAAGCCCGGCACAGGCGAAGAATTCCTCCGGGTCATGCGCGACGAAGCGCTCCCGCTCCTGGCGAAGGCCGGTATCGACGTGGTGGCCCACGGCGCCTCCCTCGTGGACGAGGACGGCCACGAGGAGGCGTACCTGATCCGCACGTTCCCCACGAAAGAGGCCCGCGACGAGCAGGAGGACGCCTTCTACGGCAGCGCCGAATGGCATCAGGGCCCGCGTGAGGGCATCGTCTCGCGCATCGACGGCTATCACACGATCGTGATGGAGGCGACCGACGCCGCCGTCACGGCCCTGCGCCGCTGACGGCTCCGGATCGACGGCGGGCGCCGAAGGAGCCCGCCGTCGAGAACCGGCGGAAGGTCAGCGGGCCAGCTCCCAGCGGGCCCCGTGCGGCGTGTCCTCGACCGTGATGCCCGCGTCGGTGAGCTGGTCGCGGATCGCGTCGGCAGCCGCGTAGTCCTTACGGGCCCGCGCGGCCTTGCGCTGCTCCAGGGCCACCGCGACCAGCGCGTCGACCACCGGCGACAGGTCGGAGCCGGCCCCGCGCCACTGCGGCGAGCGAGGGTCGAGGCCGAGCACGTCGAGCATGTTCTGGGTCTCGGCGAGGAGCCGGGCGATGGCTTCCTTGTCGCCCCGCGCCAGCGCCACGTTGCCCTCGCGCACCACCTCGTGCACCACGGCGAGCGCCTGCGGCGTGCCGAGGTCGTCGTCGAGCGCGTCGGCGAACGCCTGCGGAAGGGGCGCGTCGGCGTCGACGTCGTGGATCACCTCGGCGGCGCGGGTGACGAAGCCCTCGATCCGCTGGTACGCCGCCGCGGCCTCCAGCAACGCCTCCTCGGAGTACTCGATCGAGGAACGGTAGTGCGGCGCGGCCAGGTAGTAGCGCAGCTCCACCGGACGCACCTTCTGCACCATCTCGGGGATCAGCAGCGAGTTGCCGAGCGACTTGCTCATCTTCTCGGCGCCGATCTTGAGCATGCCGTTGTGCATCCAGTAGCGGGCGAAGCCGTCGCCGGCCGCCTGCGACTGGGCGATCTCGTTCTCGTGGTGCGGGAAGATCAGGTCGATGCCGCCGCCGTGGATGTCGAACGTCGGCCCGAGGTACTTGGTGGCCATCGCCGAGCACTCCAGGTGCCAGCCGGGACGCCCGAGCCCCCACGGCGTGGGCCAGGTCGGCTCGCCCGGCTTGGCGCCCTTCCACAGGGCGAAGTCGCGCGGGTCGCGCTTGCACGTCTCGTCGTCGGTGTCGGCCGCGGCCCGCATGTTCTCCAGCTTCTGGTTGGAGAGCTTGCCGTAGTGGTCGGCGTAGGACTGGACGCTGAAGTAGACGTCGCCGCCCGAGGCGTAGGCGTGGCCGCGCTCGATCAGCCGCTCCATCAGCGTGATCATCTCGGGCACGTGGCCGGTCGCCCGCGGCTCGACGGTGGGCGGCAGGCAGCCGAGCGTGTCGTAGGCCCAGGTGAAAGCCCGCTGGTTGCGCTCGGCGACCACGAACCAGGGCACGGACTCCGAAGCCGACACCCTGATGATCTTGTCATCGATGTCGGTGACGTTGCGGCAGAACGTGACGTCGTATCCGGAGCGGGTGAGCCAGCGCCTGAGCACGTCGAAGTTCACGCCCGAGCGGATGTGCCCGATGTGCGGAGGAGCCTGCACGGTCGCCCCACACAGGTAAATCGACGCCCGGCCGGCTTCGACCGGAACGAATTCACGGATGGCGCGCGTGCTGGTGTCGTAGATGTGCAGGCTCACAAAAGAAAGGCTAACGCCTCGGAGGCCCTTGTAGGCCGATTACTCAGCCTCGCAGCGTGACCTTGTCCGGACGGATCCGGATGATCAGCCGCTCGGTGCCCGGCTTGTCCGTCCAGGGGCCGCCTGTGTACTTCTGGGCCAGCTCCTGGATCAGCGCGCCCTCGGGGTCCTCCTCGATCGTCACCCGGCCGCGCACCTCCAGGTAGCGGTAGGGGTTGCCGGGGTCGATGACCAGCAGGCTCGTACGCGGGTCGCGCTCGAAGTTGCGCGGCTTCACCCGCCCCCGGACGGTCGAGAACAGCACCTCGTCGCCGTCCGTGCGCACCCACACCACGGTCGACTGCGGCCCGCCGTCGGGGTTGATACTGGTCACCGTCGCATGGTTCGGGGCATCAAGGAGTTCGCGCGCTTCTTCCGGCAGCTCGGGCATGTGTCTCCCTCGATCGGTCTTGATCCCCATTCTTCTGTAGTCTCGAAGGCGCCATGGACGTGACTCCCCCCTCTACGCTCCGTCGCCTGGGCATCGCCCTGGCGGGGCTCGCGGTGGCCGCTCTTACCGGAGCCGCCTGCGCGCTGTCCTTCGACGATCTGCGTGCGCTGGCCATCACCGGCGAGGCGCGGCAGGACCTCGCCTTCCTCTACCCGGCCGCCTTCGACGCGCTGCTCGTGGTCGCGCTGCTCGGCGTGCTGCTGCTGCGGCCCGCCCGGCCGCTGGTGCGGGCGCAGGCCGCCACCGTGCTGGTCCTGCTCATCGTGGCCGCCGCGGCGGCCAACGTGGCGACCGCGCTGCGGTTCACCTTCGACGCGCGCCAGGTGGCCGTGGGCGTGGCCCTGGCCCCCTGGGTCATGCTGGCCCTGGCCCTGTGGCTCTGGCTGCTGCTGATCAAGCACGTCCAGGCGCACCGGGGTGCGGCGCGCGAGGAGGACGAGGACGACCTCGTGCCCTTCCATCCGGGCCGGGCGGCCGACACACCGCCGCCGCTCGTGACGGAGGCGCCTCCGCCCGTGCTGGAGCCCACGCCGCTGGTCGGGCCCACGGCCGCGCCGGAGACGCCGCCGGTCCCGGCCCAGGTGTCCGAGTGGCGGGCCTTACCGCAAGAACCGGAGCCGGAGCCGGAGCCGGAGCCCGAGCCCGAGCCGGAGCCGGAGCCGGAGCCCGAACCCGCGCCCGAGCCCGAACCCGAACCCGAGCCGCTGAAGCGGCCGGTCCGGTGGGGCGACCGGGTCAAGCCGACCGACGTCCTGGTCCACCCGCGCACCGGCACGCGCGACGTCGACACCCGTGACGTCGACACCCAGCCCGTCCCCGTGATCGAGGACGACCTCGGCGACCGTCCGGCCGACGACGGGCCCCAGACGCGCCACAGCGACTCTGAGGACACCGCGCCGCACCCGGTGGTCCACGAGGACACCCGGGCCCCGTCCGGCCGCCTGCGCAGCACTCCGCGCCCGCCGGACCCCGAGGAATGAGCCAGGGCGCCGACCGACGCCCCGAAAACTGAGAGGCCCGTCCGGGATCATCCCGGACGGGCCGTTTCGTGTACGTCTATCTCGTCTGCCCCGCGCCTGCGCTAGACCCTGGAGCCGCGCCGCAGTCCGGCGACCAGGCCGACACCGACGACCGCCAGGACGACCTGCATCACCAGCTCGATCCAGTCGATGCCGGGGGTCGTCTCGACGCCGAGGACCTGGGCGATGAGCGTGCCCAGCAGGGCGGCGACGATGCCGACGACGATGGTGAGGATCCACCCGATGGCCTGCCTGCCGGGAAGCAGCAGGCGACCGATTGCGCCGATGACGGCGCCAATCACGATGGCGCCAAGGATGGACTGAATGGTCATGACACGAAACCTCCCCGTGAGGGTGAGCCGTTCACTCTCACGGGGTGCTTCGCTACCCGATCGCCGGCGATTATGCGCCGGCTTTACGAATGACCAGGTCAGGTCGTGGTTCGCCCGCTGCGTCCGCCGCGTCCGGCGCCCAGCCGCGTCACCAGGAGTACGCCGACCACCGCCAGCACGAGCTGGAGTATGTGTTCGAGCCAGTCGATGCCTTTGGTGTCGGCCCAGCCGAACGCCTGTGCGATCAGCGTGCCGATCAGCGCGGCCACGATACCGACAATGAGCGTCAGGCCGATGGACATGTTCTGCCTGCCGGGCACTATCAGCCGGGCCAGCGCACCGACGATTGCGCCGATGACTACTGCGGAAACGATCGCGCCGATCATGTGTAGCTCCCCCCGAGACGTTCACATGTCTTAGAGGTGGACATACCCGACACCTGGGAAAACTACCCCCGGAAGGCGGCGGTCCGTACCGCGCCAGTGACGAACCGCCGCCCCCACAGTTGGCGGGTTCGGCGACGACCCGCCGGGACACCCTCACGTATCCCACACATATGACGCGGAACGCCTAGGAAAGGTTGGCCACGACAGCCGTCGCGATGGCGGCGATCCCCTCGCCGCGCCCGGTGAGCCCGAGCCCGTCGGTAGTGGTGGCCGAGACGCTCACAGGCGCCCCCACGGCGCCGCTGAGCGCCAGCTCGGCCTCGGTACGCCGAGGAGCCATCTTGGGACGGTTGCCGATCACCTGGACGGCCACGTTGCCGATCTCGAAGCCCGCCGCGCGCACCTGGCGGGCGGTCTCCTCCAGCAGCGTGACCCCTGAAGCCCCCGCCCAGCGAGGGTCGGACGTGCCGAACAGCCCGCCCAGGTCGCCCAGGCCGGCCGCGGACAGCAGCGCGTCGCAGGCGGCATGCGCGGCGACGTCGCCGTCGGAATGGCCGTCGAGCCCGATCTCCGTCGGCCAGTGAAGGCCGGCGAGGCTGAGCTCACGCCCCGAGTCGGCAGAAGCGAACGGGTGGACGTCGACTCCGACGCCCACCCGTGGAAGATTCGTGTTCAGGAGTTGAGAACCTCGTCGAGCAGGGCCTCAGCCTTGTCCTCGTTGGTCTTCTCGGCGAGCGCGAGCTCGCTGACCAGAATCTGACGAGCCTTCGCGAGCATGCGCTTCTCACCCGCTGACAGGCCGCGCTCGCGGTCGCGACGCCACAGGTCGCGAACCACCTCCGCAACCTTGTTCACATCGCCGGACGCGAGCTTCTCCAGGTTCGCCTTGTAACGGCGCGACCAGTTGGTCGGCTCTTCCGTGTGCGGCATCCGAAGAACATCGAAAACCCGCTCAAGGCCTTCCTGGCCGACGACGTCGCGCACACCGACGAGTTCCGCGTTTTCTGCTGGCACCTGGACGGTAAGGTCGCCCTTGTCGACCTTGAGCACCAGGTAGGTCTTTTCCTCACCCTTGATGGATCGCGTCGTGATTGCTTCGATCCGAGCAGCCCCATGGTGGGGGTAGACGACAGTGTCGCCGACCTGGAAAGTCATGTGACAAGTACCCCTTCCGCTGTACTCCAGGGTACCACGCGTCCACAGGCTCCCGGAACAGTGAAATCCTCATAACTGCAGGTCAAAGCCGCATATTGGGGCTTGACAAGTCCTCGACTGTATGAATCGCATTTCCGGACATAGCGAATGACCTGCAGGGGTGCGGATATGACCATGGATTCAGGTGGATATGGTAGGCGCTGCCCAACACGCATGCGCCTTACCGCGCAAGACCAAGGAGAACCCGCACGTGACCAGCCGTCGCTGGATTGTCGTAGCCGCCGCGTTCTTGGCAGCCCCCGTGCTCGCGGGCTGCGGGGCAGGATTCGACGCCAACACCAACAAGCCGTACGCCCCTAACGAGGCGGTCGCACTCATCGACCAGGGTGCTTATGGCACGCGCGGCATTCACATCCCGCAGGCGTTCATCCTCGGCCCCGACTCCGGCGCCCAGCTCGCCTGGCGTGGTTCGGCCCCGATCTACCTGAACATCCTCAACACCGCGAACGCCGCCGACACCCTCCAGGCCGTCTCCGCGGGCTCGGTCGGGGCCGTGAAGGTCGCCACGCCGATCCAGCTTCCCCCGAACCAGCTCGTCAACACCGGCAAGCCGCAGCCGCAGCTGATGCTGGAGGGCATCTCCACGAGCCTCAGAGGCGGCGAGAGCATCCGCCTGGACCTCCAGTTCGCCAACGCCGGGACAGTGTCCCTGACCGTCCCTGTGGTCACGCGCAGCCGTGAGTTCAAGGACTACCCCGCCGCCCCCAACGCCACCCCGGCTCCGACGCCCTCGGCGTCCGCCACTCCCGAGGCCACCGAAGAGGCCCACTGACGGCATGAAAAAACCCTTGTTCTGGTACGAACCCACGTACCAGAACAAGGGTCGTTCATTCCTCGGCGGCGTCGAACTTGTAGCCCAGGCCGCGCACGGTGAGGATGCAGCGCGGGTTGGACGGGTCCGCCTCGATCTTGGCGCGCAGGCGCTTGACGTGGACGTCGAGGGTCTTGGTGTCGCCCACGTAGTCGGCGCCCCAGACGCGGTCGATGAGCTGGCCGCGGGTGAGCACCCGGCCGGCGTTGCGCAGCAGCACCTCCAGCAGCTCGAACTCCTTCAGCGGCAGCTGCACCTGCTCGCCGCGGACCGCGACGACGTGCCGGTCGACGTCCATGCGCACCGGGCCGACGGCCAGGACGGCGGTCTCCAGCTCCTCCACCACGTCGCCCTGACGGCGCAGCACCGCGCGGATGCGCGCCACCAGCTCCCGCGAGGAGAACGGCTTCGTGACGTAGTCGTCGGCACCCAGCTCCAGGCCCACGACCTTGTCGATCTCGCTGTCCTTGGCGGTCAGCATGATGACCGGCACCTTCGAGCGCTGCCGCAGCGAACGGCACACCTCGGTGCCCGGCAGGCCGGGCAGCATCAGGTCGAGCAGGACGAGGTCGGCGCCGTTACGGTCGAAGGTGTCGAGCGCCTCGGGCCCGGTCGCCGCGACCGACACCTCGAAGCCCTCCTTGCGCAGCATGTAGGACAAGGCGTCGGAGAAGGACTCCTCATCCTCAACCACTAGGACTCTGGTCATTTTGCGGCCTCCAGGGGAATCGAGGGTGGTACTGCCACCGCCGTGCCGCCGAAGGCGGGCAGACGGAGGGTGAAGGTGGAGCCGGAGCCTTCCTTGCTCCAGACGGACACCTCGCCCGCGTGGGCCGCGGCGACGTGCTTGACGATGGCCAGGCCGAGCCCGGTGCCGCCGGTCGCCCGTGATCTGGCCGCGTCTACGCGGAAGAAGCGCTCGAAGATGCGCTCCAGAGACTCCTCGGGGATGCCGATGCCCTGGTCGCTGACGCTGATCTCGACGGAGTCGCCGGCCGGACGGACGCTGACCACGACCCGCGTGTGCTCGGGACTGTAGGCGACGGCGTTGTCGATGAGGTTGCGCAGGGCGGTGACGAGCAGCTCGTCGTCCCCCCAGATGCGCAGCCCCTCGGTGCCGCCGGTGACCAGCGTGATGTCCTTGGCCACCGCCTTGGTGTTGCAGTGGTCTATGGCGTCGTGGATGGCCTCGTCGATGGCGACCTGGCCCGGGGTGGGGATGGGTTCGGCGCCCTGGATCCTGCTCAGCGTGATCAGGTCCTGGACCAGGTAGGTGAGCCGGGCGGCCTCGTGCTGCATGCGCCCGGCGAAGCGGGTGACCGCCTCGGGGTCGTCGGCGGCGTCCTGGATGGTCTCGGCCAGCAGGCTCAGCGCGCCCACGGGCGTCTTCAGCTCGTGGCTGACGTTGGCGACGAAGTCGCGGCGCACGGCCTCGACCCTGCGCCGTTCGGTCTGGTCCTCGGCCAGCACCAGCACCTGGCCGTAGGAGCCGAGGGGGGCGACGCGGACGGCGAAGTTCGTCGTCTCCTGGCCGAACTTGTGACCGGCGACGTCGATCTCGCTCTCGCGGATCTCGCCGTCGCGGCGTACCTGTCTCGCCAGTGCGAGCAGCTCCGCGGCCATCAGCCTGTCGCCCTTGACCAGCCCGAACGCGCGCGCGGCCGAGCTGGCGCGCAGCACGCGGTCGTGCGCGTCGAGCACGACGGCGGACGAGGGGAGCACGGCGAGCACGGAGGCCACGCCCTGCGGCAGCGCCGCTCCGGTCTCGACGCCGTCGGCTGAATCGGTCCTCTTCGGAGCCTCGATCTGGTTCCTGTAGAACAGGACCGCCAGGGCTCCCACGACGAACCCGGCCAGGGCCGCGAAGCTCATGGCCATCTCACTCATGCCTCCGATGGTAGGTGGCGAAGTCCAAGGGACAGACCTCTCACCTGCGGATGAACGGCCCTTTCCTGGAAAGTTCATCTCGCAGTAGAGGTTCGTTCATCAAGCGCCACGTACGGTGACGACATGCGCGACGCGTACCATGAAGAACTTGATCTCCTGACGGGCAAGCTGGTCGAGATGACGAGGCTGGTCCGCTCGGCCATCTCCCGTGCCACCACGGCCCTCCTCGACGCCGACCTCCAGCTCGCCGAGAGCGTCATCTCCCGCGACCAGGAGGTGAACGCCATCTTCGCCGACATCGAGACGTCGATCTTCGAGCTGATGGCCAGGCAGCAGCCGGTAGCGGTGGACCTGCGAATGGTCATCACGGCGCTGCGCATGGGCACCGACCTCGAACGCATGGGCGACCTCGCCGTCCATGTGGCCAAGGTGGCCCGGCTGCGGCACCCCGACTCGGCGATTCCGCCCGAGACGCGCTCGACCATCGTGGAAATGGGGCAGATCGCCGAGAACCTGGTCACCAAGGCCGGCAGCTGCGTGGCGTCCAGGGACGTCGAGTCGGCCCTTGAGCTGGAGCAGGACGACGACGCGATGGACCGGCTGCACCGGCGGCTGTTCCGCAACATCCTGGCCAAGGACTGGCAGCACGGGGTGGAGCCCGCGATCGACATCACGCTGATCGGCCGGTACTACGAGCGGTACGCCGACCACGCGGTGCGCGTGGCGGGGGACGTCGTCTACATGGTCACCGGCGCCCGTCCCAGCTAGCCGCTTCCCGAAGCCGGGCGGCACCATCCGGGGGGTGCCGCCCGGCTTCGCCTGCCCTTCGGCGTGGGAGTCACGGGACGCGCGATCCGGCTGGACAAACAGCGGCGAGCGCGCTCAGATACCTGTGAAACGCCCCGCGTCCTGGGGAAAAGCGGGTGCGGCGTGGTCTCCGCCTGTGGCAGGCTCCGCCGGTGAATCGTGAACAGATCTCCCGACTCGCCCATGCGGATCATCCGATCGCGGCTCCGCTCGACGACGACTCGGTGCGCCGCCTTCTGGACCGCGCCCTCCCCCAGGGCGACTCACGCGTGCTCGACCTCGGCTGCGGCGGCGGCGAGTGGCTGCTGCGCGCACTGGGGGCGTACCCCAAACTGCAGGCGGAGGGCGTGGACGTCGCCGAGGGCGCGCTGGCCCACGCCGCGGAGAGCGCGGAGGCGCTCGGCGTCCGGGACCGTCTCGTCCTCCATCGTGAGGACGCCGCCGAGTTCAGCTCCCCGCACGCGTTCGACCTGGTGATCAGCGTCGGGGCGACGCACGCGTTCGGCGGCCTGCTGCCCACGCTCGCGGCGGCGCGCGAGCACCTGGCTCCCGGCGGACGCGTCCTGGTCGGGGAGGGTTTCTGGGCCCGTGAGCCCTCGCCCGAGGCGGTGGAGATGCTGGGCGAGCTCACCGACCTGCCGACCCTGATGGACCGCGTCACCGCCGATGGCTGGATGCCGGTGCACGGCCACATCAGCACGCGCCAGGAGCTCGACGACTACGAATGGGCCTGGACGGGGTCGCTGGCTTCATGGGCTCTGGACAATCCCGACCATCCAGACCGGTGCGAGGCGATCACGACGGCCAACACGCACCGCGCCGAATGGCTGCGCGTCTACCGGGACGTCTTCGGGTTCGTCAGCCTGGTCCTGCGCCCGACGTTCTGATCCCGCGTCCGACGTTCTGGTTGACGAGCGTCTCGCTCTGATCACGTCACGAGACCGCCTGCCCGGCTCCTGCACACATGCCGCCGCGCCAGTTCACCCCAAACCGCGGCGGCCCGGGCGTACGGCCCCCTGGCGGTCTCCTCGTAATCCCCTCGCTCGGCGACCCGCCGTACGAAGAACTGCGCCGCTTCGAAGCACAGGACGTACTCCTCACAACAGGACGCTTCGACCACGCGTACGAGTCCGCGCGAGACGTGGGGCTCCCACATGGGCACGGTCAGACCGTCCCACCTGGAACGCCGGCTTCACCGGGGGAAGGAAGAGGGCAGGAGCGCTCAGCTCTGGCAGAGGTGCTCACATCCCCGAAAGCATAGGCACCTTGGCGCAGAACGGCCCACACATTTCACTGTCCGGCATCAGTGACATAGCTTCCCGCTCCGACGGCCCACTCGCCCACAGCTTCGAGCCCTGCCCTGGATCGGACGTCCGGGCACGTCAAGCCGGCCGTGGCAGCCTGATCCGTCCTGAACCGGCCGTCGGGCGCACCCAGGCCAACGCCGGGGAGCGCGAGGGGACGGGAGTCCCCTCGCACGGGGGTGCGGGGCTTGCCCCCGTAGAAGAGTGCCGCGCAGCGCCCCAGGGCGAAGCCCCTGGCTTGAGGGCCGGGGGCTTGCCCTCGGGACGTGTCAGCGGCCTTGGTTGGCGACTGCTTCGATGGCGGACTTGGCGGCCTCCGGGTCGAGGTAGCGGCCGCCCCGCACCTTCGGCCGGAAGTCGGCGTCCAGCTCGTACGCCAGCGGAATCCCCGTAGGGATGTTGAGCCCCGCGATCTCCTCGTCGCCGATGCCGTCGAGGTGCTTGACCAGCGCCCTGAGGGAGTTGCCGTGCGCGGCCACCAGCACGGTGCGCCCGGCCGCCAGATCGGGCACGATCTCGTCGTACCAGTACGGGAGCATGCGGTCGACGACGTCCTTCAGGCACTCCGTGCGCGGCATGAGCTCCGGCGGAAGGAGGGCGTAGCGGGGGTCGCCGACCTGGGAGTATTCGTCGTCGTCCGCGATGGGCGGCGGCGGCACGTCGTACGAGCGGCGCCAGAGCATGAACTGCTCGTCGCCGAACTCCTCGCGCGTCTGGGCCTTGTTCTTGCCCTGCAGGGCCCCGTAGTGGCGTTCGTTCAGCCGCCAGCTGCGCTTGACCGGGAGCCAGAGCAGGTCGGCCTCGCCGAGGGCGAGCTGGGCCGTCTGGATGGCCCGGGTCATGAGGCTGGTGTGCAGGACGTCCGGCCGCAGACCGGCCTCCTGCAGGAGCCGGCCGCCGCGCCGGGCCTCGTCCTCGCCCTTGGCCGACAGGCTGACGTCCACCCAACCGGTGAACAGGCCCTTCGCGTTCCAGTCGCTCTCACCATGCCGTAGCAGCACCAAAGTCGCCATGCGGCAATCCTATGGCCGCCGTGCCGAGCGGCAGGAGGTCACCGTCCGGGGTCGGCGAAACGGGCGAAGGCCTGCAGGTTGGCCAGGGATTCGCCGCGTTTGGCGCGCCACTCCCACTCCCGCCTGATGGACGAGGCGAAACCCAGCTCCAGAGCCCGGTCGAACCAGTCGTCGGAGTACGTCAGCACGCAGCCGAGCAGCCGGTCGACCTCCTCCTCGCTGACGGCGGCCAGCGGCACCCGGCCGACGAGGTAGACGTCGCCGACGGGGTCGAGGGAGAAGTGCACGCCGTACATGCCGCCGTTCTTGCCGAGGAGCCAGCGGTAGAACTCCTCGTGGTTCTCGTCCGGCTGGCGGCAGAAGAACGCCTCGACGTGCAGCACCCGCTCGCCGACGATCAGCCAGGTCATAGTGGCGAGCTTGTGCTGTCCGGGCAGTTTGACCAGGAACGCCCCAGGCCGCGGCTCGTCGTAGGAGACGTCCGCGGCCTTGAGCGCGGCTTCGACGACATCGCGCATGGGATACAGCTTAGGAGCGCGCGCCGTACGGCCATGAGGCCCGCTAGAAGTTGAGCGCCACGGGCACCTTGTGCAGATTCGCGACGGCGCCCGCGTACACCTCCATGAGCCGTCCCGCCGTCGCCTGCCAGCCGAAGGCGGCCGCGTGCGTACGGGCCCCCCGCGACAACTGCTCACGCCATTCCGGCGTGGTGACCAGACGATGCAGGACACGGGCCCATTCGTCCGGATCGTGCCCGTCCACCAGCACCCCGGAGACACCGTCGTCCACCGCGGTGCGCAGTCCGCCCACCGCCGCCGCGGCGACCGGCGTCCCGCACGCCTGCGACTCCAGGGCCACCAGCCCGAACGACTCGCTGTACGACGGCACCACGGTCACGTCCGCCGCCCGGTACCAGTCGGCCAGTTCCTCCTGCGGAGCCGGCGGCACGAGCCGGACGACGTCGGAGATGCCCAGCTCACCGGCCAGTTCCGTGAGGATGGACGGCCGGGCGAGCCCGTTGCCGGACGGCCCGCCGACGCACGCCACGACCAGGCGGCCGCGCAGCGAGGGGTCGTCGATGAGCATGCGCGAGGCCGCGCGCAGCAGCACGTCGGGGGCCTTGAGCGGCTGGATGCGGCCCACGAACAGCAGGACGCGGGCGTCCTGCGGCAGGTCCAGCCGCTGCCGGGCGGCGCCCTGTGAGGCGGGCTGGAAGACGGTGAGGTTGACGCCGGGGTTCACGACGGCCACGCGCTGCTTGGAGGCGCCGTACAGGTCCATGAGCTCGCGGGCCTCGTCGGCGGTGTTGGCCACGAGGCGGTCGGCGATCTCGACGACCTGTTCCTCGCCCACCACGCGGGCCTGGGGCTCCGGCTTGTCGTCCTGGGCGAGCAGCAGGTTCTTGACCTTGGCCATGGTGTGCATGGTGTGCACGAGCGGCACGCCCCAGCGCTCCTTGGCCAGCCAGCCGACCTGCCCGGACAGCCAGTAGTGGGAGTGGATGACGTCGTAGCGGCCCGGGTCGTACATGGCCTCGGTGCGCAGCACCTCGGACAGGAACGCGCAGAGCTGCCCGGGCAGGTCGGCGCGGTCCATCTCCTCGTACGGCCCGGCCGTCAGGTGGCGCACCAGCACGCCGGGGGCGAGTTCGGCCACGGGCGGCTGGTCGCGGGCGGTGGCCCTGGTGAAGATCTCCACCTCCACGCCGAGTTGCGCCAGTCTCCTGGCCGACTCGACGATGTACACGTTCATGCCACCGGCGTCGCCCGTGCCGGGCTGGTCCAATGGCGATGTGTGCATGCTGATGGTCGCGACCCGGCTGACCCGTCGTCGCCTCACTCGACATCACCTCCAAGCGGAATACAACTATCCAGATTTTTTCGACATTCCCTGCCGCGGTTCGCACCGCGTTCGCCCTGGCAGGATGAGGGCATGCAGAGAACGGCAGTGGTGACCGGGGCGAGCGGCGGGATCGGCGAGGCGACCGCGCGGCGGCTCGCCGCTGAAGGCTATGCGGTGGTGGCGGGCGCACGGCGCCGCGACCGGCTGGACAAGCTGGCCGCGGAGGTGCCCTCGATCAGGCCGGTGACGCTTGACGTGACCTCTCAGGAGTCGGTTGACGCGCTGGTCGGCTCGCTCGACCGCTGCGACGTGCTGGTCAACAACGCCGGTGGCGCGCTCGGCATGGAATCGGTCACGGACGGCCTTCTCGACGACTGGCAGCAGATGTACGACACGAACGTACTCGGCTCCCTACGCATGACCCAGGCACTGATCCCCAAACTCGTGGCGTCCGGCGACGGCGTCCTGGTGATGCTGACCTCGACCGCGGCCCTGGTCTCGTACGAGGGCGGCGGCGGCTACGTCGCGGCCAAGCACGCCCAGTCCGCGATGGCCGAGACGCTCCGCCTTGAGCTGGTCGGGCAGCCGGTCCGGGTGGTCGAGATCGCGCCGGGCATGGTGAGGAGCGAGGGCTTCGCGGTCACCCGCTTCCGCGGCGACGAGACGGCCGCCGCCCGCGTGTACGAGGGCGTCCCCGGCCCGCTGACCTCCGAGGACGTGGCCGACGCCATCGCCTGGTGCGTGACGCGCCCGTCCCACGTCAACATCGACCGCCTGGTGATCAGGCCGCGCGCCCAGGCCGCCCAGCACAAGGTGCACCGCGTCAGCGGTGGCTGAGCCGGATGGCCAGACCGGTCGGCGCGATCACGCGCGGCACGACGTGGCACAACCGGCTGCGCCGGGTCGACCGCTGGACGGCCGCCGTGCACGGCCCGGCCCTGCGCGCCGCCGTCCGCCCGCTCGTCGTCGACCTCGGCTACGGCGCCTCGCACACGACCACGCTTGAGCTGTTCACCCGGCTGCGCGCGGTCGCGCCCGACGTCGAGGTGGTCGGCATCGAGATCGACCCGGCCAGGGTGGCCCTGGCCAAGCCGTACGAGCGGGAGGGGCTGAGCTTCGCGCTCGGCGGCTTCGAGCTGCCCGTCCCCCGCCCGCCGACGCTGGTACGCGCCTTCAACGTGCTGCGCCAGTACGGCGAGGCGGAGGCGTGGCACTACTGGGACGTGCTCTGCGGCAGGCTGGCCCCCGGCGGCGTCCTGGTCGAGGGCACCTCCTCCGAGACCGGACGGCGGGCGATCTGGGTGGGCCTGTCCCCCGACGGCCCGCACACACTGACGTTCTCCGCCCGTTTCGACGCCTTCGAGCGGCCTTCGGACCTGGCCGACCGCCTGCCGAAGACGCTCATCCACCGGAACGTGCCGGGTGAGCGTATCCATGCGTTCCTGCGCGACTTCGACCACGCGTGGGCGGTCAGCGCCCCTTATGGGGTGCACGGGCTGCGGCAGCGCTGGCTGGCGTCCGTACGGCTGCTTGCCGGGCAGTGGCCGGTGGCGGTGCGCCCGCCGCTCGGCGGCCCGGCGAGGTGGCGGCTCGGCGAGCTCACCCTGCCCTGGTCGGCGGTGGACCCGCGCTAGGAGGAGGGCTGCCCGCGGGACACCTCGGCTATGAGGAGAGCTGCCCGCGGAACACCTCGTAGGCCGCGGCGTCGAACAGCACGAACCTGACCTCCTCGACCGACGTCCCGGCCGCGCGCACGGCGGTCACGGCGATGCGCGCGGCGTCGTCGAGCGGCCAGCCGTAGATGCCGGTGGAGATCGCGGGGAAGGCCACCGTCCTGGCGCCCAGCGCGTCCGCCACCCGCAGCGACTCGCGGTGGCAGGCGGCCAGCAGCTCGGAGCGGTCCTGCGACCTGGAGTAGACCGGCCCCACCGTGTGGATCACCCAGTGGGCCGGCAGCAGCCCGGCGGTGGTGGCGACGGCCTGGCCGGTCGGCAGGCCCCCGCCGAGGTGCCCGGCGCGCAACTGCCTGCACTCCGCCAGGATCTCCGGCCCGCCGCGCCGGTGGATGGCGCCGTCGACGCCTCCGCCGCCGAGCAGGGAGGAGTTGGCCGCGTTCACGATCGCGTCGGTCCGCTGCTCGGTGATGTCTCCCTGCACCAACGTGACATTCATCTCACCCAGCCTGCCAGCCGCGGTTCCGCGTCGCCACTTGCCGCTCCCGGATGCCAGCTCGACGCTTTGTAGAGCTACCCTGAAGGGCGTGAAGGGTCTTGGCGAGCTTGAGCGCAGCATCATGGACATCCTCTGGGCGGAGCACAGCGCGTTGACCGCCCGCGAGGTCGGCAGGCTCATTGCCGATCGCGACCTCGCCCCCACGACGGTGATGACCGTACTCGACCGCCTCACGCGCAAGGGCTTCCTGGATCGGACCAGGGACGGCCGCGCGTGGCGTTACGAACCGGCCGCGAGCCGTGACGCCTACATCGCCGAGCTTATGCTTGAGGCGTTGGACCTGACGGGCGACCGCTCGGCCGCCCTGACCCGCTTCGCCCAGGCCGTGTCGGGCCCGGAGGCGGAGATCCTGCGGAGAGCTCTCACGGAGCTGGAGGAAGAGTGATCACGGCAGCGGTGCTAGCGGCGCTCGCCACGGCGTGCGCGCTCGGCTCCTGGCGTTTCACGACGGCCCGGTGGACCTCCCGCGCCCCGAAACTCGCCATCATCGTCTGGCAGTCCCTGGGCGTGGCCTGGGGCCTGGCCACCACCGGCGCCATGCTGGCCTACGCGGTCACGCCCTACGACGTGGGCGTGCTGCCGGGGCTGATCGCCTTCGCGCGTGGGGAGACGCCGTCCGAGGCGTGGGACCCGCTGCACGTGCTGGCCATGATCGCCGGTCTCACCTCGCTGGCGGTGCTGGTCGTGGTGCTGCTGACGGCCGGCGTGCAGGCGTTGCGCGCGCGGCGGCGGCATCGTGTGCTGCTCGCGCTCATCTCCCGCGACGATCCCGGCGTTCCCGGGGTGCGGGTGCTCGACCATCCGAGTGCGGCGGCGTACTGCGTGCCGGGGTTGCGCTCGCAGGTCGTGGTCAGCGCGGGCGCGCTGGAGCTGCTGTCGCCCGACGAGATGGCGGCCGTGCTGGCGCACGAGGCCGCCCACGTGCGCGAGCGGCACGATCTGGTGCTGCTGCCGTTCGCCGCGCTGCGCCGTGCGCTGCCCTGGTCGAAGGTGGTGGCCGACGCGCAGGCTCAGGTGGAGCTGCTGATCGAGATGGCTGCCGACGACCGTGCCCGCCGCTACTGCTCGCCGCGCAGGCTGGCCACGGCGCTGCTCAGGTTCGGTACGGCCGGCGCCATGCCGACCCCGCAGGGCATGCTCGGCGTGCACGCGCACCACGTCATGGCCCGGGTGGACCGCCTGATCAAGCCGGCGCCGGAATTGTCAGCATCTGTCCGGTACGGCTACCTCGCCCTCTCTGTGAGCTTGCTCACCGCCACACCCTTCCTGTGGGTCTACCAGCTCTGACTGCTTGCTGGTGTTAGCCATTCCGTTTGCAATTGCAAGCACGGGACGGCAGACTGTCGGTATGGCACTACCGAAGGTCGGCTCGATCGGCGAATACATCCGCGAGCAACGGCAACAGGCGAAGATCTCGCTGCGCCAGCTCGCGCAGGCGGCAGGGGTCTCCAACCCCTACCTCAGCCAGATCGAGCGCGGGCTGCGCAAGCCGAGCGCGGAGATCCTCAACCAGATCGCCAAGGGTCTGCGGATCTCCTCGCAGGCGCTCTACGTGCAGGCCGGCCTCATCGAGGACCGGGAGCCGCCGAGCGACGTGATCACCGCGATCAACGCCGACACCTTGCTCACCGAGCGCCAGCGCCAGGTGCTGATCGACATCTATGAATCGTTCCGCAAGGAGAACCGCACCGAGGGCGAGCAGACCTCCCAGAACGCCCGCCCTCAGCACGACTCCACCGCGGACGACGAGCCGCCGCTGCCCGAGGAGTATCTCGCCGCGCTTGAGCCCTACGCGGCCTCCCCCGGCAACGGGACCGTCACCCAGGAAACCAAGGAAGGTTAACCCATGACGCTCGCCACCGAGGTCAAGAAGCTCACCGACTCCAAGCCCTTCTACGCGTTCGCGGGCGCCGGCGACTTCGCCGTGGAGAAGCTGCGCGAGCTGCCCGAGCAGCTCCGCCAGCTCCAGTCCCGCCGCTCGGAGCTGGCCAAGGACCTGCCGGAGAAGACCCGCGCGTACGCCGACAAGGCCGAGGGCTTCGTCCGCGAGTTCCCCGAAAAGGCCCGCGAGTACGCCGACCAGCTGAGCAACAAGGCCACCGAGGTCTACGAGGACTTCGCCAGCCGTGGCCGCAAGGTCGTCAGCAAGACGACCGGTGAGGCCGCCCTTGAGCTGGAGGAGGTGTCGGAGGCCGCCGAGCCGCCCGTCGCCGAGCCCGTCAAGAAGACGACCCGCGCCCCTCGGGCCAAGGCCTGACCGAGCGAAAGGGCCCGCCTCCCCGGAGGCGGGCCCTTTTCTCTTCCGGTGCCCGCTTGTCGGGGACGCCTATTAGGCTGGGGCCGATTTCTTCGCGGCGTTGGGTGGAGCCAGCAACATGAATATGATCAACGGCCTTTTCAACTTCCTCTTCTTGGTGCTCGCCGCCGTCATCTTCGGCATGTCGGTCTACGCGCTGGTCCACGCGGCGCGGGTGCCGACCAACGCGTTCGTCTCGGCGGGCAAGCTGCAGAAGAAGATCTGGCTGCTCATCCTCGCGCTGGCGACATTGCTCTCCGGCGGCGGTGCGCTGGGTTACTTCAACGACTTCATGCTGGTCGGCGGCTTCAGGTTCATCGGGCTCAACGGCATCGGCCTGTTCTCCATCCTGGCCGTCATCGCCGCCACCATCTACATCGTCGACGTGAAGCCCGCCGTCAAGGGCATGGGCCGCGGCAACAGCGGCCCCTACGGCCCCTGGTAGATCAGGCCAGCTCGCCCGCCAGCCACGCGGCGATGCGCTCGTGCCCGGCGAACGTGGGATGCACGCCGTCGGGCAACACCGTCTCCGACGGCCTGCCGGTCACCCATTTGCGGCGCATCGGGTCGAGGAACGGCACCCCCGCGGCGTCCGCCACCTCCGCCAGGGCGTCGCGCACGCGATAGGCCTTGGCCGGGGTGTCCTCCAGCCAGATCGGCCCGACCATGACGACCTTGGTGACCGGCCAGCGGCGGCGCACCTCGGCGAGCAGGCCGGTGGCCGCCTCGCGCACCTGCCCGGTGCTCCAGCGCTGGTCGTTGTGGCCGCCGGAGATGACCAGCACGTCGGGGGCCGGCCGCCAGGCCAGTTCCTCCTCGAACGACCGCCGGAACGTGCGGCCCACCTTGCCCTCGTTGAGGTAGCCGGTGCCACCGGCGCCGGCGATCACCGGCTGCCAGCCGAGCAGGCGCGCCGACTCCGAGGCGTAGGTCCGCCAGGGCGGCACGGGCCCTGAGCCGACCGTGAAGCTGTCACCCACGAACATCATCACCGGGACCGCCGGGCGGGCCGGAGGGACGGCCTCGGGCGCCCGCTGCGGCGGCGTACCGGCCACTGCACTACTACATGCCGAAACTCCAGCAAAAATCCCCATTATCGCGACGACCGGGGCGATTCTTCCTCGAAGCATCAGGCCACGCATTATCACCCCGGGGCACTAGGCTGCCGATATGACCGCCGACCTCCACGGACGCACGCAGCGGCTCGAACTGTCCGACCAGAGCCTGCGGGACTTCGAAGCCGTCGTGCTGGACGCGACGCCTGAGGGGATCGTGCTGAGCAGGTCGGCATTCTATCCAGGCGGGGGCGGCCAGCCGGCCGATCACGGAGTTCTGGTCTGGCAGGGTGTGGAGACGCGCATCGTCGGGGTGCGCAAAGGCGACGACCTCTTCCTGATCCCCGCCGAGGGCGACCCGATCCCGCCCGCCGGCACGGTGGTGGAGGCGGCCGTGGCCGACGCCCGCCGGTCGGCGCTCATGCGTACGCACTCGGGGCTCCACGTGCTGTGCGGCGTGGTGTTCAGGGACTACGGCTGCCTGGTCACCGGCGGCAACATGGACGAGCTGAGCGCCCGCATGGACTTCAACCTGCCCGAGGTGCCGCCCGGCTTCAAGGAGGCCGTCGAGGACGCCTGCAACGCCGAGATCGTCGCCGACCGGCGCATCGACGTGCGCGTGCTGCCCAGGCGGGAGGCGTTCGAGATCCCCGACATCATCCGCACGGCCACGAACCTGGTGCCCGAGGCCGTCCAGGACGTGCGCATCGTCGACATCGTGGGCCTCGACACGCAGGCCGACGGCGGTACCCACGTGGCCTCGACCAAGCAGATCGGCCGCATCAAGGTGGCCAAGATCGAGAGCAAGGGGCGCGGCTTCCGCCGGCTGCGCATCGCGATCTCCGACTAGCGCCCTTCGACCAGCCCGGCGAGCCCGTCGAGCAGCGCGTCGAGGCCGAAGGCGAAGAGCCGGTCGAGGTCGAGGTCGAACTCGCCGCCCAGCTCCTCGACGACGCCAGTGAAGGCGGTCAGCCGCCCCGACTCCGCCAGCGCCTGGAGCTCCCCTTCCCTGCTGGTCATCCATTCGTCGGCGGTCAGCCCGGTCGCGGCCTGGGCCTGCTGCTCCATCTCGATGTTGGCGGCCAGGCCCTGGACGAAGCTGAACAGCAGGGTGTGCACGTGCATCTTGCTCATGGGGTCGAGGGGCGAGCCCTCCAGCGTGCGCATGACCCACTCGGTGTGGGCGATCAGGCTGGCCGAGGGCAGCGGCCTGGTCAGTGACGTGACCCTGGCCATCCACGGGTGGGTGCGGTAGCCCGCCCACTGCACCCGGGCGGCGGTCTCCAGCCTGGCCCGCCATCCGTCGGGCGGCGGGTCGGGCAGCGGGAACTCGCGGATCACCTGGTCGATCATGAGCATGACCAGGTCGTCCTTGCCGCCGACGTGCCGGTAGAGGGACATGGTGGCCACGCCGAGCCGGCCCGCCACGCCGCGCATGGTCAGCTCGGCGAGCCCGTCGGCGTCGGCGATCTCGACGGCGGCGGCCACGATGCGGTCGCGGGTCAGGTCGTCGCCGGACGGGACGGGGGCCCGCCGCGCCCCGCCGCCGCGGATCTCGGCCACGACCGTGCCGACGCGCGGCTCGGCCACCACCACGCCCTGCTGGGCCAGCACCGTCAGCGCCTTGGCCGCCGTGGCGAGCGCGACCTCCCAGTCGCGGGCGAGCTGCCTGGTGGAGGGCACCCGGTCGCCGGGCCGCAGGCGGCCGTCGGCGATGCGCCGCCTGATGTCCTCGACGATGCGCGCGTAAGGCGGAGCGGTCATCTCGTCCCTCTCTCTGTACTAGTACAGATCTTATCAGCGCAGCCTTGTGAACTGCTGTATGTACGTCGTACATTCAGTTCCGCGTACAACGTCAACAGCAAGGAGCGCACCATGAAGGTTCTCGTCTCGGGGGCGAGCGTCGGGGGTCCCGCCCTGGCCCACTGGCTGCGGCGGCGCGGCTTCGAGGTCACGCTCGTCGAGCGCGCCCCGCGCCCGCGCAAGGGCGGCCAGGCCGTCGACCTCCGGGGCGCCGCCCTGGTCGTGGCCGACCGCATGGGCATCCTGGAGCAGGTCAGGGCGGCCCGGACGACCATGCGCGGCATGTCCATGCACGACGGCGACGGCAACGAGATCATGCGCAGCACCGAGGAGACCGTCAGCGGCGGCCGGCTCGACAGCCCGGACGTCGAGATCGCCCGCGACGACCTCACCGCCATCCTCGACGCCGTCACCGACGCCCCCTGCCGGTACGGCGACTCCGTCGCCACCCTCACCCAGGACGACGAAGGCGTGGACGTGACCTTCGACAGCGGCGTCCGGGAACGCTACGACTACGTGATCGGCGCCGACGGCCTGCACTCCAACGTCAGGAAGCTGACCTTCGGCCCGGAGCAGCCCTTCCTCAAGCACCTCGGCATGTACGTCTCCATCTACACCGCCGACAACTTCCTCGGCCTGGACCACTGGCAGGTCTGGCACCGGGAGGGTGAGGCCGGGTTCGGCCTGTTCAGCGACCGGGACACGGCGGTGATGAAGGTCAACATGGGCTTCGCCGCGGGCCCGCTCGGCTACGACCACCGCGACGTCGAGCAGCAGAAGCGCCTGGTCCAGGAGCACTGCTCGGGGCTGCGCTGGCAGGCGCCCAAGCTGCTGGAGGCCATGTGGCGGGCCGACGACTTCTACTTCGACGCCATGGCCCAGGTCGAGATGGACCGCTGGTCGAAGGGCAGGGTGGCGCTGATCGGCGACGCCGGCTACTGCCCCTCGCCGCTGTCGGGGCAGGGCACCAGTCTGGCCCTGGTGGGGGCGTACGTGCTGGCCGAGGAGCTGGGCCGGGCCCCCGAGGGGGCGTTCGACCGGTACGAGCGGCGCATGCGGCCCTACGTCGCCCTCAACCAGGCTCTCGCCCTGGAGAACCCCGGCATGGCCGCCTCGCCCGAGAGCGTACGCCGGGCGGCCGACGGCATCACCCTGGATTGACACCCGCAACCGCTACGATGTCCCGCCATGACGGGTTTCAGACTCACGTTGGCCGCCCTGGGAGCCACCGCGCTGACGTTGCTGGCCACCCCCGCCCTGGCGGAGGCCGGGATCACGGACCAGGTGACGATGACGCTCGCCAAGGACGGCACGCTCCACGTGGTCGAGAAGATCACCGGAGCGTCCGGCGGCCTCAAGCGCACCCTCCTCACCAGGACCCGCTACGACGACGGCAACGACCGCGTCTACCAGGTCGCCAACGTCAAGGGCGGCAAGCTCGACGGCGACGTCCTGACGGTGACGGGCCAGACCGTCGAGTACGACGTCAAGGGCGCGGTGACCACCTCCGGCGGCGTCGAGGAGCTGCGCTGGTTCGCCGTCAGCGGCTGGAACGTCGCCGTGGCCAAGGCGACCGTCCAGGTCCACGGGCCCGGCCAGGTGCAGAACCTGTCGTGCTTCGCCGGCGACCTGACCTCGGCCATCGGCTGCACCGCGGCCACGATGGACCACACCGGCACGCAGGCCGACTTCGAGCAGGAGAACCTCGCGCCGGGCCAGGCCCTGACGGTGGTCGTCGGCTACCCCAAGGGCTCCAGCTCCGGGGCGCCCATCCTGGAGAGGCGCTTCTCGCTGGCCTCGGCGTTCACCCTCGACCTGGTCACCGGCGGCGCCCTGGCCGGCCTGCTGGTGCTGCTGCTCGGCGGCGTCGGCCTACTCTACTGGACCCGCGGCCGGGACGCCCGGGTCGCGGGCCATGAGAAGGGCACGGTCGATCCCATCCAGAACGGGCACTTCACCCCGCCGGACGGCGTGCGTCCCGGCCAGATCGGCACGCTGGTGGACGAGCAGGCCGACGTGGTCGACGTCACCGCCACCATCGTCGACCTGGCCGTCCGCGGCTACCTGCGGATCGACGAGCAGCCCCGCCAGGCCTACGACGCTCCCGACTGGATGCTGGTCAGGCTGCCGAACGCGCCGGTCAACGCGCTGCTGCCGTACGAGCGGGCCCTGTACGACGCCGTCTTCGACGGGCGCGACACGGTGCTGCTGTCACAGCTGTCCGGCTCGTTCACCGGCCATCTGGGCAAGGTGCGCGACGCGCTCTACACCGACGTGGTCGCGCAGGGCTGGTTCGCCCGCCGTCCCGACACCGAGCGCACCCGGTGGACGACGATCGGCGTCGTGCTGATCGGGCTGGGCCTGCTGGCCACGGTCGGGCTGGCCTGGTTCACCACGTACGGGCTGCTGGGACTGGCCCTGGTCATCGCGGGCGGCGCGCTGGCCGTCGGCGGCCAGTACATGCCGGCCAAGACCGCCAAGGGCTCGGCCGCGCTCGCGCACACGATGGGCTTCCGCGAGTACCTGTTCTCCGGCGACCTGGGCGAGGTGCCCGAGCAGCACCGGGTGGAGCTGTTCTCGCGCTACCTGCCGTACGCGGTGATCTTCGACGGGGTCGAGCACTGGGCGCGGGTGGTGGCCTCGGTGACCGGCAACGGCCACCAGGCCGACAACCTCTACTGGTACCACGGGCCGGCGGAGTGGGACCTGTCCAAGTTCGCCGGGTCGATGCGCACGTTCACCACGACGACCTCGGGGGCCATCTCCGCCAGCCGCCAGTTCCGCAGCCTCTAGCGGATCCGCAGCTCGCCCACCGGCCGGCCGCCGCCCAGCAGCGCCGGCCGGGCCAGCTCGGCCAGCTCGGGGGCGTCCAGGCCGAGCGAGCGCAGGGCCGCCACGGTGACGGGCACGCGGGCCCGCGTGGAGCCGTCCTCGACCTTGATCGTGCCGGCCCGGCCGTCCTCGAACGCGAACGCGTCGAACGCCTCCGCGCCCGCCTTCAGCATCAGCCCGGGGATCGCCCGCATGATTTTGGCCTCGGGCCGGTCGGTGCCGGACGTCCACTCGGGGTAGGTCCGCATGGCGTCGAAGATCCGCCGCTCGTGCGAGCCCTCCGCCGCCAGCGGGAACGCCCTGAACGCCTTGGTGACGCCGAGCATCGACACGAAGAACAGCGGCGCGCCGCAGCCGTCCACGCCGGAGGCGGCCACGCGCTCGCCGGTCAGGTCCTCGACCGTCGCCCGGATCGCACGCTGGAGCGGGTGCGCGGGCTCCAGATACGTCGTGAGCGGCCAGTCGTTGAGCACACAGGTGGCCAGCATGGCGGCGTGCTTGCCGGAGCAGTTCATGTAGACCCTGCCGAACTCGGTCGAGGTGCGCTCGAACGGGTGGTCCTCCGGACACAGCAGGGCGGACTCATCCAGGCCCGCTCCGGCCAGGATGTTCCGCACGCCGTCCACGTGGAACGCCTCACCGGAGTGCGAGGCGCAGGCCAGCGCCAGCAGCTCCCCCTCCAGCTGGAGGCCGTTGCGCATCATGCCGAGCGCCTGCAGCGGCTTCATCGACGATCGCGGCGAGGCCGGCACGTGCACCGCTCCCCGCGTCTCCACGGGCACGCCCCGCGCGTCCACGGTCAACATGCGGGCCTGATGCGTGGACTCCACGAACCCCGACCGGACAACCTCGACAATCAGCGACATAACGCGCCCCCTTTCGGCACGAGTCTACGAACAGTTCTTTCTGCGCCAGAATGGGATGCCATGCGAGCAGTCGTACAACGAGTGAGCTCGGCCTCCGTCGAGGTCGAGGGGCAGACGGTCGGCGCGGTCGACGAGCCTGGGCTGCTGGTCCTGGTCGGCGTGACGCACACCGACACCCGCGCCGAGGCCGCCAAGCTCGCCGCCAAGCTGTGGGGCCTGCGCGTCCTGCACGGCGAGAAGTCGTGCTCCGACGTCTCCGCCCCGCTCCTGGTGATCAGCCAGTTCACCCTCTACGGCGACGCGCGCAAGGGCAGGCGCCCCACCTGGCAGGCCGCGGCCCCTGGACCGGTCGCCGAGCCGCTGGTGGAGGCCGTGGTCGAGGAGCTGAGGGCGCTCGGCGCCCATGTGGAGACCGGCCGCTTCGGCGCCGACATGAAGGTCTCGCTGGTCAACGACGGGCCGATCACGCTCGTCCTCGACATCGACGCCTGACGGGTCAGCGGATGCGGCGGCGCAGCGAGGGGTCGATGGCGACGTTGCGGCCGGCGTCGGGGGGCACGACGACTTCCTGGGCGGCGGCCACGCCACCGGCCAGCAGCGGCGCGTCGACCGGGACCGTGCGCTTGACCACGGCCAGCGCGATCGGGCCCAGCTCGTGGTGGCGGGCGGCCGAGCCGACGACGCCGACCTCCTGGCTCTCGAAGATCACCGGGTCGCCGTGCACCGGCAGGGTGTCGACGCTGCCGTCGAGGTGCAGGAACACCAGGCGGCGCGGCGGGTGGCCCAGGTTGTGGACGCGGGCGACCGTCTCCTGGCCCCGGTAGCAGCCCTTGCTCAGGTGGACCGCCGAGCCGATCCAGTCGACCTCGTGGGGGATCGTCTTGTGGTCGGTCTCGAAGCCGAGCCGCGGCCGGTGCGCCTCGATGCGCAGCGCCTCGTACGCCCACAGTCCCGCCAGGGGCCGGCCCAGATGGTCGGCCAGCTCCGCGCGCGGCACCAGGAAGTCTTCGGTGGCCGTGGAGAGCACCGCCAGGTCGTCGGCCCGCGACACCTCCACGCGCAGCATGAACCGCATGCGGTCGAGGTAGTCGATCAGGCTCTGGGCCGTGCCGGGCTCGACGTGCGCCAGCACGCTCTCGCCGTCGTCGACCAGCGTGAGGTGGTGCAGCACGCGGCCCTGGAGGTCGAGGTCGAGCGTCTGCGTCCACTGGCCGGGCGGCAGCGCGTCGAGCTTCTGCGAGGTCAGGTCGTTGAGCCATTTCAGCCGGTCGACGCCGGAGATGCGGACCACCTCGCGGTTGCTGCGGTCGACGACCGCCTCACCCTTGGCCAGCGCGCGCTGTTCGGCGAACAGGTCGCCATAGTGCGCGGCTACGTCGGCGTCCGGCCCGTCGGCCGCGACGGCGCCGGGGAGATCGAGCAGAGGGCTACGCATGCCCTCAAGGCTATCCGCCCGCGCGACGGCGCCCGACGCCGGTGCCGCGGGTCAGCGGCAGTTGCTGCACCGGCCGAACACCGTGAGGTGATGGACGTCGGCCGCGAACCCCAGCTCCTCGTCGAGCCCCTTCACCAGCCCCTCGGCCAGCTCGGGACGCACCTCGAAGACCTCGTCGCACCCCCGGCACACCAGATGGACGTGGTCGGCCTCGGCCGCCAGGTGGTAGGTCGGCGCGCCGTGGCCGAGATGGGTGTGGGTGACCATGCCGAGCTCTTCGAGCAGCTCCAGCGTGCGGTAGACGGTCGAGATGTTGACCCCGCGCGCCGTCTCGCGGACCTTGGTGCAGATCTCCTCGGGCGTCGCGTGCTCCAGATCCTTGACCGCTTCGAGCACGAGCTGCCGCTGCGGGGTGACCCGGTAGCCCTTGGCGCGGAGTTCCTCGTGCCACTGCGTCTCGGTCATGCCCCGAGTGTAAAGCGCACGATCGCCTGTTCGCGGCCGTCCGATAATTACTTGCCCCCGGCGCGCGCGACCGCATAGCTTCATGAGTACGCGGAAAGGAGGTGGTCCGAATAATGGATAGTCATAGTCGGGCTAGCGAGGTGGTTGTCCGCTAGCGCTGCGGACTGTTGTCTCGTGTCGCAAGCGAATCCGAGGCAACCACCGGGGCCCCTGGCAGCCGGAGGGCGGGATGACGCATCCCGGCCATGGTCCATCCGGCCCGTCTGCTAGGCAGGCGGAGTGTTGCCCGGGGCCCTCTTTGTTTCTCCGATCGATTCTTCCCTCAGTGTTCGCCGTGCGGCTCGATGCCCAGCTCGGCGCAGGCCGCCCGGTAGAGGCGCACCACCGCCTTGCGCACCTGGGCGCGCTCGGTCAGCGTCTCGCCCCACGGCACGCGCACCCGCTCGCCGCCGTCGACCGTGAACTCCATCGCCTCGGCGTCGACGTCGCTGGTCACCGCCGAGGTGGCCCCCGGCCGGCCGCCGAGCCCGCGGACGATGACCAGGGCGTCGCCGGTGTGGTCGTCGTTCATGTGGCGCTTGATCGCCTCGACGGCCTCGGGGGGAAAGGGCGAGGTCATGCTCAGGACACCTTCTTCAGCTCGGCCGACATGTGGTCGGTGAGCGGGTGGCCCATGGCCGCCATCTCGTAGGCCCACATCAGGTTGCCGTTGACCAGGCCGTAGAGGCGGTGGCCCGCGGTGTACTCCTTGGACGTGGAGGTGCGGGCCACGACGTCGGTACGCAGCTCGATCTTGTGGAAGACGACCTCGCCGATGTAGATCTCGACGATGCCGGTCGGGTGCGCGAGCACCACCTCGATCTGCCGGTCGGGCTGCGCCCGCCAGTAGCCGGACTCGGTGGCCAGCGGCCTGACCCGGTTGCCGTCGTTGTCGAGCAGCCAGGTGCGGCTGACGTACGTCAGGAACGGCTTGCCGTTGTGGCCGAACTCGATCTCCTGGCCGAAGTTGAAGCTCTCGATCGTCGGGTAGCCGCCCACGCCGGCGCCCTCCCAGCGGCCGAGCAGGAACGCGATCTGCTCCAGAGCGGGATGCACCTCAGGTTCTTCCATGCTCACCAAGCCTAGCGCCGGTGGCTAACCTTCTGGATCGGGGAGACGTTCCGTCGGGGGGAGCCGCGATGCTGGATGCCTGGGCCGTGCCGCCGCACGTCGACGTGCTGTTCGTGGGCGCCCATCCGGACGACGAGTACCAGTCGCTGTCCACGTTCGGGCAGTGGCGCGAACGCCTGGGGCTGACCACCGGCGTCGTGACGGTCACCCGCGGCGAGGGCGGCGGCAACGCCGCCGGGCCGGAGAAGGGCGCGGCGCTCGGCCGGATCAGGGAGGCCGAGGAGCGCGAGGCGGTCGCGCACGCGGGCATCCGCGACGTCTTCTACCTGGACAGACCGGACTTCTGGTACACGCTGTCGGCGCCCCTGACCGCCCGCGCGTGGGGGCCGGACACCCTCAGGCGCATGGTCGAGACGATCAGGGCCACCACGCCCACGACCGTCGTCACGATGGACCCGCGGCCCTTCAACCAGCACGGCGGGCACCAGCTCGCCGCCCGGCTGGCCGTCGAGGCGTTCCGGCTGGCCGCCGACCCCGCGGCGTTCCCGGAGACGGGCGCGCCCTGGCGGGCCTCCCGGCTGCTGACCCAGAACTGGGGGCTGCGCGGCCCCGTGGGCCCCGGCTGCGCGACGGCCGGCCTCCGCGACCCGGCCACCGGGCTGCCGCAGCTCGGCGTCTGGGAGGGCGTCCGGTCGCCGCGCCACCGCGGCACGTGGGCCCAGCGGGAGCGCGACGCCGAGCGCGCGTACCGCACGCAGGGGTTCGCCTCCCGGCCGGCGAAGGTGGCCGGGCCGTTCGGGTGCGACTGGTTCTCGGTCGTCTTCGACGGCGGGCGGCCGGTGGCCGCCCCCGTCGTCGAGCAGGCCGGTCTTCGCCCCCTGTACGCCGAGTTCCGCGACTGGGCGCGCGCGGTCGGCCTGCCCTGGCTGGCCAACAGGGCACAGCCGGACTATCCCGAGCCGCCCGCCACCACGCTGCCGGTCGCCGGGCGCGCTCCCGTGCTCGACGGCGTCGCCTCCCCCGGCGAGTACGCCGGCCCCGCCCTGCGCCTGGCGCACTGGGAGGGCGAACGCTGCGCGGCGGCCGACTGCGCCGCGACCGCCCGGCTGGCCCGCCACGGCGACGACCTCTACGTCCAGGTCGAGGTCACCGACGAGGCCCGCGGCGCCGCCCTCGGGGAGTGCGAGCGCCACTGGCGCACCGACGCGGTCGAGATCGCCCTCGACCCGCGCGGCGACTCCGACGACACCTCGACCACGTTCAAGCTGGGCGTCCTGCCCTACACCGCCCGGGGCGGGCCGTGCGCCGCCCGCGACGCCGACGCCCGCCAGGGCCCCGCCCCGCGGGTACGCGTGGCCGCGGCGGCCCACCACGGCGGCTACGGCGTCGAGGTGCGCATCCCGCTCGCGCTGCTGCCCGCCCCGCCCGCCGCGCTGAGAGCGAACGTGCTCGTCTACGACTCCGACACCGAGGACAGGACCGGGCAGACGCGGCTCGCCTGGTCGCCGTTCGGCAGCGCCCAGGCCGATCCGTACGTGTGGGGTCAGGTGCGGCGGGGTTAGGGTGACGCCATGGCACGATCTTTGGTGATCAAGGTGACCGCGGGGGCGGACGCCCCTGAGCGGTGCAACCAGGCATTCACGGTGGCGGCGGCCGCGCTGGCAAGCGGCGTGCCGGTCTCCCTCTGGCTGACCGGCGAGTCGTCGTGGTTCGCCCTGCCGGGGCGGGCCAAGGAGTTCTCCCTGCCCCACGCGGCGCCGCTGGCGGACCTGCTGGAAGCCGTCCTGGCGGCCGGCCGGGTGACCCTGTGCACGCAGTGCGCCGCCCGCCGCGACATCACGGTCGACGACGTGATCGACGGCGTGCGCATCGCCGGCGCGCCCGCGTTCGTGGAGGAGGCGGTCAGCGAGGGCGCCCAGGCCCTGGTCTACTAGGCCGTCAGCCGGACAGGACGGTGCTCAGCCGCTCCTGGCGCAGGGCCTCGTAGCGGGAGTCGTCGAGGGGCGTCAGCTCGCCCACGCGCCACGACAGCAGCAGGTCGGCCAGGGCGGGGTTGCGCGCCAGCGCGGGGCCGTGCAGGTACGTGCCCACCACGTGGCCCGCGTAGCAGCCCTCGAAGCCGTCGCCGTTGCCCACCCCGGCGACCGTCTTGGACAGCGGCCGCACGCCCTGGCCCAGGTGCGTGACGCCCATGTGGTTCTCGAAGCCGGTCAGCGTGGGCAGGTTGAGCGCGGCGTCGACCTCGGCGACCAGCTCGCCCACGGCCCGCGCCGGGCCGCGCGAGCTGGCGATGTCGAGCAGGCCGATGCCGTCGACCGGCTGGCCCTCCTCGCCGCCGAACGTGCTGCCCATGATCTGGTAGCCGGCGCACACCGCCAGCATCGCCGCGCCCCGGGCGATGGCCCGCTGGAGCCCGCCGTCGCGGCGCAGGCGCTGGGCGGCCAGGATCTGCGGGCGGTCCTCGCCGCCGCCGATGAGGTAGATGTCGCCGCTCTCCGGCACGGGGTCGGCCGAGCGGACGTAGACGGTCTCGACCTCGATGCCCCTGCGCTGCGCACGCTGCTCCAGGACGAGCACGTTGCCCTGGTCGCCGTACGTGCTCAGCAGGTCGGGGTAGATCCAGACGATGCTGAGGGCGCTGTCAGAGGGCACGTCCGAACTCCGATCGGATCAGCTGGAAGGCGGTGTAGTTGGCGATCACGTCGACCCGGCCGGGCGGCTGCATGGCCAGCGCCTCGGAGAACGAGCTGCACAACGTGAACGGCACGTCGGCCACGTCGAGCCGGAGCGCCAGGTCGAGCCGTCGCTCACCGGTGACGAAGACCGGACGGCCGCGCAGAATGCGGTAGTCGACGTCCCACAACCACGAGGTGTCGCGGCCGTCGGGGCCCTGCGCGTTGACCGAGAGGATGATCGGCAGCTGCGGGTCGGCGACGTCGAACGCCTCCAGCCAGCCCGCCGGGTTCTTGGCCAGCAGCAGCCGCGCGTGGCGGCCGTCGCGCTCGACCGTGGTGTAGCGGCCGGCCACCGACGTGACCTCGCGCAGCCGGGGCAGCGCCCGGTCGACCGGCAGCCCGAACGCGTCGGCCACGGCCAGCGCCATCACCGCGTTGGAGCGATTGGCCAGGCCGGGAAGCTGGATGTCGAGCAGCCAGCGCTGCCCGCGCGGGTCGACGGCGACGTCGTCGTCGAGCATCCACTGCGGCTCGGGACGGTGGAAGGTGCACTCACGGCAGGACCAGTCGGCGTCTTTGCGGTCGAGGGGGCCGCCGCACTCGGGGCAGCACCAGGAGTCCTCCTTCCAGCGCTGCCCGCCCGCGACCCAGGTGACCTTGGCGGCCGTGGAGGCCCCCCAGGTGACGAGGGGGTCGTCGCAGTTGGCGATGACGTGGGTGGGCCTGCCGGACAGCGCCCTGCGCCACTTCTGCGCGAGCAGCCAGATCTCGGCCGCGCGGTCCATCTGGTCGCGGCTGAGGTTCATCAGGCAGACGACGCCCGCGCCGGTGGTGTCGAGCACCTCCGGCAGGTACTTCTCGTCGACCTCCAGCACGCCGTAGGGGGCGCCCTTTTGCTGGGAGAGCGCCGAGACGTGGCCCGCCGGCATGTTGGCGCCGAAGGCGTTGGTGGCCACCTCGCCCATCTCCAGCAGCGCGGAGGTGATCAGCCTGGTCGTGGTGGTCTTGCCGTTGGTGGCGCTGACCAGGGCCAGCTTGCGGTCGCGGGCCAGCTTGCGCAGGAGGTCGGGCTCAAGCAGCAGGCCGACCCTGCCGCCGATCACCGAGCCGTCACCGCGCCCGGTCATCCGCGAGAGCGTGGCGGCGCTGCGTCCCAGGGCGCTGGCGAGCTGAGCCCGCAGAGGAAGCTGGGTCATGCCCATGGATCCTAGTCGCCGTTGAGTCGTACTCTGGAGTTGCACACGAAAACGCGGCCCGGTTGGTAGCCCGGGCGAAGCCTCACGTATCCGCCCTTCCAGGGATGTCCGGTGTGCCGGAAGCGGCCTGTCCAGGTCGTTTTCCCGGCATGCCTGGATGAAGGGCGGAGAAGATGGTCACGTTGTCGGTCTACCTGGACGGCCCGTTCTGGGTCGGGGTGCTGGAGGTCGACGAAGGCGGGCGGCTGCGGGCGACCCGGTTCACCCTCGGGTCCGAGCCCACCGATCCCGAGCTGCACGCGTTCCTGATGCGCCATGGCGTCCCCCTGCTGGAGCAGGCCCATGCCGCGCCCGCCGTGGCCGCCGGGGAGCGGGTGCGGCGGGTCAACCCCAAGCGGGCGGCCAAGCTGGCGGCGCGGGCCGCGGCGCAGGTGTCCGTGCGGAGCACGGCCTCCCAGGAGGCGATGCGGCTGGAGCTGGAGAGCCGCAGGCGGGAGGCCGCGCAGGGGCGGCGGGAACGGCGGCGCGAGCTGGCCGAGCACAAGCGCGAGGTGGCCCGGCGCAAACGCCTCGAACGCCGCCGCGACCGCTAGCCGTGGCGCCCCGGGGCGTCAGGACGAGGGCGCCTCGACGAAGGCGATCTCCGGGGCTCCCCCGTGCTCGAACGGCAGGACGAACCGCTGCGGCCACGACAGCACGCCCTCCAGCCAGCCCGCGCCCATCGTCTGGCCCACGTGCCTGATCCTGGCCGACGCCTCGATGCCGATCGCCACGTTCGTGATGTCGCGCTGCACGTTCTCGTTCTCGTCGTCGCCCAGGATCACCCGCCAGGCCAGGGCCCGGTTGTGGTCCACCTCCATGGACAGCGGGTGGTGGCGCAGGGCCTTGGCGCGGTGGCCGAGCAGCTCGGCGTGCACCAGGTCGGCGCCGCCGTTGCCGTTGGCCCCGCGGAACAGGGCGTACTCCATGGGCGGGGCCGGACTGCGCAGGTTGGGGGCGGGCTGGCCGTACGGGAAGAGCCGGTCGACCTCGTGCAGCCAGCGCACCTGCGGGATCACCCACGACGCCCCGGGACGGTCGCCGCCGGCCTCGGCCCCGGACAGCAGCCGCGCGGCGACCTCGGCGGCCTTCTCGGTGAGCAGCGCCGGGTCGAACCAGCTCCGCAGCGACCAGGCCCGCCGCTGGACGGCACGTTCGACCAGGGTGGCGAGCAGGCACTCGCGGCGGCGGGCGGGCAGCTCGGCCCAGGACGCCGACAGGGCGCGCGGCACGCCGGGCAGCGGCCGGTTGCTGACGAAGGCGAGCACGACCGTGTCGCACCAGATGCGCAGCCACGCCCAGTCCGGCCCGTCGGCGAGGACGTCGGCCTCCCTCAGCTCCACCAGGGTGCACGCCTGGCCGGTACGGCACTGCGCCCCGCAGGCGGCCGACCTGCGCCCGCGGATGGGCGGCTGTGGGCCCGGCAGCGGCTTCTCCCGCGACTCGCCCAGCGGGACGCGCACGCGCAACGGCCGGTCCATGCCGTCGGCGAACACCGCGGCCGAGCCCGGCTGGAGCGACACGACGTGCCTGGACTGCTCGTCGCTGAGGTTCATGGCCGCGCCGACGAGCTTCCTGTCGTCCTCGGCGGGCAGCCGGTGGACGACCTTCAGCGCGGTGTTCTTCACGACGTCGGAGACGAGTTTGGTCGGGATCTGCTCGGCCACCACGATGCCCTCGCCGTACGCCCTGATCTCGGCGAGCAGGCCGGCCAGCAGCTCGACGGCGTGGGTGGAGGCCCGCCCGTGGCCGCGGTCGCGCAGCAGCCGGTGGGCCTCCTCGATCACGATGACGTGCCGCAGCCCGGCCGACTTCTCCTTCCTGGCCCGCATGCGCAGGTGCTCGACGATCCGGATGATCAGCGTGCCCATGAGGAACGCCTTGTCCTCGTCGTTGGCGACGTCCTCGATGGCGAGGACGACGTTGCGCTCCAGCAGGCCGCCGATGTCGGCCGGGTGGCCGCCCTCGAAGAAGCGCCCGGCCGAGCCGACCCGCAACGACCGCAGCCTGAGCGAGATGAAGCCCTCGACGTCGGCCTGGACCTCGCGGCCGTAGCCGATCTCCTTGATGACGTCCATGGCGTGCTGCTGGAGCTGTTCGAGCGTCGGCACGCTGGGCGGGACGTTCGAGCCGGGCACGGCGCCGCCGGTGACGACGTCCCAGCCGGTGGCCTCGTAGACCCGTTGCAGGGACAGCGACATGATCTGCGGGAACGGCTCCTCGGCGTCGAACGCCGCCATGAACAGCGCCCTGATCATGTCGATGTGCGCCTGGACGGGATAACCGGGCTCGGGTTCGAGCGGGTTGACGCTGAGCGGCACGCCCTCGGGCGCCGAGGGATTGATCACCGTCACCGGGTCGGCGATGCGGCCGGCCATGGCCGCGTACTCGGACTTGGCCGGCTCGATGGCCAGCCAGGGGATGCGCGCCTCGCTGAGCTGCTCCAGCAGGTGCCGGACGGTCTGGGACTTGCCCGAGCCGGTCGCGCCGGTGACGAACGCGTGCCTGTTGAGCGTGGCCAGGGGCACCCGGAAGCTGCCCACCCCCCTGTCCTGGCCGTCGAGGATCTCGCCCAGCTCCAGCTCGCCGCCGTCGGCCTCGGAGGTCACGTCGAAGAACCCGGAGTCGAGCACGCGTACGCCGGGGACCTCGCGCCGGGGCAGCCCGGCCAGCGCGGCGAGCGCGCCCGCGGTGGCGGCGAAGGGCGCGGCGGCGCTGTCGGCCGGGTCCTGCATGGTGATGGCCAGGGCCTCCGACAGCGCGTAGACCGCGCCGTGCGCGCTGCGCAGCCGGTACGGGTGGTGGCTCATCTCGACGGACCCGACGAGCACGGGCGCGATCTGCCGCAGCTCCTCGGCGGTGGCACCGCCGGCCAGCACCCGCACGTTCCACAGGCCGGCCTCGCGGAAGGCGTCGAGCTCCTGCATGCGGCGCTCGGCCCGTTCGGCGTCGAACCGGGAGCGCTCGGAGGCGTCGCCGTACTGCCGCAGGACGTTGAGCTGGGTGCGCAGGTGCGCCACCTCGGCGTCGAGCAGGTCGGTCGGCTCGGCCACGACCAGCCAGGCGAACGGCCGCGACATGAGCGTGACCAGCGTCGACTCGAACAGCGTGGGCCGCCTCAGCTCGTCGGGGTCGGACCCGGCGAACTCGCGTCCCCGCCCGCCCAATGGCGGCGCCTGGCGGCCGGGGCACGGCGTCCAGACCAGGTCGGCCAGGTCGGCCAGGTACTCCTCGTCCAGCTCGATGCCCCGCGCGCCGCCGGGGAACAGCAGTGGCTGCGGCCCGGTCGGCAGGCCGGGCACGTCGGTCGCCCGGCGTGGCTGGCGCGGCGGCGAGAGCGGGCCGGCGTTGGTGATCAGTTCGAGCGGCGCGCCGGAACCTCGCGACAGCCACCCGATGACGAACGGCCGGTCACGCTGCGCCGCCGACAGCACGGCGGGCAGCACCGTGACGAAATCCCATTCCGCCGACGAGCTTCGCGAGGGTGCGGCGATCGACTGGATCCGATACCAGGGCCCGCTCAGCGAGACACTCGGCTGCATCTTTCAATTCCCCCACAGTCGGTTCTCAGTAAAGTCCCGCCGATCGTCAGCTCCTCACCACGCCCTTGACCAGGTCATTGCCTGCCCTTGCGCCAGTCAAGGCGTGGCGGTGGTGGCCCGAGGTTGGGTGGCGGCTCTCCGTCGGCGCCCTCGTCGCCCGCCTCAAGGGCCAGCACGGCCTCGCGCACCTCCTCCAGATCGCCCAGCGTGGTCTTGGGGAAGGTCAGGATGGCCGGGTTGGCGTCGGCCAGCCGCACCCGCCGGCCCTCGGCGGTCGCGTCGGTGACGATCACGGACGTCGTGGGGAGCTGCTGGAGCTGGTGCGGCTCGACCAGGAACTCGCGCGAACGGTGCAGCACGCGCTCGGTCTCGGAGATCTTGTCCGCGGTCCTGCCCCACTCGGTGGACTCGGTGATGTCCTCGACCAGGTCGGCGTGGCCGTCGCCGCGGTCGTGCCGGTCGTCGTCGACCTGGGAGATGGTGGAGGTGTAGCCGCCGTCGAGGCCCGGCAGGGCGTCGCTGATCGTCTCGGTGAGCTGGGCCAGCTCCAGCCGGTGCTCGGTGCCGACGTGCTCGCTGGCGACCCGGGCGTCCTCGGCGTTGCCGAGGCGCATGAACGCCACCGCCGCGTGGCCGCGCCCCAGGCGCTCCTTCACGGTGGGGGTCAGGCTCCGGTACGTCAGCACCAGCCCCGTACGGGAGGTCTCGCACGCGTCCATGAGCCGGTCGAGCACGTCGCCGCGGAGCTTGTCGGCGCCCGCCACGATGATCGTGTGGTACCAGGGCCGGTCGGAGGCGGGCGACTGGCGCAGGATGTGGGTGAGCGCGGTGGCCACGTACGTGCCGAGCACGCGGTTGCCGAACACGCCGGCCTGCCGGTCCATGCTCACCACCCGCAGCCGGGCGGGCGGCAGGCGCACGGCCTGGGTGCCGAGCGTCTCCAGCTTGCGCAGCTGCGACTCCAGGGCCCAGGCGCGCTCGATCACCACCCGGTCGCTCACGCCGCGGCCGAACAGCGTGCCGATGCGTTCGAGCTGGGGCGCGGTGATCAGGCCGAAGCGCAGGTCGTCCCGCGGGTCGCCGACCTGCGCCAGGGCGCGCAGGGCGGCGGTGACCTGGCTGATGGTGGCGTTCTCGCCGAGCACTTCGAGCACCCGCTCCAGGATGGCGTTGTCGAAGCTGAGGTCACGCGTGGTGCGCTGCTCCTCGCTCACGCTGACCACGTGGGCCAGCACGTCGGCGAACGCCTCCGGCTTCAGCGTGGCCCCGAGGTCGAGCTTGGGCAGGTCGACCGGCAGCACCCAGACCAGCGGGTCGTCGCCGCCCTTGCGGGCCAGCTCGATCAGGTCCTTGGCGATCGCGCCCTCCGACAGGTCGAGCACGGTGAGGTGGCCGCCGCTGTAGAGCCGGGTGGCGCCGAGCAGCGTGATCAGCGCGGACCAGCCCGGCAGCGTGCCGCCGGCCACGTCGATGCGGTCGATCTCGTCGGGGACGGCGACGGCGTACCAGGTGAGCTGGCGTTCGTGGCGCTCCTTGGACTCCTGCCACTCGCGGTAGCGCCGGGCGTGCTCCTCCTGGGCACGGAACAGTTCTTTGTCACGTTCCTGACGTTGCCGGTCGTCCCTGGCCTGCTGTTCGAGCACCCTGAAGCGCACCGCCCGGTCACCCTGGAGCAGGGCGTAGGTGCAGATGCCCGCCACCCCTCCGGCCGCGACCAGCCCGAGGATCGCGAACGACCACCCCAGGTAGCCGCTGAACGCGGCCACGAGGATCAGCACGGACACGGTCAGGCTGATGGCCCGGATGACGCGTACGGGCCGATTGAGCATGTCCTCCTGGAGCCGCTCGCGGCGCAGCGCCTCGGCCGCCGCGCGCTCGGACGACTCCGCGGCCGGCGCGGGCTCCTGGACCGGCGAGGGCCGTTTGGGCGGCGGTCCGGGGTCGGGATGCAGCAGCATGTACTGCCACCCCAGGTAGATGCGGTCCGCCTGGAGCTGGGCATGCTCGGGATGCACGTCCGCCACGTGACCCTCCGGCCGCGATATGTCGTTAGTTGCAGGGGCCAGCCCTTTTCCGCTCCGTGACAGCGTATGAGCTTCCACCCCCGTAGCGGCAGGGTTCGCGGCAATTCCACCCACCAGAAGGGAGCATTGCGGCAGATGGGGCAAGCGTGACCTATTACCATCCATACCCATGACGGAACCCTCCGGCGACACGAGGCCCAGACGCCCGGTGGCGGTGCCCATCGTGGCTCTCGTGGCGGTCACGGCCGTCGGCATCACCGCCTTGCTGGGCGGGCTGAACGAGGCCCCCGACAAGGGCCCGGACCTGCTCGCCCAGGGCGCGACCCTGGACCAGGGCCGTTACTCCACGCGCTTCGTCGAGTCGCGGGTCAAGGTGGAGAAGGCCGAGACCCAGTTCGACGAGGACAAGCGGTTCGTGGAGCTGGTCTTCGAGGTCACCAACAAGGGGGACGAGACGTCCAGCGTCGGCCTGCCTCCCGACCCCGCCAAGCCGGAACAGGCGTGGCTCGGCGAGTCCTTCGCCGACTCGCTCGTGGCCATCAGCCCCAAGTTCCCCAAGGAGTCGGGGCCCTTCGTCTACGCCGTGAACAAGGGCGACGAGACCCGGCAGCTCCATCCGGGCGTGACCAGCCAGGTCCTCGTCCGCTACCGGCTCGGTGCGACCGAACGGCCACCGGACAAGGTCACCGTCGACGTGGCCACCTTCGAGTACGTCCCCGGCTTCGAGGACCAGCGGCTGCGCTGGCAGATGATCGCCGAGGAGAAGGACGACAAGTTCTTCCCCGAGGTGAAGGCCCGCGTGACGATGCCGGTCAAGGCGGGTGAGGGGGCATGACCGCCACCCAGCCGCGTTCCTCCGCCGTCCCGGACCGCCCCGGCCGTCCCGACCGCCACGCCGGACACGGGCGCAAGCGGGGCTCGACGCTGCTCAACGCGTGCGCCGGGCTGCTGCTGGCGGCCGCCGCCGTCGGGCTCCAGACGTTCCACCTGTCCGCCAACGAGGCGAGCGCCAAGGTGACGTACAAGGGCGTCAAGGGCGAGAGCGTGGACGCCCGGCGGTTCACCGTACGGCTCGACTCGTTCGTGGCCGCCAAGACGATCCAGAACAGCGACCAGACCATCGCGACGGACAACCTGTTCCTGGTGGTCACCGCCTCGGCCAAGTCGAGCCTCAAGCCGTACCACCTGGGGCAGCCGGAGCTGCTGACCACGGACGGCAAGAAGTTCGACGCCACCGACCGCGTGGCGAGCCCTCTGACGCTGGCCAACACGTGGGTGCAGCCCGACATCTGGGTCAGCGGGCGGTTCTTCTTCGAGGTTCCTCCATCGGCGTTGCCGGGGGCGCGGGTGGTCTTCGGGCTGCCGGCCGAGGTGGTGGTGGAGCCGTTCCAGCCGGAGGTCGAGGTCGACCTCGGGCTCGACGAGGAGGCCGCGCGCAAGCTCGCGGCCTCGCCGCAGGCCGTCTACTCCACCGTCAAGAAGTGATCGCACTGTGAGCACGAACGAGCGCGACTGGTTCGCCCCCAGGAACGACCAGCAGGCCGAGGACCCTTCCCCTTCGGCCTTCCCGCCTCCCCCGCCGCCACCGGGCCCGGCGACGCCTCCGGGACCGCCTGCGGCTCCGGCGTCCCCGGCGTTCCCCGCGCCCGGGCAGGCGTCCGCGCCGGAGCCGCAGGCGCCCCTGCCGGCCAGGCCGCCCAGGCCCCGCCGCCGCCGTACGGCCTCGCCGTCCCCGAACCACCCCACGCCGCCCCCCGGGTACGGCATGCCCGGCGCGGGAGCGCCCGGTGGCCCCCGGATGCCCGAAGCACCGCAGAACCCCGCACAGGGGCCTTTCGGGCAGGGCGCGCCCGCGGCGGGTGCCGGGTTCGGGCAAGGGGCGTCAGGGGCCGGGTTCGGGGGGCAGCCGGCCGCCGGGCACGGGTTCGGGCAGCAGGGGCCGGAACGCGGCCGGTACGTGCACCCCGACCAGCAGGTCTGGCCGCCCGCCCCCCGGGAGTCCTCCGGAGGCCGCAGCACGCAGCCGTTGCCCGCCATTCGCCCCGGCATGACCATGCCGTCCCCGCAGCGGGCCCCCGGCACGGCCCCCGGCGCGGCTCCCGGCGCGGGCTCCGTGCCGCCGGAGCAGCCGCCGGCGCCGCAGGAGCCCCCGCAGCCCAGCCGCGGCCGGCTGGTCCTGGTCGCCGTGGGCGCCGTCGTGGCGTCCGTCGTCGCCATGGGCCTCACCACGTACGACGGTTACGTCTTCTACGACACGACCATCACCGACGGCATCACGGTCAGGGAGATCTCCGTCGCCCCCGGCCAGTCGGGCAAGCTCCACGACATCGAGTGGAAGGCCGCGCTGAGCACCGTCCCGGCCCCTCAGGGCAGCAAGCACGGCCCCGAGGTCACCTGGCTGAAGGTGGACATCACCCAGAAGCTGCTCGACGAGGGCAGCGCGACCATGACCGCCGCGCCGGGCAAGGTCAAGCTGGAGGACCGCGCCGGCCGGAGCTGGACGGTGGAGTTCGAGCCGGGCGATCGCCCGACGGACCGGCTGGAGCTGGGCAAGGAGTACAAGATCGAAGGCATGGCCATCGTCCCGACGCCGGTCGCGAACGAGGTCGAGCTCTCCTTCACGCCCAGCGACTACCGCTCCGACACCCCCACGGCGGACTTCTTCAAGCGCGAGAAGGCGGGCAAACCGGAAGCGGACGTGCTGCGGTTCAGACGTCGGTGAGCGGCTCGCCCTTGAGCCTGGCCCGCGTGGCGGCCAGGTCGTACGTGGCCGCCAGCAGCGCCATGGTGAGCACGGTGACGACCATCTCGCGCACGAACGTCACCGGCCCCTGCTTGTACGTCCAGGCCCACTCGGCCTGCGAGCCGACGAGCGTCACCACGGCGCGCTCGGCGTACTCGGCGCCCACGGTGAGGACGACGTAGCACAGGCACATCATGCCGAACAGCGGCGCGCCACCCTTGATGATCATCCGCAGGGAGTTGGCCAGCGGCAGCCAGCGGTCCCGGAAGCCGCCGGTGAGCTGGTCGAACGACCTCTTGGTGAGGTCGTGGCTGCCCTCCAGCCGGTCCACGCCCCGTTCGAGCCGGGTGCCCTTGAACAGGCTGCGGGTCTCGTCGGAGTAGGCGCCGAACACGAGCATCGCGATGGTCAGCCAGGCCAGCGGGACGGCGACGCCGTCGATGAAGTACGGCCAGAAGTCGCCCACCGCGTCCGTGACCGTCTTCCACAGCGGCACGCTCTTCTCCGCCTGCTCCACCAGGTCCTCGGTGCCGGCGACCACGCTGCGGTGCTCCACCCAGTCGGAGCGCAGCCCGGCGATGGCGACGGTGGCGTTCAGGCCGTAGAAGACGAAGGCGAACTCGGAGAAGGCGGCGCCGAAGCCGAACAGTTTGCCCTTGCCCTGCTCCACGAACTTGGCGAACAGCCACTTCAGGCCGAACAGCACGACCATCGCGCCCAGCGACACCCGCCAGTCGAGGTCGGTCAGCCCCTTGCCGACCTGGGTCTTCTCACCGAACCAGGCCGCCGACGTCATGTCGTAGAAGTGGTGGTTCAGGTCCATGCGCTGGAGGGCGCGCGCGTCCTCCACGTGCCAGCCCCATGAGAGGTAGAGCACCGCGAAGGCGGGGGCCACCCGGTCGAGCACCCTGAAGAAGCGCTCGTCCTCGACGCCCTCGCTCCTCCGGGCACGCATCTCCCACAGCGCGCCGCGCAGGGTGTAGAGCATGCCCGTGGTGACCGTCATCACCGCGAGGACGATCATGGTCAGGAACGTGACCGTGCCCACCAGCCGGACCTGCCGGAAGTCGCCGTAGGCGAGCTCGGTGGCGGCGTACAGCAAGGCGAAGCGCACGACCTGGCCCGCCGCGTACCAGAGGATCAGCGGCAGCGCGCATCTCCCCGCGAGGCGCAGCGCGTGCAGGGGCAGCGAGTACGGCGACGGCATCCGCTGAGCCGGCGCAGACCCAGGTCGGGGCGGCGCCATCACACCTGTCGATCCGGACATCTGCTGAATCGTAGCGGTCTGTCCCTTACGCCGCAGCCGCAACTCGCGGACACCCGGTGACCAGCGTGTTCGCGGACCATCCGTGCAGTGACAAATCCGGGAGCCGAAGGATCGGCGGTCCACATCGGACGAACCGTGCGGCACGATGGCGTCATGGACCCGCTGCCCGCGTTCGACCAGGACCCCGCCGTCGTCGGTGATCGGCTGCGACGGCTGCGACAGGCGCGCGGAGTCTCGCTGTCCGAGCTCGCCAAACGGGCGGGCATCGGCAAGGCCACGCTGTCCGGCGTCGAGACCGGCACCCGCAACCCCACGCTGGAGACGCTCTGGGCGATCACCGCGCAGCTCGGCGTGCCCATCGGAGCGATACTCGACTCCCCGCCCGAACCGCGGACCATGCGCGGCGCCGCCATCGAGGCCGACCTGCTGGAGGTCTTCGAGGACGACAGCGTCACCTACGAGCTCTACCGCGTCCGCGTGCCGCCGGGCATCACCCAGACCTCCCCCGCCCACCACAAGGGCGTCAGCGAGCACGTCACGGTCTTCAGCGGCACGCTCAGCGCCGGCCCGATCCACGAACCGCTCACGGCCGGGCCCGGCGACCACATCTCCTGGCTGGCCGACGTCCCCCACGGCTACCGCGCGCACGGCCCCGACGTCGTGCGCGCGACCCTTCTGATGCGTTACCCGGCCAAGCCTTCCACCTGAGCGGGCCGGCAGGTGCGGCACGGCCGGTAGCCGGCCGCCCTGGCCTGGGCCAGGCTGCGGAAGCCGTGGCGGTGGGCGGGGGTGATCCGGCGGGCGTTGTGGCAGGTCGGGAAGCACACCACGCCGGTGGTGTCGCTGGCCAGGTAGAACACCCGCTCCCCGGCCAGCGAGCGCACCCGGTCGAGATCGACGCCCTCGGCCAGCAGCAGCCGTTCCTTGGCCGCCGGGCCGAACACGTAGTCGCCGGTCACGCCGTCGGACCTGACGACCCGGTGGCAGGGCACGAGCAGCGGCACCGGGTTGGCGCCGAGCGCCGTCCCCACCGCCCGTACGGCCCGCGGCCGCCCGATCTGCGCGGCCACCCACGCGTACGGCCTGACCTCGCCCCTCGGGATCGTCCTGACCGCGTCGAGCACGTCGCGCTGGAAGCCGCTGACGCCGCGCAGGTCCAGCGGCAGCTTGCCCAGGCGGCCGGTGCGCAGCGCGGGCAGCAGCCCGGCGGGCGGCCGTTCGGCGGCCAGCAGCGGCCGGCCGAAGCGTTTCCTGAAGGAGGCGGCGAAGTCGTCGCCGGCGTGCACGTACGCCACGCCCTGGTCGGTGAAGGCCACGCGCAGCTCGCCGATCGGCGCGGGCACGCTCACCCAGCGGGCGGCGATCCGGTCGAGCAGCCCGTCGGGCGCGTCGGTGGCCAGCCCGGCCAGCCCGGCCAGTAGCGAATCGTTGTTCATCGGGCACCTCCCAGTTCACGGAGCCGCCGCAGCCCTCGCGACACGTGTGACTTGACCGTGCCCTGCGGAATCCTGAGCACGGTGGCGATCTCGCTGACCGGCAGGTCGACGACGTGCCGGAGCACCACCGCGGCCCGCTGCTCGTCGGGCAGCAGGCCGAGCAGCTCCGACAGCTCGTCGCCGGTCTCCTTGCGGACCGCCGCGTCCTCGACGTTCTGGGCGGGGTCGGGCTCGTCCACGGGTTCGTCACGCAGGTCGGGCGGCGGTTTGCGGGATTTGGCCCTGGCGCAGTTGCGCCAGATGTTCATGAGGATCGTCATCAGCCAGGCCCGCGGCTGCAACGCGGCCACGCGGTCGGGCCCGTAACCCGCCAGCGCCCGGTACGCCCGCAGGAACGCCTCGGCGGTGAGATCCTCGGCGTCGGCCCAGCGCCCGCTCAGCCGCAGCGCGGTCGAGAAGACCAGGCCGCGGTGGGCGGCGTACAGCTCGGCGAAGCCCTCGTCGAGGTCGTCGAGGAGCGCCTTGCGCACCGGGTCGAGGCAGTCGGTTCCACTCACAATCTCTCCAACACCGCCGCGCCGGTTTCGGTTGCGTCCGCCCGGAACGGGGACGGGGCCCGTGTCCGATGTGGACACGGGCCCCGCCTTGACGCTGTCGGGCTCAGACGGCGACCGCGAGCTGGGAGACCTCACCCAGCCTGGCCTCCACCTGAACGTCCCGGGTGACGCCGCCGCCCGCGATGATGCGGACGGTCCAGTCGCCGGGAGCGGCGAAGAAGCGGAAGACGCCGTCGTCGGAGACGACGACCTCACCGGTGAACTCGCCGGAGTGGTCGAGCAGCCGCGCGTAGGCGGTGGTGGCGCCCGTCACCACGCCCTGGATGACGGCCTGGTTGGACAGATCGATCCCGGCCGGCAGCGCGATGGTCTGCTCCGGCGCTCCGCAACCCTGTGCAGTGGTCATCAGCGGGCCTCTCCCAGCTCGATCGGCACGCCCACGAGCGAGCCGTACTCGGTCCACGAACCGTCGTAGTTCTTCACGTTGGCCTGGTCGAGGAGCTCGTGCAGCACGAACCAGGTGTGCGCCGAACGCTCGCCGATGCGGCAGTAGGCGATGGTGTCCTTGCCGAAGTCGACGCCGGCCTCGCCGTAGAGGGCGCGCAGCGCGTCGTCGGACTTGAAGGTGCCGTCGTCGTTGGCGGCCTTGGACCACGGGATGTTGCGGGCCGTGGGCACGTGGCCGCCGCGCTGGGCCTGCTCCTGCGGGAGGTGGGCCGGGGCGAGCAGCTTGCCGGTGAACTCGTCGGGCGAGCGCACGTCGACCAGGTTGAGCTTGCCGATCGCGGAGACCACGTCGTCGCGGAAGGCGCGGATCGCGGAGTCCTGCTCCTGGGCGACGTACTGGGTCTTGGCGCGCTCGGGCACGTCGCGGACCAGCTCGCGGGAGTCGAGCTCCCACTTCTTGCGCCCGCCGTCGAGCAGCTTGACGTCCTGGTGGCCGTAGAGCTTGAAGTACCAGTAGGCGTAGGACGCGAACCAGTTGTTGTTGCCGCCGTAGAGCACGACGGTGTCATCGTTGGAAATGCCGCGGTCCGACAGCAGGGCCTCGAAACCGGTCTTGTCCACGAAGTCGCGGCGGACCGGGTCCTGCAGGTCCTGCCGCCAGTCGACCTTCACGGCGCCACGGATGTGGCCCTTGTCATAGGCGCTGACGTCTTCGTCGACCTCGACGAGTACGACGCCAGGGGTGTCGAGGTTGGCCTCGACCCAGTCGGCGTCCACCAGGGCGGCGGAGCGGCTCATTCGGAAACCTCCATGTTGGCGGCGGGCAGTAGACGGCGGGTGAGCAGGTACGTTTCGCAGCCGAGGCAGAATCCGAAGGCTGCGTTGAGGAAGGCGGCGAGGAGAGCCGCGGCCGTGGCCCCGAGGGCCAGCGATGTGATCCCGGCGGCGAACCCGGCCAGCCCCACGACCGCGAAGAGCAGCCCGACCCCCTGCGCGAACCGCGGCGGGCGAGCGTCCTCCGTCTCCTTCGGGGCGCTTTTGACGAGCGCCTTGAAGAGCATCGTGTACGGCGAGAGCCGCGCGACTCCGAGTGCGAAGACCACCGCCTGGGCGGCAAGCAGCCACGCGCTGCCCGTCACGAGGACGAGAGCGAGGACCAGGGTGGTGATGGCCGCGGCGAAGCGCAGGGCTCTGGGATCAGCACGCATCACAGGATGCTCCTGAAGGGGGCGATGGGGCGGACCAGATGTCCGCGGTGACCGTCCTCAGGCAGCGCGACAGAGCGCGGTGGCGACGCGGCAGAAATCAACTGCGCGCCGCTTCGTGAGCAGCTCTGTCGACGGGTTCATGGCGTCGACACTACTCGTCGTCTCGCCATCTGTCACATCTCGTCCGAGTTCTGAGACAGTTCGTGAGACGGCGATGACTCCCCGGAGGGGATCGCGGCCCCCAGCGCGGCCAGCACGTCGGCCTTCCGCGGCAGGCCAGACGCCTTCTTGACGACGTTCCCTGACGGATCCAGCACAAGCACTGTGGGCGTGCGCATGATGTCGAGCCGGCGCACCAGGTCGAGCCGGGACTCGGCGTCGATCTCGACGTGCGCCACCCCGGGCACGAGCGCGCTCACGTCGGCCAGCACCCGCCTGGTCGCCCGGCAGGGCTGGCAGAACGCGGTCGAGAACTGCACCAGCGTGGCCCGCTCGCCCATGGCGGCGCCCAGCATGTCCGCGGTCAGCCGTTCTCCGGCCGCCGCGCGCACCCGTCCGTCGCGGCGCAGACGTACCACCCCGATCACCGTACCGAGCGCCAGCGTCGCCAGCGCGATCCACAGGCCCGTCACCTCAGGCTGCAACCATGACGGCCCGCGATTACTTCCGCGCCGGGCCGGCGACCTCGACCAGGACGCGTCCTGCCTGGTCGACGACCTCGAAGCGGGTGATGTTCCGCATGAGGACCGGCGTCTCCATCTGGAAGACGGTCTCCTTGCGATAGCTCTCGCGGCTGACGGTCCAGCTCCCGGCGATCTCGCGCCGCCCTCCGTCGTCGTAGACGGCCAGGCTGCACTCGGTGCCGACCGGCACGTTCCGCACGGTCACCAGCAGCTCGGTGGTCCCGCCGCCGGGCAGGGCGTAGACCGTGGCGTAGGAGTCCTTGGCCGGGTTCTCGCCCTTGAACGCCCGGCCGTCGGCGGTTCTCCCCGTTTTCGTGGGCATCGTGCTCGGTGACGGGACGGCCTTCTTGAGCCGGGTGTCGGGGGCGGCGTCACTGGCGACGTAGGACTCGCTCTTCAGCGAGTCGTCGGCCGCCGAGGATCCGGGGGCGGCCGCGGGCGCGGCGACCGACTGCTGCGCGGTGTCCTGGCGGGTGACGGTCCAGACCGTGCCGCCGACGGCGATCACCGCGACGGAGGCGGCCACGGCCAGCACGAGCCGGCCGCGCCGGTACCGCCGGGCGCGGGCGTTGAGCAGCCGGTCGAGCACCTGGCGCGGCGGGCTGGCCACCAGCTCGACGTCGCGCTCGGACACCTTGCCGAGGAAGGCGGCGACGCCTTCGAGTTCGAGCAGCTCGGCGCCGCAGGTCTCGCAGGTGGCCAGGTGGTTGTCGATCTCCAGCGCCTCGTCGGGTTCTAGCGCGCCCAAGGCGTGCGCGCCCATCGCGATGCGCACTTCTTCACAGGTCATCACGGCGCCAGCCCCCGCTCCTCAAGTGCCAGCTTGAGCGCGCGCAGCGCGTAGTAGGTGCGCGACTTGACCGTGCCCGGCGGAATGCCCAGCGTCGCCGACGCCTCCTTCACCGATCGCCCCCGGTAGTAGACCTCCAGCAGCACCTCGCGGTGCTCGGGCCGCAGCGCGGCCAGCGCCTCGGCCACGGCCCACGACTCGACCGCCCGTTCCAGCTCGTCGTCGGCCGGCAGGACCGCGAGCGCCTCGTCGCCGGTCTCCTGCGGCCTGGCCTTCTTGGCGCGGTGCTGGTCGACCACGAGGTTACGCGCCACCGTGAACAACCACGCCCGGATGGGACGGCCGGAGAGGGCGTCGGGGTGCCGCCAGGCCCGCAGCAGCGTCTCCTGCACCACGTCCTCCGCACGTCCGGAATCACCCGTGAGTCGCAGCACGTACCCGTAGAGTGGCCCGGCGTGCTCGTCGAAGAGGGTGCGTACGAGCTCCTCGTCCGCGGTGCCTGCTGCGCTCACGCCCTCATCACGTACGGGGGGCCGCAGCGGTTCAGGCTCATCCACGGATGGGCACGTCAGACGCTTCGGCCGAGAACTCCAATCCGTCGGCCACGCTCTTGACCCCTGTGACCTTCACGTCGAAGGGCAGCCCGCCCTTGAACGGGATCGTGTAGGTCACGAAGTGGGCGAGCTGGTCGGGCAGGCCCTGGATCTTCTCCGCCTGGAGCCGGATGCCGCCGTCGGCCACGTCGACCCGCATCTCCGCGTTGAACCGCATCTTCTGCGCCCCCACCGTCACCTCTCCCGACGCCACGAGCCGCCTCCCGTTGCCGCTGATCTTGATGCCCCGGGGCGCGTACTTGTCGATCGTGGCCCGGGTGAGCGTGCCGCTCACGGTGACGCGCCCGGCCCGGACGTCGGCTCGGTTCTGCAGCACGTCGGACAGGGGGGCGGTCACGTCGTAGGCGGCGCCGCGCAGGTTCTGCACCGGCACGCCTCCGTAGGTGAGGGTGCCGAGATCGAACCGTACCTCGGGATAGTGCCCCGAGACGGCCTGAGTGAGAAACGGGATGCCCTCGATGCTCACCTTCGGGGTGTCACCGAGGTCGGAGGCGGCGGCGATGCGGTTGGCGAGGTCGCGCTCCACACCGGCCACGGCGACGCGGTCGACGACGACGAGGAGGACGGCCAGCACGAGCAGAAACATGATCAGCTTGCGCATGGGGCTCCCTGTCGTCGGCGGGGGTTCGAGCCTATCGACCCGGCGGTTCTCCTTCCCCGCCGGAGCCGCGGATCACCCGCCGGCGAAGGGCGGCAGCACCTCGACTGTGACGCCCTCGCCGAGCACGACCGTGTCGTGGGCGCGCCTGCCCACGGGAGCGCCGTCGACGAGGAAGGACGAGCGGCCGACCACCCGGGCGAGCTCGGCCCGGTTTTCTGTGATTTTCGTCATCAGTTCTTCAAGAGTTGTCGCGTCGAACGACTCTTCCGCGACTCCGGCGGCCTCCTTGGCCGCCGCCCAATAACGTACTTTTCCAGTGGCCATGCGCTGCCTCACAATCGACTCGGCTCTATTGTGCGCCGTTCTTAACACGCGTGTTTCAAAGGATCCGCTGTTCACCTGGTGGACGCGCAATGGACGCGACCAGGCCGTGGGATATCCTCGCGTACAGGACCTGGGCGACGTCGCCCCCGGGTCCTTGCGTGTTTGAGGAGGCTGTAATGAGCAACCTGCTGATGCTGACCAACGCCCTCGAGCCGTCCTCCGAGGTGCTGCCGGCGCTCGGGTTGCTGCTCCACTCCGTCCGGGTCTCGCCGGCCGAGGTGTCGGCGCTCATCGACACGCCGCCCGCCGACGCCGTCGTCGTCGACGCGCGCAAGGAGCTCGTCCAGGCGAAGAGTCTGTGCCGGTTGATCCGCACCACGGGCATCGACTGCCCGCTGCTGGTGGTGGTGACCGAGGGGGGTCTGGCCGCCATGACCGCCGAGTGGGGGGTCGACGACGTGCTGCTCGAATCGGCGGGCCCCGCCGAGGTGGAGGCGCGGCTGCGGATGGCGACCGGGCGCAGGTCGCAGGTGGCCGCCGAGGACGTCCCCGACGAGATCCGCAGCGGCGACCTGTCGATCGACGAGGCCACCTACACCGCGCGGCTGCGCGGGAACGTGCTCGACCTGACGTTCAAGGAGTTCGAGCTGCTGAAGTACCTCGCCCAGCATCCCGGCCGGGTCTTCACCCGCGCCCAGCTGCTGCAGGAGGTCTGGGGCTACGACTACTTCGGCGGCACCAGGACGGTCGACGTGCACGTCCGGCGGCTGCGCGCCAAGCTCGGCACCGAGAACGAGTCGCTGATCGGGACCGTGCGCAATGTCGGCTACCGGTTCGTGCCCGACCGGAGCGATTCCGCGCACGTGTGATCCGTTGACCCGTGTTCGCCCGATGTGACACTTTGTCGTTGGGACTGTTTCCAACCTGTCAGGTCGAGGACACCGCCGTCCCCAGATTGGTGGTGGCGGCGTGGGTCTGTTCAGGTCACTCGTGGACGAGGGCGCGAGCCCCCGCCTCTTCCGCCGCGGCGAGCTGATCTGCTCGCCGGTCCGGCCGGTCAGCCGCGTCCACCTGATCGACCACGGGTATGCCCGCGAGCACGTCCCCGGCGGTGACCGGGAGGTCGTGCACGACCTGCGCGGCCCCGGCGACCTCGTGGGCGAGCTGGCCTTCTGGAGCCCTGGGGAACGCGTCAAGGTGGACGCCCTGACCGAGGTCCGGGCCTGGCCGATCGACCTGCGGCGGTTACGGGAGCACGCCTCGGCGGGCCCGGCCGTGGCGACGGCGCTCGTCCAGGAGCTGTTCGCCAGGAACCTGGCGGCCCGCAGGCACGAGGCGCTGGCCCGCGCGCCGGTCGCGGCCCGGCTGGCGGTGTGGCTGCTGCACCTGGAGGAGCGGTACGGGCTGGCCTCCGCCGCGGCACCGCCGCTGTCCATGGAGACGCTGGCCGACCTCGTGGGCAGCGCGCCGGACGTCGTGCAGCGGCAGCTCGCGCAATGGGTCAGGCGCGGCTGGCTGGTGCGGCCGGCGTACCGGAGGCTGCGGATCGCCGACCCGGTGGCGCTGCGCGAGGCTGCGGGGGCCTGGGAGCACCTGGCGGAGCCGTGGCGCGGCCGGGTGACGCCGTTCCTCACGCGGCCGGGCGCGCAGGCCGGGCCGCTGCCGGTCGGCGAGCTGCCCAAGCCGCGCCAGCTTCCCTCCGACGTGTCCGACTTCACCGGACGGCAGCAGAGCCTCGACCTGCTCACCGCCTGGCTGGACCGGCCACGCCGGACGAACACCATGGTCGTGCAGGGCCTGACCGGCGTGGGCAAGACCGCGCTGGTGACGCACTGGGGCCACCTGCACGCCGACCGGTTCCCCGACGGGCAGATCATGATCGACCTGCGCGGCCAGTCGCCGACCCAGCCGCCGATGAGCTCGGCCGAGGCGCTCGGGCAGATCCTGCGCTCGCTGGGCGTGGGCGAGCACATGCCGGCCGCCGACGAGGCCGAGCTGATGCTGCTGTACCGCAGCAGGATCGCCGGGCGCAGGCTGCTGCTCATCCTGGACAACGCGGCCGACCCGGCCCAGGTGCGGGCGCTGCTGCCGGGCGGCAAGGACTGCGTGGTGCTGGTGACCAGCCGGACGCGGATGGCGCCGCTGCGGGCCACCGGGCACGCCGACCTCATGGACCTGTCGGTGCTCGACCCGGGCAACGCGGTGGCGCTGCTGGTGTCGGTGCTCGGCGCGGGCTCGCCGCGGGCCGCCGACCGGGACGCGCTGGCCGAGCTGGCCCGGGTGTGCTCGTACCATCCGTACGCATTGCGGATCTCGGCGGCCAAGCTGGCCGAGGATCCGGGGCTGAGCGTGCGGTCGCGGGCGGCGGAGCTGCGTACGCCGGACCGGCCGCTGGCCGGGGACCCGGAGGAGGCGTTCAGGTCGGCCCTGGACCTGGCGTACGAGTCGCTGAGCCACGCGCAGCGGCGGGCCTTCCGGCACGTCGGGCTGCTTCCCGGGCGGGACTTCGCGCCGGAGGTGCTGGCGGCGGCGCTGGGCGTGCCGGTGGGCGAGGCGGTGGCGGCGGTGGAGGGGCTGCACCGGGCGTACCTGGTCGAGCCGCTGCCCGGGTCGCGGTACCGGGTGCACGACCTGGTCAAGTGGCAGGCCAGGGAGCTGGGCCGGCACGCCGAGGCCGGGGTGCGCGAGGCCAGGGTGCGGCTGCTCGACCACTACCTGGCGGTCGCGACCGATCCGGAAACGCCGCGCGAGTGGTTCGAGGCCGAACGGCGTTCGCTGGTCTCGGCGGTGCGGCTGGCCGAGGAGAGCGGCGCGTACGGGATGGCCTGGCAACTGGCTGAGGCGGTGTTCGAGCCGTTCAGGAGGCTGCGGTACTACGAGAACAACCTGGAGGTCCAGCAGGCCGGGCTGACCTCGGCCATCCAGGTGGGCAACCGGCGGGCCGTCGCGCTCATGCGCAGCCACCTCGGCTCGATCCACCGCGACATCGGGCCCTCCACGCTGGCGGCCAGGTTCATCGGCGAGGCACTGGCCGACTTCACCTCGCTCGGCGACCGCGAGGGGCTGGCCCGCGCGCTCAACGACCTGGCCGAGGTGCACGGCATCGCGGGCAACAGGGACGAGGCCCTGCGCCGCGCGGGCGAGGCGCTGGAGGCGTACCGGGAGATCGGCGACCTGGCCGGCGTGGCCGAGTGCCTGCACACGCTCGCCCTGCTGCACCTGTCGCAGGAACGGCACGACCTGGCCCTCCGGTACGCCGGCCAGGCGCTGCGCGTACGGGTGGAGCTGGGCGACCGCAGGGGCACCGCGCAGAGCCTGATCGTCTCGGCCCGGGTGCGGCAGAGCCTGGGCGAGCCGGACGCGGCGCTGTCGGAGGGCCTGGAGGCGCTGTCGATCTGCCACGAGCTGGGCGACGAGCACGCCGAGTCCGAGACGCTGCTCTGCCTGGCCGAGATCTACGACCGGCTCCGATTGCAGCAGGACGCCCGGCGCGACGCCGAACGCGCCCTGGCCGGGTACACGGCCACCGGCGACCAGCACGGGTGCGGGCGCGCCCTGGGCGCCCTGGGCCGGATCGCGCGCAACGGCTCGCGCTACGACGAGGCGCTGGCCTGCTACGAGCAGGCGCTCGCGGTGCAGGTCGAGCTCCACCACGAGCAGGGCAAGGCCGAGACGCTGGGCGACATCGGGCTGGTGCACTGGCGGCTGTCGGACTACCTGCGCGCCGACGACTACCTGAACCAGGCGCTCGGCATCAGCCGGGTGATCCGCGACGAGCCCGTCGAGGCCCGCATGCTCAACCGGCTGGCCCGGGTACGACGCCGCCAGGGCCTCCCCCAGGTGGCCTTCGTGTACGCGCTGGAGGCGCTGGACCTGGTGCAGGGGCTGGGCAACCGGCGGGCGGAGGCGGACGTCCAGGAGACGCTGGCGTACACGTACCTGTCGCTGGGGTGGCACGAGCAGGCGCTGTGGGCGGCACGGGCCTCGCTGGCGCTCCGGGAGGAGACGGGCGACGACAGGGCCAGCGCGCTGCTGTCGATCGCGCAGGCGCTGCACACGGGTGGCGAGCCCGCGGCGGCCCTGAAGTACGCTAGGGAGACCGTCGAGCTGCAGAAGGAGAGGGGCACCAGGGACCGGTGGGCGTCGGCGCTGACGACGCTGGCCATGGTGCTGCTCGACCTGGACCGGGCCGAGGAGGCGCTGGCCCACGCCGAGCAGGCCAGGGACGTGCACCTGGAGTGCGGGACGCGGCGCGACCTGGGCTGCGCGCTGCGGGCGCTCGGCCTGATCACCGCCAGGCTCGGGGACCGCGCGGCGGCGGTGGCCCACCTGGCCGAGGCGGTGCGCACGCTGGAGGAGGTGGGGGACGTCTTCGAGAGCCGGCGGGCGGCGCTGGAGCTGCGGGAGCTCTCCTGAAACACCGCTAAAAGTCGGGAAATCTCGGAAGTGAGGTCGCAGATCTGCTCCGGACCTTCTCGTTAGCTGGTGCCACCAGCGACGACACGGAGGTGATCCGGATGCTCAAGAACCATGTGCGTCGAGACCTGCAGTCACTCAAGCGACAGGCGCGCAGGGACCGGCGGGTGACGCTCGGCCTGCTGGCCGGGATGCTGGCCGCCTGGACCCGCCAGCTCTCCCCCGGTGACCCGCCGCCGGGGCCGGGGGTGCTGCTCGCCCTCTCGGTCGGGCTGATCACCGCGTCGGGGGCGGCCTGGCTGATGGCGGCGTACTTCGCGGTGCGGGCGGTCAAGCCGCGGTCCGAACCGGTGGAGGTGCTGGTCTGGGTGGCTCGGGTGGGCAGGAGCAAGGAGTGGGCGTTCTGCTCGCTGGCCGCGTACGTGGCCTGGCACCTGCTCCAGTTCGTCACCGCGCTGCTCCTGGCCTGAGCGGGGGCGCGGCGGGCCGTCACCTGCGCGGTGGCGTCCCGCCGTCTTCGCGCCACGCCCTGACGGCCGCCCGGATCAGCGGCGCGTAACCGGCTTCGAGGTCGCCGGGCAGCCGGTCCACGGGGAAGAAGCGCAGGTCGCTGTGCTCCTCGCTGACACGCGGCTCGACCGGCCCGGCGGGGGTGGCGAGCAGGGCGACGACCAGGACCTTGCCGCCGGCGATGTGGAAGATCTCCGCGCCGACGACCCCACCGACCTCGACGTCGAGGCCGCTCTCCTCCAGGACCTCGCGGCGGACGACCTCCGCGAGGGTGTCGTCGGCCCGGTCGGGCCAGCCGCCGGGGAGCTCCCAGGCGTTCCTGGGGTTCCTGCAGAGCAGGACGCCTTCGTCGGTCAGGACCACGCCCTTGATCGAGGCGTGCATGAAGTACCAGCCGGTCTCCGCGTCGATCACCAGGGGATCATGACACGGTTCACGGACCCTTGCGCGGGGGTCAGGGGAAGGCGGATCGGTGGGGGCCGGTGTCGGGGTCGAACTCGTGGCGGATTCTGGCGCAGTCGTCGAGCAGGGCGCCGTACAGGGGCCAGAGGGGGCCCTTGGGGCGGGAGTCGGCCAGCTCGGCGGTCAGGTGGCGCTGCTGGTGCTCGCCCTCGCGCAGGGCCGCGCACAGGTCCGCCATGTCCCTGGACGCGGCCTTGCCCACCTGGATCAGCCCGAAGTTCCGGAAGATGCGCGACAGCGCGCGCAGCTCGTCGGCCAGAGGTTCGGGCAGGTCGGCGGCCTTCTCACCGGGCAGGCCGCGGGCGCCGGCGATCAGGTCCACCAGCCCGCGGGCGATGCTCCTGAGCTGGTGCCCGGCGTGGTCGAGGCAGGTCGCCGCCTCGGCCGACTGGCGCAGGCGGCGGTCGTAGCGGCGCCTGCGGCGGAAGGTCAGGCGCAGGGACTCGGCCGCCTGGTCGGCGGTGTCCTTGGTGTTCTCCAGGCGCTGGGACAGCTCGCGAGAGCGGTCCAGCCAGTCGCGGGCCATGTCCTCGGTCCAGTGACCGCTCAGCCCGTCGGCCATGTCCTGGGTCAGGTCGGCCAGCTCGGCCGACATGTCGCACAACTCCCTGGCCGCGTGCTCGACGAAGCGCGGCGGCAGGATGAGCAGGTTCGCCGCGATGCCGATGGCCGCGCCGAGCAGGACGTCGGCCAGGCGCGCGAAGCCGTACAGGCGGCCGAGGGAGAGCACCAGCAGGGCGGTGATCGGAATCTGGACGTTCTGGGTCGGCAGGTTGAGCAGGCGGGTCAGCACGAGCCCGGCCGCGACCAGCACGCCCAGCGTCAGCGCGTTGACGCCCATCAGCCAGATCAGCCCCGTCGCCGCCGCCACCCCGACCACGACCGCCCCGACCTGCTGGAGCCCGCGTACGACCGTGCTGTAGGCGGTCGCCGAGACCGTGAGCAGCACCCCGATCGGCACCAGCACGGGCAGCGGCACCTTCAGCGCGAACGTGGCGAGCCACCACCCGAACACGCAGGCCAGCGTCACCTTGACCGTCTGGGCGAACGCCTCCCGCTCGGCCACCAGCCACTCGCGGAACCCCTGGGCGCGCAGACGTGCCAGCCCGGCCGCCGCGCCCGAGACGATCCGCCCGAGCGGCGCGCCGGCGCTCTGCTGCTCGCGCCCCGGCTCTTTGCTCATACTCCCAGGTCAATGCCCATTCCGGCGGTGGATAGAGGTCGCCGTGCCTGGGTAGCGGCAAGGTTGTGGCGCAGCGGGGCAGCGCGCCGTCGGAGGTGAAGCATGACCGGCGACCTGGTCGTCCCTGACGCCGCCCGGGGGGTGGTGGTGTTCGCGCACGGCAGCGGCAGCAGCCGGCTCAGCCCGCGCAACCGGTACGTGGCCGAGGTGCTGAACAGAGCCGGCCTCGGAACGTTGCTGTTCGACCTGCTCACGCCGGAGGAGGAGGCCGACCGGGCGAACGTGTTCGACATCGCGCTGCTGGCCGGGCGGCTGCTGCGGCGTACCGAGGAGCTGCGCGGGCAGGAGGAGGCGGCGGGGCTGCCGATCGGCTATTTCGGCGCGAGCACGGGCGCGGCGGCGGCGCTGTGGGCGGCGGCCGAGCCGGACAACGCGATCGCGGCGATCGTCTCGCGCGGCGGACGGCCCGACCTGGCCGGCGGGCGGCTGGCCGCGGTACGCGCCCCCACGCTGCTCATCGTCGGCGGCCGGGACCCGATCGTGGTGGACCTGAACGAGGAGGCTCAGCGGCACCTGCGCGCCGACACCCGCCTGACGGTCGTGCCCGGCGCGACCCACCTGTTCGAGGAGCCCGGCGCGCTGGAGAGCGTCGCCGAGCACGCCCGCGACTGGTTCACCACCTACTTCACGGCGCCGTGACGGGCACGGCGCCCTTCGCCTGGCCGACCAGGCGTTCGTAGACCTCCGGGGCGGTCGTCTCGCAGCCCAGCCGGTGGCCGGTCAGCTCGCCGTGGTCGTCGCTCGACCCGGTGACCTCCAGCCCGAGCCCGGCGGCGAGGCGGCGCAGGTGGGCGCGGGCCTCGTCGTCGTGGTCGAGGTGGTCGGCCTCCACGCCGAAGAGCCCGGCCGCGGCCAGCTCGGCGATCCACTCGTCGGGCACGGCCTCGCCGCGCCTGACCGCCTTCGGGTGGGCCAGCACGGGCACCCCGCCGGCGGCGCGCACCAGGCGGACCGCGCGTACCGGGTCGAGGGCGTAGCGGGTGACGTGCGCGCGGCCGCCCGTGCCGATCCACTCGGCCGTGAACGCCTCCTCGGGCGCGGCCACGGCCCCGGCGGCGACCATGGCGCGGGCGATGTGCGGCCGTCCGACCGGGCTGCCGCCGGCCAGCGTGGACACCTGCTCCCAGGTGATCGGCACGCCCAGCTCGACCAGGCGCTCGACGGTCAGCCTGCCGCGTTCCTCGCGGGCCTGCCGGATGAGCTCGCACTCGGCCAGCAGCTCGGGGTCGGCGGGGTCGAAGAGGTAGGCGAGCAGGTGGATGCTCTGCCCGGCCCGCCGGCACGACAGCTCCATGCCCGGCACCAGCGTCAGGCCCTCGGGCAGTGCCTCGACGGCCGCGCGGTGCCCGGCGACGGTGTCGTGGTCGGTCAGCGCGAGCACGTCGAGGCCGCGCTCGCGGGCGCGGCGCACCACGTCGGCCGGCGGCTGCGTGCCGTCGGAGGCGGTGCTGTGGCTGTGCAGGTCGATGCGCATCGCTCGATGGTAGGCGGTCACACCTGGACGGTCGCGAGGATCCGGCCGTCCAGGGTCTCGATGGTGAAGTGGTTCAGGTCGTCCTGGGTCAGGCTGGTGCCGCCGTGCAGCAGCAGGGCGTCGGGGGCGCCGGCGACGCCGTACCCCTTGTCGGGCACGCCCCAGCTCGCCACGGTCTCCGAGCGGCCGTCGTCGCCGAAGGCCACCAGGCGGCACTTCAGCGGCCCCTTGACGCCCTTGAGCTCCAGCGCCACGTGGGTGCCCCAGCCCTTGTCCTCGACGCCGACGACGCCGGACACGCCGGTCGCGGGGTCGCTGACCGGGTAGGTGCGGCCGGTCATGAGCAGCGCGCGGGCGGGGCTGTGCACGCTGTCGGGGTCGGGGCCCGAGGCCGCCGCGTTGACGGCCAGGAAGACGCCGGTCGCGACGAGGAAGCACGCGGCGGCCGACATGATCCCCCGGTGGAGGGTCCGGCGGCGGCGTTCCACGGCGGCCCGGCGGACGATCAGCGACTCGACCGGGGACTCGTCCGGCTCGGCGCGCAGGTCGTCGGGGTCGACGCCGCGCATCAGCTCCCCCATGGCCGCGAACGCGCCGACCTCGCCGGCGCAGCTCGGGCAGCCGTGCAGGTGGCGCTCGAAGGCGTTGCGCTCGTCGTCGTCCAGGAGGCCCAGCGCGTACGCCGCGACGTCCTCGTGGTGCACCTCGTTCATGGGAGCCCCACGCCCCTTTCCTCCAATGCGATGCGTAACGCCCGCATCGCGTAGTACACGCGGGACTTCACCGTGCCCACGGGCACGCCGATCGTCTCCGCGGCCTCCTGCAACGTGCGATCACGCAGGAAGGTCTCCGTGAGCACCTGGCGGTGCGCCGGCGAGAGCGAGAGCATGGCGTCGGTCACCACGATCTCGCGCAGCAGGCGGTCGTCCTCAGCGGCCACGGCGTTCGCGCGTTCGGGGACCTCCTCCACGGTGTCGAGGGGACGCGTGCCGGCCCGGCGCCGGTCGTCGATCACGACCCGGCGGGCCACGGTGGCCAGCCAGGGCATCAACGAGCCGTTGTCGGTCCGCAGGTCCCCGAGGTTGCGCCAGGCGCGCACCAGCGTCTCCTGGACGACGTCCTCCGCCCAGCGCCGGTCGCCGCCCGTCAGCCGGACGGCGAAGGCCATCAATGGGGACCCGTATTCGCGGTACAGGGCCCGGACCATGGCTTCGTCGGTCACACGATGATTCACGCGGCGACTCCTCGCGCTGCGTACATCATGAAATGTCGCCCAGACAACTACTGATATTGAATTATTGCCCTAGTCACGGGCGAGGAACAAGATACGGGATTTGCATAAATCACCAGGTTTGCCGATTCGGCAGTAAAAGATGATCATTCGGCTGATGACACGCGGCCGTGCCGGCCCGCCGCTCGCGGCCGGCCCTCCGGACGCGCCGGCTCGTACGGACCGGCCCACGCCTCGGCCTCGCGCAGCAGCTCGCGCACCGAGGCGTGCCGGGCGGAGGCCGAATGCCCGAGCAGCACGCGCACCAGCTCCATCGCCGCCGGCCGGGCGGCGGGGTCCGGGTCGCGGCACTGGTCGACCAGAGCGCGCAACACGGGCGGCAACCGGTCGAGGCCGGTTCCGCCCTCCATGTGCCCGGCGGCGGCGAAGACGATCACGTCGGCCCACTCGCGCACGTCGGCCGGCGGCAGCTCGCTGCTCCTCGGGCCGGGCGCGAACGACGCCTCGCCGAGCCGTCCGACCAGCACGTTGTGCGGCCCGAGCCGCAGCCCCGCGATCCCGGTCAGATGCAGCCTGGCCATGGTCGCGGCCGTGCCGAGGGCGAGCCGGTGCAGCTCCTCGCCCTCGTACGGCCCCGCCGCCGCGACCACGTCGGCCAGCGGCTCACCCATCCCCAGGTAGTCGCGCGGCCGGAGGGCCAGCCCGCCACCCCATCCCTGACTGTCCATCGCCGTCCTCTGGCTCGGTTCTCGTCGTCAGGGTGTACGCCGGTCCCCGCGGACAGGGTTCAACGGCTCCCATGCGGAAAACTCATGGGACGACGACCGCCGCCGGGCCGCGCCGCGGATCACCACCCGCCTCCGCCACCTGGCCGCCTGGCATTTCGGTCGCGAATTTAGATGAGATCAGCTCATGTTCGGTCTTGCCGAGGCCCCTCCGGCGGTGGATGCTTGCGGCGACCCCGGTACCGCAGCCTGGGAGGTGGTCCCGTGTTCCACCGTCTCACCCGCCGGGCGGCCGCAGCCGTCCTTCTCCTGACCGGCGCGCTGGTCGCGCCGTCCGTCCCCACCGCCGCCGCGCACGCCGCCGCCGCTGTAAGCGGCTTCGTGGACGGCCACAGCCACCTGTTCTCGTACGAGGCGTTCGGCGGCAAGCTCATGTGCGGCGAGCCGTTCGACCCCGACGGCATCGAGCAGGCGCTGACCGACTGCTCCGACCACTACCCGAACGGCGAGCTGGCCTGGTACGAGAACTTCACCAGGACCGGCAAGCCCACCGGCACCCACGACCCGGTGGGCTATCCCACCTTCCGCGACTGGCCGGCCAACGACTCGCTGACCCACCAGCAGGCGTACTACACCTGGGTCGAGCGCGCCTGGCGGGGAGGGCTCCGGGTGCTGGTCAACGACCTGGTGGCCAACCGGCAGCTGTGCGCGATCTACCCGCTGAAGAAGTACTCCTGCGACGAGATGTCCTCCATCCGCCTCCAGGCCCAGCGGGCCCGCGAGCTGCAGGACCACATCGACGCCGAGTCGGGCGGCCCCGGACGGGGCTGGTTCCGCATCGTGAACGACCCCGCCGAGGCCAGGACCGTGGCCGCGGCCGGCAAGCTGGCCGTCGTCCTCGGGATCGAGACGTCGGAGCCGTTCGGCTGCCGGCAGATCTTCGGCATCCCCCAGTGCACGAAGGCCCAGATCGACCGGGGTCTGGACGAGATGTACGCGCTCGGCGTGCGCAGCATGTTCGTCTGCCACAAGTACGACAACGCGCTGTGCGGCGTGCGCTTCGACTCCGGCACCCAGGGCGCGATCGTCAACGTCGGCAACCTGCTGGCCACCGGCTCGTTCTGGCAGGCCCGCACCTGCACGGGGCCCGAGCACGACAACACCATCGACCCGGCCGGCGTGCTGCCCGACCAGATCGCGCGGCTGCTGCCGCCGGGCGTCTCGCTGCCGCTGTATCCGCCGGCGCCGCACTGCAACACCCGGGGGCTGACCTCGCTCGGGACGTACATGGTGCAGGGGCTGATCCGGCGCGGCATGCTGGTGGAGATCGACCACATGAGCGTCAAGGCCGCGGCCCAGACGCTCGGCCTGCTGGAGGCGGCCCGCTACCCGGGCGTGATCTCCTCGCACAGCTGGGCCGACCCGAACTTCTTCGCCCGCATCTACGCACTCGGCGGCATGATCACCCAGTACGGCCACAACTCCCAGGACTTCGTCGCGGAGTGGCGGCGTACGGCGCCGCTGCGGCAGCAGTACAACGTGCCCGGCTACGGCTACGGCCTGGACGTCAACGGCATGGGCCGGCTGCCCGCCCCGCGCGCGGGCAACGCCGCGAACCCGGTGACCTACCCGTTCGCGTCCTACGACGGGAGCGTGCGGCTCGACCGGCTGCGCACCGGGCAACGGGTCTGGGACGTCAACGTGGACGGCGTGGCCAACTACGGCCTGGTCCCCGACTGGATCGAGGACATGCGTCTGCTCGCCGGTCAGGACATCGTCCGTGACCTGGCGAGCGGCGCGGAATCGTACCTGCGGACGTGGGAGGCGACCGCCGCGCGGCGACTGCCGTGAGGCAGGCGTCCCCGTCCTTCACGCGACCGGCTGGGCGGACCGCGAGGTCCGCCGGCCGGTGGCCAGGTTGAGCAGCAGCGACGCCGCCGTCAGCGCCACGCCGAACCAGACGACGCTGGTGACCCCGAGGTGGTCGGCGAACAGCCCGCCGAAGAGCGCGCCGAGCGCGATGGAGGTGTTGTAGGCCATCGTGTTGAGCGACATGGCGGCCTCGAAGGTCTCCGGCGCGGCGGCGAGCGTCATGTTGACCTGGGCGAGCTGCACGACCCCGAACGACAGCCCCCAGACGACCAGCGCCACGATCGCCCCGGTGGCGCCGTCGCCGAAGGCGAGCAGCAGCAGCATGGCCACCACGAGCCCCGCGGCGCCGGTGACGAAGCTGCCCCGCAGGCTGCGGGTCACGGTGTGCCCGGCGATGAAGTTGCCGATCGCGCCGGCGACGCCGAACACCATCAGCACCCCCATGACGAGCAGCGGGGACGCGCCCGTGCCGGCCTCCAGGAAGGGCCGGACGAAGGTGTAGGCCCCGAAGTGGCCGAGCACGAACAGCACCACCGTGAACAGCACCGTGCGCAGCGGCACGTTCCGCAGCGGGAGCCCGAACACCTCGCGGACGGAGACCGCGTTCGCCGACGGCAGCGACGGGATCAGGACGGCGACCGTCAGGAACACCAGCGCGCTCAGCCCGCTCCAGATGAGGAACGTGGTGCGCCAGTCGGTGAGGCTCTCCAGGAAGGTGCCGAGCGGGATGCCGACCACGGTGGCGATCGAGATGCCCGACATCACGACCGCGGCGGCCCGGTTGGCCTGCCGTTCCGGGACGAGCCGCATCGCCATGCTCACGCCGATGGCCCAGAACACGCCGCTGGCGAAGCCCAGCAGGAGCCGTGCCGTCAGGATCACCGTGTAGTTCGGCGCGATGCCCGTCACCAGGTTCCCCAGGGCCAGCACCACCAGCAGGACGGACAGCAGCACCCGCCGGTTGACCCGCCTCGACCAGGCCACGATGAACGGCACGCCCAGCCCGGCCGACACGCCCTGCAACGTCACCATCAACCCGGCGACGCCCACGGAGATGCCCAGATCCTCACTGAGCGGGGTCAGCAGGCCCACCGGCATCAACTCGGTCGTGAGAAAGACGAAAAGGCTGGCTGTGATCGCGGCGACCCCCGCCCATGCCCTTAAGGCCGGGCGGGTCGCCTGCGTCGTAAGAGTTTGCGTCATGGCGCCAAGCCTGCCGACAACCGATCGATGAGTCCAACACATAGTTTTGATCGGGATCTATCGCGTGGCACGATTGATGGATGGAGCTTCAACAGCTGAGGTACGTCCTCGCCGTCGCGGAGACCAGCAACTTCACCCGGGCCGCCGAGCGTTGCCGGGTCGTGCAGTCGGCGCTCAGCCACCAGATCGCCGCCCTGGAACGGGAGCTGGGCGCCCGGCTGTTCGAGCGCACCAGCCGCCGCGTACGGCTGACGACGGCCGGAGAGGCGTTCCTGCCCGCGGCCCGCGCCTGCCTGGAGGCCGCCGAGCGGGCGCGGACGGAGGTGGCCGCGGCCAGCGGGGAGATCCGCGGCCGGCTCGCCGTCGGCGCGATCCCCACGGTCACCGCCGTGGACCTGCCGGTCGTGCTGAAGGAGTTCCGCCGCCTGCACCCGCGGGTGCGCATCACGCTCATCTCCGCCGGCAGCGAGGACCTGATCGAACGTGTCCGGCGCGGCGAGACGGACGTCGCCTTCCTGGGCCTGCCGCCCCGCGCGGAGCCGAAGGCCGTCCAGAGCCGCCCGCTGGCCAGGGGCGAGCTGGTCGCGATCGTCGCGCCGGACCACCCGCTGGCCGGTCGCCGGACGGACCTGCGCGGCCTGGCCGACGAGCCGTTCATCGACTTCCGCGCCGGTCACGCCGGGCGCATCCAGTCGGACGTGGCGTTCGCGGCGGCCGGCGTCCACCGCGAGGTCGCCTTCGAGGTCACCTCCGGCGACTTCATGGTCGACCTCGTCCGGCACGGCCTCGGTGTCGGCCTGCTCCCGGCCGCCTACGCCCCCCGCTTCCCGAACCTCGGCCTCGTCCGGCTCGGCGACGCCCCGGCCCGGGTGGAGCACCTGATCTGGGGCGCCCACCCGTCCGCGGCGGCCACGGCCTTCCTCGACCTGATCGGCCCGCCGGCCGGCGACGGCGAGAACGGGGTCAGCCGCGCAGCAGCGGCTGGCCGGGAAGCTTGACCTTGGTCTTCATCAGGCTGGGCGCGCCGTTGCCGCCGATGTTGACGAAGTAGAGCGCCTTGCCGTCGAAGGCCAGGCTGGCCGGGCTGTCCAGCTTGTCGGCCAGGACCTCCACGCCGCCGCCCGTGCGGACGATGCTGAGGGTGTTGCCCGTGTAGCTCGGCACGTAGAGCTGCCCGCGCACGTCGAAGGCCAGGCCGTCGGCGCCGGCCAGCTTGGCGTCCTTGGCGTACACGGTCGGCACGCCGGCCTTGCCGCCCTTGCCGTACGGGATGCGGACGATCTGCGCCTCGTCGGACACGGCCACGTAGAACGCGCCCGAACGCCAGGCGATGCCGTTCGCCCCGGTGCCGTCCGAGCCGACGAGCAGGGACGACTTCGCCCAGACCGCGGCCTTGCCGTCGGCCACGCGGTAGACCACGCTGTTCGAGGTGTCGGTGACGTAGAGCGCGTCGTCCGGGCCGAAGGCGAGGCCGTTGGCGAAGCCGATCGGCAGCGCGGCGTAGAGCTCGGCCTCGCCGTACGAGGTGATCCGCCAGATGCCGTTGGTGGCGGCCTGGCCGGAGTTGAGCGCGGCGTAGACGTTGCCGCGCCGGTCGGTGGCCAGGCCGTTCAGCTTGCCTTCGCCGATGGGCAGGGCGGCCAGCAGGCTGTCGGTGCCCGTGCTGTCGACCTTCCTGATCTCGCCCTTGGTCAGCAGCCCGACGTAGATCGTGCCGTCCGGCGCGACGGTGACGCCCTCGGTGAGGTCGGCGTAGGGCTGCACGACGATCGGGCGGAGCGCGGCGGCCTGGGCCGGCGTGGCGACCAGCGTCAACAGCGCGACGGTGGACAGAAAGAGGGGGATGCGCTTCATGGTGTGATCCTGTCGCCGCAAGATCGCCATGACGTCACCGCCACTTCCGCGAATCATCATGTGATCGGCACACCACGCGAGCCGACGGCCTCCTCGCTCCACTCGAAGTCGGTGAGGTCGCGCAGGCGCCGGACCGGCGACGCCAGCAGGACCAGCGGCACGCAGACGGCCGCGACGACGAAGATCAACAGGGTGGTCCGGGCGCCGAGCAACCCGGCGACCACTCCGGCGACCAGCCCGCCGACCGGGATCGCGCCCCAGGAGACGAAGCGGACCGTGGCCATCACCCGGGCCAGCAGCTCGGGCGGGCTGGCGAGCTGCCGGTACGTCCGGGTCACCACGCTGAGCACCACGACCCCCGCCGCGAACACCACGTTGCCGACGGCGAACGCGGCGAAGCCCTGCCAGCCGCTGCCGAGAGGGATGACGAGCGCCCCGGCCACCGACACGAAGCCCGCGGCGACCAGCGTGCGGGCGGTCCCGAACCTGGACGTGAACCGGCTCGTCAACGCCGCGCCGATCAGCGTGCCGACGCCCTCCACCGCCAGCAGCAGGCCGACGAGGCCGGGCTCGGCGTGCAGCTCGCGTACCAGGTAGAGCGCGTAGAGCGCGTGCTGCGCCCCGCAGACCGTGTTCACCGCGGTGGCGGCCCACATGCACGGGCCCATGACCGGGTGGCGGACGACGAACCGCCAACCTTCGCGGATCATCTCGCGCATCGGCGGCCGGCGGTCGGCGGTCTCGGGGCGGCGTTCGGGCAGGGTCCGCAGCAGCAGGGCCGAGACGAGGTAGCTGGCCGCGTCCACCAGGAGGGTGGGCACCGCACCGAGCACCTGGACGACGAGACCCCCGACCGACGGCCCGCCGAGCTGCGTGGTGGCGTGCGTGCCGGACGTCAGGCTGTTGCGCGACTGCAGTTGCTCCTTGCTCACGATCGACGGCAGGAAGGTCGAGTTGGCGACGTCGAAGAGCACGTTCGCGAAGCTGGTCACCAGCGCCACGATCACGAGCTGGGCGACCGTCAGCCGGTCCAGCCACCAGGCCAGCGGGACGGAGGCGACCGCCGCCGCGCGGGCCAGGTCGGCGGCGACCTGCACCGTTCGCATGGGGAGCCGCTGCACCAGCACCCCGGCGGGCAGGCCGATCACGATCCAGGCGACGTACCCGGCGGCGGCGATCAGGCCCATCTCGAACGCGGAGGCGTCGAGCACCGTCAGGGCCGTCAGCGGCAGCGCCACCGCGCTGACCGCCGAGCCGACCGCGCTGGTCGTGCCGGCCGTCCACCACCGCCAGAAGACGGCCGCGCCACCTCCGCTGTCGATCCCCATCCTGGCGCTCCTCACCGTGTAAGTTCCAAACTGGAACGCACTATACTGGAGCCTGTGAAGCGCGCCGATCTCCACGACTCCGACTGCGGCATCGCGCAGGCCCTCGGCGTCATCGGCGACTGGTGGACTTTCCTGGTCGTCCGTGACATCGCCGGCGGCACCACCCGCTTCGACGGCCTGCAGCGCGAGCTCGGCGTCAGCCGCCGGGCCCTGGCCGAACGCCTGGCCAAGCTCGTCGAACACGGCGTGCTCGAACGGCGGCCCTACTCCACCCGCCCGCCGCGCCACGACTACGTCCTGACGGCGAAGGGCGAGGGTCTGCTGCCCACGCTGATCGCCCTGCAGGATTGGGGCACCCGGCACGTGATGGGCGACGGCGCCCTCACCGCGACCAGCGAGGACGGCTCCGCCGAGAGCCGCCGCGTGCACGACCTGGTCGACCGGAGGCTGCCGGACGTCGTGCTGGAACGCCACGACGGCGAGCCGGTCGCGCCCAACGCGCCGGGCGGCGTCTGGACCGTGCTCTACTTCTTCCCCGGCGCCTTCGCCCCCGACGCCCACGACTACCCGCCCGGCTGGGCCGACATCCCGGGCACGAAGGGCTGCACCCTGGAAGCCCTCACCTACGCGTCACGGTTCGCCGACTTCGAGGCGGCGGGCGCCGCGATCCGGGGCGTGAGCACCCAGCGCCCCGACCAGTTGGCGGCCTTCGTCACGCATGCCCGGTTGCCCTATCCCCTCCTGTCCGACCAGGACGACAGGCTCGCCGCCGGGCTGCTGCTGCCCACCTTCCGCACGGCCGGCGTCGACCGCTTCAAGCGCCTCACCCTGCTGGTCGATCCCGACGCGGTCATCCGGGCGGTGCAGTTCCCGATCAGCGATCCGGCCGGGTCGGTGGACGAGATGCTCGCCCTCGTCCGCAGCCGCTGACGGCCGTCAGCCGAGGGAGCCGTCTCCCAGGAGGCGGATGTCCCGATCGCGGAAAATCACCCCAGAGGGGGACACCGCGTCAAAGGTCGCTTTGACGACCAGAAACGGGATGACTTCTACCGTTCTGTCCATGGTTATCAACACGAACTCGTTCCGCCGCACGGCCGCCGGCCTCGGTCTCGTCCTCACCGCCCTCGCCTTCCCCGCCGCCACCCAGGCCGCCGCCCAGGCCGCCACGGCGCAGGCCGCCACCACCCCGGTCATGGTCGGCGTCTACCCGACGTCGGACGCGTGCGCGCGTGCGGCCGCCCCGTACACCGCCGCCGGGAAGACCGCTTCCTGCCGTCCGAGCAGCATCTACGCCAGGCCCCCCTACTGGATGCTGTACGTCTCCTGAACCGGCCGCGTCACCGGGCCTGGCGGGCGTACAACGTGGTGAGCTGGGCGGCGAGCTTCGCCAGCTCGTCCTGGACGGTCTGCGGGCCCTCCACGACGACGAGGTCGCCCCAGCCCGCGAGCTGGCGGGCGATGTCCAGCGCGGTCGGCGCCGTGAGCGCGACCCGGACCCGCTCGCCCTGGCCCCCGGTGGGGAGCACCTCGCAGTGGCGGCCGAAGCGGTCGCGCAGAACGCGCAGGTAGCGGGCCTCGATGGTGGCGGTGGCGGTGGTCGTCGCGCGCCGCGCCTCCATCGCGGTGACGACGTCGTCCCAGGCCGCCGCGAGGTCGAAGTTCGCCGGACGGTCGGCCGGTTCCTCCGTGACCTCGGCGTCGGTGACCCGGTCGACGCGGAAGGTCCGCTGCCCGTCGGGGGTTCCGGCGATCAGGTACCAGGTGTCGTCCTTGTCGACGAGGCCGTACGGGGCGACGACACGCTCCCGTCCCGAGTAGGTGAGCCGGACCGCCCGGCGCCGGACCACCGCGTCCTCCAGCAGATTGACGAGCGCGGGACGCGTGCGGCGATGCTCGCCCCAGCGGGCCGGATCGACCACGACCGCGTCCGCCGCCGCCTCGGCCTCCTGCCGGAACGTCGACGGCAGCGCGCGCACAAGCTTGCGCAGCGCTGCCTTGGCCTCCGGCGCGATCGCGGCGGCCGGGCCGAGCAGCAGGAACAGCGCCCTGGCCTCGGAGGCCTTGAGCCCGGACAGGTCGGTACGGGCGCCGCCGAGCAGGGCCCAGCCGCCGCCCCGCCCGGCCTGCGGGTAGACGGGGATGCCCGCGGCCGACAGGGCCTCCAGGTCACGGCGGGCCGTCGCGACCGAGACCTCCATCTCGGCGGCGATGTCCGCCGCCGTCACCCGCCCGCGCGCCTGCATCAGCAGCAGGACGGCCACCAGTCGATCCGCTCTCATGTTTCCCACGATGTCAGAAAAAGTGCTCATTCGATGAGCACTTTGGCTGGCAGCATGGTTCTCACAAGCCACCGACCGGAAGGCGCAGAGAACATGCTCCGCGGACTCACCACCATCAGCTTCTACGCCCAGAACGTCGCCGCCGCCCGCGACTGGTACGCCGACCTCCTCGGCATGCGGGCCTACTTCCAGCGTCCCGAGCAGGGCGACCCGGTCTACGTGGAGTTCCGCGTCGGCGACTACCAGCACGAGCTCGGCATCATCGACGCCCGGTTCGCTCCGGAGGGCTGGAGCGCCGAGGACGGCGGCGCGATCGTCTACTGGGCCGTCGACGACCTTGAGGCGACCTGGGAGCGGCTGCTGGAGATGGGCGCCACCCCGTTCGACAAGCCGACCGAGCGCGGCCCCGGGTTCGTCACCGCCTCGGTGCGCGACCCGTTCGGCAACATCCTCGGCATCATGATCAACCACCACTACATGGACGTCCTCGCGGGCCGGAAGGGCTGACCACGATGACCGACGACGCCCTGCTCCTGGACGACGCCACCGCCTGGAAGTCCTGGCTCGCCGAGCATCACGGGACGGCCCCCGACGTCTGGCTGCTGATCGCCAAGAAGAACAGCGACGCCACCAGCGTCACCCTCGACGAGGCCCTCGACGAGGCGCTGTGCCACGGCTGGATCGACAGCCACCGCAGGGCGTTCGACGGCGACTACTACCTGCAGCGCTACTCGCCCCGCACCCGCCGCAGCCCCTGGTCCCGCATCAACGTCGCCAGGGCCGAGGCGCTCACGGCCGCCGGGCGCATGCGCCCGGCCGGCCACGCCGCGATCGAGGCCGCCAAGACCACCGGCCGCTGGCCCGCGAGCCTGCCCGCCTGAACCATCTTCGACCCCGACGACTCCCACAACGTATGGAGAAGCGGTTACGAACCCGGACCATGGTGCGGCGGTTGGCCCCATTGTCCGGCGTCCTCTTGCTCGCGGCCTGCGCGACGGTCAGGCCCGTGCCACCGGCGTCCACGGCCACCCCGTCCCCGTCCGCGTCCCCCAAGCCGGACGTGCTGACCGACCGGCTGGGACCGCCGATGACCAGCCTCACAGGCACCTGCCCGTCCCCCGGAAGAACGGTCGACCAGCTGAACCCCGCCACCCTGCCCCGCTCGACCTGGCGACTGGCCTCGGCGGGAACGGAAGAGGGCGAACTCGACCAGGCGACGGTCACCCCGGACGGCACGCTCTGGGCCCTCCGGGGGAGAGGCCCCACCCAGAGGCCGGTGCGGTGGACCGGCTCGTCCTGGCAGGACCTCCCCGCGTTCCCGGCCGGAAAGGATCCCCTGGTCAGGCTGGGGGCCGCGGCGGCCGACCTGGCCTGGGTGATCGTCCAGAGCGGGTCCCCCGACGACTCGCCGGCGAACTACGTCGTGTCCACCTGGGACGGCCGGGCGTGGCAAAGCCGGCCGGTGGACCTGGGCGTGCCGCCCGTCAGCGGCGAGGAGCTGGCGGCGCAGGGAGCCTGGGTGCTGCTCGGCGACCGCGCGATGCGCTGGAGCGGCACGGCCTGGCAGACCGCGCCCCTGCACTCCTACAGTGACAAACTGTCGGGCAGCACCGAGGATCCATGGGTGATCGCCTCCCCCGACCCGGACGAGGAGGTGAAGATCCAGCTGTCGAGATGGACGGACCAGGGCTGGCAGGCCGTCCCCTTTCCTGACGGGATGACCCTGCCTCCGGGCACCGAGGCCATCCACCCCGACAAACCCTCCACGCGGATCGCGGGTGTGGCGCGGACCGGGCCGGAGGAGTTCTGGATCGTGGGCACGTACAGCTGGGGCGAGCACGAACCCGTGGACCAGGAGGACGTCACGATCTCCAGGAGCGTGCTGATGCGCAACGTCGCCGGCCGGTGGAGCTGCTGGTGGGGGCCGGTGGGCGACCAGCCGGACCCGTTCGTGGACGCGGTGGCCGACGGCCGCGGCGGGCTGTGGGCGGCCACCGGGCTCGGCATGTTGTGGCACCTGTCGGACGGACGCTGGATCCGCGAGCGGGCGCCCGTCGACAAGGGGGTGCCGGTGATCAGGGATCTGGCCGGCTCACCGGGCGGCGCCCTCTACGCGCTCGGCGGCATCGGCTCCGGGCCATGGGACGAGGACATCAGACCCGCACTGTGGCGGCTCGAACCGTGAGCGCCTCCTCCGCCACCCCCTTGTGACCTGTGCCTTTCACGGCGCCCGAAGCCGTGTCAGAACGATGTCAGTGCCGTGTCGGGCCGCCCGGCCACGATTGCCGGCATGGACACAGCAACGCGGCCCCCGGCCGGCGCACACCCGACAGGCTTCGTCGCGAAGCTCCTCGCGGACCGTCACTCCGTCCCGCTCTCCATCGCACTGCACCTGGTGCCCGGCGCGGCCATCGTCGCCGTGTACGCGTTCGTCGCCGCCCCGCTGGTGCGGGCGATGGGGGCGCCGATCTTCGCGGCCTGGGCCATGGCCCTCGCGATCGTGCTCTTCCCGATCCAGCTGTTCCTGCTGTGGCTGGGCAAGAAGCAGACCGGCCGCTTCACGATGAAGGGCGTCGTCCGCTACCGCGACAAGCCGCTCTCGCGCGGCAAGGTCATGTGGCTCGGGGGCGCGTGCCTCGTGTGGATGACCGTCGTCTCGCTCTCGCTGACCCCGCTGGACAACCTCGTCTACGACTGGTTCTTCACCTGGGTGGACTACCAGGGCGCCGGCCCCGGCGGCACCACCTACCTCCAGGGTTACCCGCAGGCGGTCGTGCTCACCACGCTGCTCGTCTGCGGGCCGTTCACCGGCTTCACCCTGCCGCTGATCGAGGAGTACTACTTCCGCGGCTTCCTGCTGCCCCGCCTGCCGCAGCTCGGCAAGTGGGCCCCGATCTTCAACACCCTCCTCTTCTCCGTGTACCACTTCTGGGCCCCCTGGACCGTCCTGTCGAAGCTCGTCTTCCTCTACCCGGGCGTCTGGCTCGCCTGGAAGAAGCAGGACATCCGCATCTCGATCACGATGCACCCCGGCACGACGCTCCTGATGACCGTCGTCGGCATCGTCGCCCTCGCCTCCGGCGCCGCCTCGATGTGAGACGCACCCCTCCCTGGAACGACTACGGCCACGACCCCACCCAACACCGTGGGGCCGTGGCCGAACGATTTCCCCTACTGGATGAACACGCTGGTGCCGACGATCTCCTGGCCCTCGTTCGGCGGCACCGTGCCGGTCACCGGCCCCCGGCAGTTCGGCCCGAGGAACGCGATGGCCACGCCGTCGGTCCGGTTGTAGACGAAGGGGTTCGCGCTGTCGGAGGTGTAGCAGCCGCTGGGGTCGTCGTACTGCGCCCGGTTGATGTAGAGGGTGCCGGTCGCGGCCGAGGCGGGGGTCGCCAGGCTCAGGACGAGTGCGGCGGCGGTGGCGAGGCCGGTCAGGCTGGTCGTGGTACGGAGCATGAGCGCGTTCCTGTCCCTTGAGGTACGGCGCCGTGGCGCCGGCGTCCTCACTCATCTTTCACGCTTTGCAGTCGTTCAACTACTATCGGTGACGACAGAGGTCGGTGCTGCTCGGCGAGCGGCTACTCGGGACGCAGCAGTTCCCCGCGCCTGGTCAGCAGCCGCGACTGCTCGTCCAGCAACTGGGCCCGCCGCCCCCTCAGATGCGCCCTGGTCTGGCGCACCCACTGCGCCAGCTTCCGCACCTCGGCCCTGGTCTTCTCGATGCGCTGATGCTTGAGCACGTCGCTGATGACGTTGTCGAAGAAGGCGTCCACGAACCACCGCGTGTCCACCTTGGGCATCACCGGCCGGGCCGCGATCCCGGTGTCGGCCAGCTCACGGGAGAAGACGTCCAGAGCCCTCTGGGCGTGCCAGGCGGCCTTGTCGGCGCTGGTCAGCCTGTCGTGCTCGAAGGCGTCGGCGATCAGGCCGCCGCCGAACACGTCGAAGGTGGAGGCCGTCCTGGCGGAGTCGAGCAGGCGCAGCACGACGGCGAGCGCCTCGTGCGCGCCCTGCCCCGCCTGGTGGGCCTCGTCGCACTCCCGCACCTCGGCGCTCAGCCGGTCGAGCGCGGCGGCGAGGTCGGCCAGCTCCCGCGCCCGCGGATCGCCGCTCCGGATGAGCTGCTGCTCCTTCTCGACCAGCAGCCGCGCGTACTCGCGGGAGGCGGGGTCGAGCACGGCCAGCTCGGCGTCGGCCGCGGCGACGTCGGCTTCGAGCTGCGCGAGCCGGGCGCGGTGCCCGTCCACGCGTTCCCTGGCCACCACCACCTCGGCGCGCTCGCGCGCCAGCCGCTCCTCCCGGTTGCCCAGCATGCGGGACAGGACGGCGGACAGCCCGCCCTCCAGCCGGGCGACGTCGCGCTCCTCGTCGGCCAGCTCGGACTCCAGGCCCTTCAGGGTGCCGCGGACGTCCGCGATCTGCTGCGCGACGTTCCTGCGCAGGCGCCGGACGTGTTCGGCGCGGTGCATCCTGGCGGACGCCTCGCGCAGCCGTTCGTCGAGTTCCGGGGAGAGGGGCACGCAATGACGACGAACGGCCCGAACCAGACGTTCCTCGGACCGTTCAGCCTCGCGATCCGGAACCCCACCGGCTTGACCTTGACGCGACGTCAAACTGTTCAATGAGGGCATGCGGATCGGCGAATTGGCCGCGCTGGTCGGGGTTTCGACCCGTACCGTGCGCTACTACCACCACCTGGGAATCCTGCCCGAGCCTGAACGGCTTCCCAACGGCTATCGCGAGTACCGGCTGCGCGACGCCGTACGGCTGGCGCGGGTGCGGCATCTGGCCGGGCTCGGGCTGTCGCTGGAGGAGTTGCGGGACGCGCTGGCCGACGAGCGGGGCGTGGACTTCCGGGAGGCGTTGCAGGAGCTGGACGCCGACCTGGCCAGGCAGCAGGAGGCCATCGCGGCGCGGCGGGCCCGGCTGGCGGCACTGCTGGCCCAGCCCGACCTGAGCCCGGAGTCGATGATGTCCCCCGACGCGGCGGCCGTGCTGCGTGACCTGGGCGGCGACGGGTCGGCCTTCGGGACGTTCGACCACGAGCTGCTGACCCTGGCCACCATGTTGTCCGACGAGCAGGGCCAGACAGGGCTGGCCGAGCTGATGCGCCCGATGACCGAGCCGGGCGCGCTCGCCGCCGGGCGCGAGCTGTACCGGCGGCTCGACGAGCTGGCCGACGCGGAGGCCGGGGACGAGCGGGTCGGGCCGCTCGCCGAGGACATGGCCGCCCACATCCCCGACGAGCTGGCCGCGATGGTGCCGTCCGGGCCCGGGGCCGACCTGTCCTGGATGGAGGCGATGACCGAGGAGCTGTCGCCCGCTCAGGCGGAGGTGCTCCGGCTGCTGTTCACCGAACTGACGGAGATCGGGTCCAAGGAGGGGGCGGGATGATGGGCGTGGTGCGCGCGGTCCTCAGGTTCGAGCTGGTGGGGCTGACCAGCGTGGCCCTGTGGCTGGCCAGGCGGCGGCATGGCGTCCCGGCGGGGGCGACCACCGTGTCGTACGCCAAGGAGCAGGCGTTCACCCTGGGCCTGTTCATGTTCGCGATGGTCGTCGAGACGGCGGTCGTGGACCTGCTGCTGGTGGTGAACGACGTACCGGCGGCGATCCGCGTGCCGGTGCTGGTCGGCGACCTGTACAGCCTGCTGTTCGTCGTCTTCATGGCCGCCGCCTCCGTCACCAGGCCCCACGTGGTCACCGAGGACGAGCTGCGCGTCCGGTACGCCGCCTACTTCGATCTCCGCGTGCCCCGCGACCTCATCGCCTCCGTCCGGACCGCGCAGAGCTACAACGAGACCGGCTTGATCAGCGTGGACGGCGGGCGGCTGGGCGTCGCGGTCGCGTCCAGGACGAACGTGACGGTGGAGCTGAGCGAGCCGGTCGTCGCGGTGCGGCCGCTCGGAAAGCGGGCCGAGGTCACTTCGATCCGCTTCTTCGCCGACGACCCCGCCGCCCTGCTGGCCGCCCTGCGCTCCCCCACGCACTCCGCCACGTGAGCGATCCCGGACGGACGGGCCCGCCCGGGATCACCGGATCAGCTTGCCGACTGTGAGGTGACAGCGGCCTTGCTCTTCGCGGCGGCGGTCCGCGGCGGGATGCCGCTCAGGTTGAAGGCGAACCTGGCCGTGGAGTCGGCCACCGCGTCGGCGTCCACGTCGAGCGCGGTCGTGTTGATGTTGGTGAGCGTGTCGCACGCCTGGTGGTAGCAGGCGTCGTAGGGCTGTCCGGCGACGCCGCCGAACAGCGCGGCCTCCTCCGCCGTCTTGATGCCCTCGGCGCCGGTGAAGATCCCGCCCGCGGGGATGCCGACCGCGATGAACGGCCCGTAGTCGGAGCGTCCGTCGAAGTCGGTGCCCACGGTGGGCAGGTGGCGGGAGGTGTAGAAGTCGGCGAGCTGCCGCTCGATCTGCGCCGATCCGGGCGGGCCGGCCGGCGAGCCCTGGCCGTCGGAGTCGTCGCCGTCGTACAGCTTGTACGCGTAGTTGGGCGAGGCGACCATGTCGAAGTTCAGGTAGACCCGGATCTTGTCGCGCTGGGCCTGGGACAGCGACTCGACGTACTGGTCGGAGCCGAGCAGGCCGATCTCCTCTGCCGCCCAGAACGCGAAGCGCACCTTGTTCTTGACCGGGAACAGCGCCATCTCCTCGGCCACCTCAAGGATGGTCGCGCTGCCCGAGCCGTTGTCGTTGATGCCCGGCCCGGCGGTCACGCTGTCGAGGTGCCCGCCGATCATGACGACGTTGCGCGGGTCGCCGAACCGGGACTCGGCGATCACGTTGTCGTTGGTGCCCAGGACGAGGTTGGCGTCGACCTTGAGCCGTACGGTCGGCGTGCCGGTGGCCAGCTCGTTGCCGACGGCGAAGTCGGCGAAGACCATGGGCACGTTCGCCCGCCACTCGCCGATGTCCAGCGGGAAGGCGTCGGTCCGGCCCGGCTGGCCCTCGTTGAACACGATGATCCCGGACGCGCCGGCCCGTCCCGCGTTACGGATCTTCTGGGCGAACGCGCAGGTGCCGCGCTGGATGAGCGCGATGCGCCCGGCGACGAACCCGGCGAAGTCCGACTCCTCGCAGCCGCTGGTCGAGGTGGGCGTCGGGGTCGGGGGCAGGATCAGGTCCACGCCCTGGACCTGTGCGGTCACGTCACCGGCGGGTGAGGGCTGGAAGGAGTAGAAGTCCTCGTTGGGCGCGTACGACTTGGCGTCCGGCGCGGTCCGGTTCAGCGTGGGCGGGCTGTTCTCGGTCCAGCTCTGGACGAAGTTGATCGGCTGGAGCGTGACCTTGTAACCGGCCTTGCGCAGCTTGCCCGCCACGTAGTCGCGGGAGGCGGTGTAGCCGGGCGTGCCGGCGGCGCGGGTGCCGCCGTTGGCGTTGGCGATGGATTGGAGCGCTTCCAGGTGTTTCCGCACGTTCTCGCCCTTGACCTGCTTCACCAGCAGTTTGGCGAAGACGTCGTCGAGCGGGCCCGCGCTCGCCGGTACCGCCATGGCGACGGGTAAGGCGAGAGCGGTGACCAACGCGATGATGATTCTGCGCATGCAGGCTCCCCTAGGAGTGAGATGCGGAGAAATCCCCCGAGCCGCAATGATTCGGAAAGTAACCCGCCGACGCACCCCTGAGAAGGTCTATCGGCCTACGCCAATGCGTCAATATCCGGACACTACGGTGACTCTGCTCGCCGGGCGCGGGCGCGACGCTTGCCCTCGTGCATCGCCTGGACGCGGGCCACCGGGATCGTGTGCCCCTCCGCGACCAGGTCGGCGGGCAGCTCACGCGGCTCCGGCATGAGCTCGGCCCACGGATCGCGGTCGCCGAGCAGCCCGGCCGCGTTGTGGATGGTGAAGTCGGCGGGCGCAACCCGGTCGAGCTCGTCCCACGCGACCGGGAACGACACCGGCACGCCCGGCCGCACCCGCGGGCTGTAGGCCGACACGACCGTCGCGCCACCGGCCCTGGTGGAGTCGACGAACACCTTGCCCGCGCGGTCCTCCCTGATGAACGCCGTCGTGGCCAGCGCCGGGTCGAGCCGCTCGGCGCGGGCGGCCAGGGCCCGGGTGGCGGCGGCCAGGTCGTCCACGGCCGTGCCCGGCGGGACGGGGACGAACACGTGCACCCCCTTGGCCCCGCTGGTCTTGACCGCGCCCGCCAGCCCGGCGTCGTCGAGCGCCTGGCGGACCAGGTGGGCGGCCCGTACGGCGAGCGGGAAGGAGTCGCTGCCCTCGGGCGGGTCGAGGTCGAGGATCATGTGGGTGGGACGGCCGTCCAGGAACAGCGCCGGGTGGTACTCGACGGCTCGCTGGTTGGCGAACCAGAGCAGGGTGCGCCGGTCGTCGCAGAGCGCGTAGGAGATCTGCCTGCGGGACGCCTCGGCCCAGACGGTGACCGTCCTGATCCAGGAAGGGGCGTATTTGGGCAGGTTCTTCTGCATGAACGGTTCCTGGCCGGGCCGCACCCGCAGCACCGACAACGCCCGCCCGCGCAGCGCGGGGACGATGCGGCCGGCGACCGCGTCGAGGTAGTCGACCAGGTCGCGCTTGGTGGCGCCCGACCCGTCGAACAGCGGCTGGTCGAGGTTGGTCAGAGCGACGTCATCGGCGGTCACCCGCCCCACGATGCCCACTGGCCCGCGCCCGGGTCAACCACGGCCGGACCGGGCGAGTTCCCGTGAGGAGCCGATCTCCTTGCGCAGTCGGGCGACCGTGCGGCCGGTCTCCGACTCCGGGTCGGCGGTGTACATGACGATCACCAGGTCGGGCTGGCCGGGCACGGCCAGGGTCTCGTACTCGAAGTCCAGCTCGCCCAGCTCGGGGTGGCGCAGGCGTTTGGTCCCGTACGTCTTCTCGGCGACCCCGTGCGCGGCCCACAGGCGGACGAAGTCGGGGGCGGCCGACAGCTCCGCGACCAGCCCGGCCAGCAGCGGGTCCTCGGGGTGACGGCCGGCGTACAGCCGCAGGTAGGCGACCGTCTCGGCGGCCACCTCGGGCCAGTCGCGGTAGAGGGTGCGCGTGTGCGGCGCCAGGAACACCTGGAGGAGCTGGTTGCGCCGGCCGTCCGGGACGCCGGCGAAGCCGCTGACGCGGTCGGCCAGCGCGTTCCAGGCCAGCACGTCCATCCGGGGCCCGAGGACGAAGGCGGGCATGCCGTCGGCCAGGTCCAGCAGCCTGTTCAGTCCGGGCCGCAGGACCGGCCGGCTGACGTGCCTGGCGGGGCGGAGCAGGTCGCGCAGGTGGGCGCGTTCGGTGTCGTCCATGCGCAGGACGCGGGCGACGGCGTCGAGCACGGAGTCGGAGACGTTCTGGACCCGTTCCTGCTCCAGGCGGATGTAGTAGTCGACGCTCACGCCCGCGAGCAGCGCGACCTCCTCGCGCCGCAGGCCGCTGACCCGCCGCCGACCCGACGCGGGCAGCCCGGCGTCCTCCGGCTGGATCCGGGCCCGACGAGAACGGAGAAACTGCCCCAAATCACCTTCCACCGCTTCAGGGTAGTACTGGCTTTACCAGGAAAAGCCGTGCGCTGGGTAAGTCCGTCCGGCTCGGCCAGGGTGAGAGCCATGACGAACTACGAGAACCTCTCGGGCCGCATCGCCGTCGTGACCGGGGCCGCCAGCGGCATGGGCGAGGCCACGGCCCGCCTCCTGGCCGCCAACGGCGTCAAGGTGGCCCTGCTCGCCCGCCGCGCCGACCGGCTGGCCGAGCTGGCGGCCAAGATCGACGCTGACGGCGGCACCGCGCTGCCCGTCACCGTGGACGTCACCGACGATGTGAGCGTGGCCGCCGCCGTGGAGGCCGTCCACACCGGGCTGGGCCGTCCCGACCTGGTCGTCAACGCCGCCGGCGTGATGCTGCCGAACCCCGTCGAGGACGGCCGCCTCGACGAGTGGACGCGCATGCTGGAGACCAATGTCACCGGCGTGCTCCGCGTCACCGGCGCGTTCACGGCCGACCTGCTGGCCGCCGCCGACGCGGGCCGTACGGCCGACCTGGTGAACATCTCCTCGATCGGCGCGCACGTCACGTTCCCGAACTACGCCGTCTACGGCGCGACCAAGGCCGCGCTGACCCACCTGTCGGCCTCGCTGCGCCCGGAGTTCGGGCCGAGGGGCGTACGCGTGACCAACCTCGAACCCGGCCTGACCGCGACCGAGCTCGGCGACCACATCGACAACGCCGAGCTGGGCGCGCAGCTGGCCGGGATGTTCGAGGCGTTCACCCCGCTGACCGCCGAGGAGATCGCCGACCTGATCGGCTACACGGTCAGCCGGGCCCGGCACGTCAACCTGCGCCAGATGGTCGTGCTGCCGACCGCCCAGGCATAACCGGGAAGCCCGCACGCGCCCGGCGTGTTGACACCGGCATGGACGATCGTTTCGCGGATCAGCGCGTGATCAGGCACCTGCTGCACGATGCGGGGACGTGGGTGTTCGTGGGGCTGAGCGACGCCCCGGGGCGCACGGCCTACGACCAGGCCCAGCGCATCCAGGCGCGCGGCAAGAAGATCATCCCGGTGCACCCCGGGGGCAGGCCGGTCCTGGGCGAGCCGGGCTACACGTCGCTGGCCGAGGTGCCGGTCAAGCCCGACGTGGTGGCGATCTACCGGCGTTCGGAGTTCGCCGGCCAGGTCGTGGACGAGGCCATCGCGGCCGGCGCGGGCGCCGTCTGGCTGCCCCTCGGCGTGATCGACGAGGCGGCCGCGCAGCGTGCCCTCGACGCCGGGCTCGACGTCGTGATGGACCGCTGCCCCGCGGTCGAGTGGGCGTTGCGCCGCAATCCCTGACCGCGAGGTACGGTGCGGTGAAAGGAGGGCGGATTCATGGAAGACGACCACATCACCACGATCGGCACCTGCTTCGCATGCAAGCGCACGTTCCCCTACACCGCGGCGAACGTCACCATGATGACCATCGACCCTGAGACCGGCCTGCCTCCGGACCGGACGGTGCTGGGCACCCGGCGCGAGCCGACGCCGGAGGCGCTGGCCCGGTCGGTGCCCGAGCCCGTCTGCCCCGACTGCCTGACCAGGGCCCGGGAGTTCAAGGACCGCATGAACTCCCCCGCGCCGTTCGAGACCTGGCGCCGGCCCGACCCGAACTGACCTCGCACCGGCCTCATCCGGCCGGCGACCGGATGCTCTCGGCGCACAGCGCCTGGTAGGCCAGGGCCAGCAGCGTGACCATCGCCGTGCCCGCGGCGGGCCCCACGACGAGCGCCGCCGACAGCTCGGCCGCGTGCCATTCCGCCGCCATGATCGCCGCCGACGTCAGCACCGTGACGCCGAACGTGCCCGCCCACAGCGGCAGCAGCCGCAGGTAGGCGAACACCAGCGGGAACGCCGTCCACACGAACGGCACCGCCGCCACCGCCAGGACGGCCCAGCACGCGGTCACCAGCCCCAGCCACACCCGCCCGAGCACCGGCCGCGCCGCGCCGGCGAAGTGCGGCGGGGCGCCTTCGAGCAGCTGGCCGACGCCGTAGAGCACGCCGAGCAGCACGCCGCCGGCGGCCTCGGCCGACCGCCCCTCGCCCAGCACGTCCGTCAGGGCGGTCGCCAGCAGCGCCCAGAAGGTGCCGTGGACGGACCATCTGAGCAACCGCAATACGGAAGACAACCACGGAAAGTCCATAACTGCTCACCAACAGTAATGGAGGCTTCCCTGTCCTGAGAAGGTCAGCGGCGGCGCAGGGTGAGGACGAAGTAGAGCGCCCCCGCCACGACCAGCGCGATCACCACGCCGATGTTGGCCGCCCCGAACGTGCTGCTCCTCAGCTCGTCGCTCATCAGGAACCCGACGACCGCCGCGATGTGCTCGTCCGCGGACGTGATCAGGCCGACGCCCACGACCGAGGCCACCACCAGGGAGACCAGCCCGGCCGGGTTGAGCGCGGGCGCGCCCGGACGCAGCAGCCGTTCGTCGTAGGCCCGGCCGCCGTCCCGCAGCCGCCACATGTCCACCAGGAAGATCGCCACCCAGGCGGCCATCACGACGCCGATGATCGCCAGGAACGCCTGGAAGGTGCCGAAGAAGTTGTCCGAGACGAACAGCAGGTAGTAGCCGCCGAGCACCATGAGGGCGCCGTCGATCAGCACCGCCAGATGCCGCCTGACCGGCACGCCGAGCGCCAGCATCGACAGCCCGGACGAGTAGATGTCCATGATCGCCCCGGCCAGGAAGCCGCCGATCGCGGTCAGCAGGTACGGCAGCAGGAACCAGGTCGGCAGCGCCGCGGCCAGCGCGCCCACCGGGTCGCCGCCCGCCGCCTCGGCCAGCTTCGGGTCGCCGCCGGCCAGCAGCACGCCGAACACCAGCAGCACCATCGGCGGCAGCGCGCCGCCGAGCGTCGTCCACAGGGCCACGGACCTGGGCCGGGAACCGGCGGGCAGGTAGCGGGAGTAGTCGGCGCCGCAGTTGACCCAGCCCAGGCCGAGCAGCGTCATGGCCAGGATGACGCCGCCCAGCCAGCCGCCGGGTCCCGCCGTCGTCTCCAGCGAGGCGCCCAGCTTGGGGGCCATGAGGATCATGTAGACGACGGTCAGCACGACGAACGCGTACGTCAGGTAACGCTGGACGACCATGATCATGGCGTGGCCGTACACGCCGACGGCGATCACGACCAGCGCGGAGACGGCGAAGCAGCCGGCGGTGGCGGTCGTCTCGGGGATGCCGGGCGCCACGCGCCGCAGGATGGCCGCGCCGCTCTGCGCCGAGAGCGTGACGAGCACGATCTCCCAGCCCACGTTCGAGACGTACGACAGCAGCGCGGGCAGCTTGTTGCCCTGGTACCCGAAGGGCGCCCGGCCCAGCGTCATCGTCGGCACGCCGGACCGGCTGCCCGCGACGGCGACCAGGCCGACCAGCAGGAACGATAAGGCGTACCCGATGGCACCGGTCACGACGGCGGGGATGACGCCGAGGCCCAGCCCGACCACGTACACCCCGAACGCCACCCCGAACAGGGACAGGTTCGCCCCCGCCCAGGGCCAGAAGAGATCGGACGGCTTACCGTGCCGCTCACCGTCGGGGACGGCGTTGATGCCGTTCCGCTCCACGGCCATCGTGTCCATGATCACTTGCTCCTTCACGTGGACCCGGCAAAGAAATCATTGTCCGCCATGGACGATATTTCCCACCCTGGGGGGAATCCTGATCGCGGCCGCTTTCCCGCAGAGAGGTCGCGATGCAGGCATCCGGTTCCGACACGCGCCGGCGGGCGCTGGGCGTGTGCCTGGTGGCGGCGTTCATGTCGGGCCTGGACGTGAGCATCGTCAACGTGGCCCTGCCCTCGATCCGCTCGGGCCTGCACGCCTCCGACGACGGGCTGCAGTGGACGCTGTCGGGCTACGCGCTCACGTTCGGCCTGCTGCTGGTCCCGGCCGGGCGGATGGGCGACGCCAGAAGCCGCAGGGCGCTCTTCATGTGGGGTGTGGTGCTGTTCACGGCGGCCAGCGCGGCCTGCGGGTTCGCCTGGAGCATGCCGGTGCTGATCGCGGCCAGGCTCGTGCAGGGCATGGCCGCCGGGACGCTGAACCCGCAGGTGTCCGGGCTGATCCAGCAGATGTTCCTGGGCCACGAACGCGGACGGGCCTTCGGCGCGCTCGGCGCGACCATCGGCGTGTCCACCGCCGCCGGGCCGCTGATCGGCGGCGCGCTGGTCACCGGGTTCGGGGCCGAGCAGGGCTGGCGGTGGGTGTTCCTGGTCAACCTGCCCATCGGAATCGCGCTGCTGCCGCTGGCCTGGAAGTGGCTGCCCGCGCCCGCACCCGGGCCGGTGCGGACCGGGCGGCGGGAGAGCATGGACCCGGTCGGCGTGCTGCTGCTCGGCGTGGGCGTGGCGACCCTGCTGCTGCCGTTCATCCAGCAGCACCAGTGGAAGGGCGAGGCCAAGTGGCTGCTCGTGCCGGCCGCGCTGCTGGTGCTGGCCGGGTTCGTGCTCTGGGAACGGCTGTATCCCAGAGAGCCGCTGGTGAACCTGGCGCTGTTCTCCCGGCGCTCCTACAGTCTCGGGTCGGCCATCGCCCTGTTCTACTTCGCCGGGTTCACCGGGATCTTCTTCGCCTTCACCCTGTACCTGCAGAGCGGCGAGGGCTACAGCGCGCTGCTGGCCGGCCTGTCGATCACGCCCTTCGCGCTCGGGTCCGCCGGGTCGTCGGTGGTCGGCGGCAGGCTCGTCGGGCGGGCGGGCAGGAAGCTGGTCGCGGTGGGGCTCGGGACGGTGATCGCGGGCCTGCTGGGGACCATGGTGGCCACCCTGCTGGTGCCGGGGACCGGCGTGGGGGCGGCGACCGCGCTGCCGCTGCTGGTCGCGGGCATCGGCAGCGGCCTGGTGATCTCGCCCAACCAGGCGATCACGCTGTCGGAGGTGCCGCCCGAGGGCGGCGGCAGCGCCGCCGGGGTGCTGCAGACCGGCCAGCGGCTCGGCTCGGCGATCGGCATCGCGGCGGCGGGCTCGGCGTTCTTCGGCTCGCTGCCGCAGGGCTGGCCGACGGCCTTCCGGCACGGCCTGCTGGTGGTGCTGGGGTTCGTGCTCATGGCCCTGGCCGCCGCGCTCTACGACCTCCTCCGTTCCCGCGCCGCTCGCTGACCGGACGGCTACAGGTCGGCGGGGTCGGGTTCGTCCAGGTCGTCGCCGTACTCGGAGGGGGTGAGCGGGCCGCGTGCCCTCGCGGGCTCGCGGTCGGGGACGGCCCGCCGGACGGGCTCGGGCGTCCCCGGCACCCGGACGGTGAGCCCGGCGGCCGGCGACTCGACCTCGACGTTCTCGGGAGCGCGCCGTCGCAGCCAGGACGCCGCCAGGGCCAGGGCGAGCAGCAGGCCCGCCGCGTCGCCGCCGTGGTGGAGGATCTCCGCCGCGCCCCTGAGCTGGTCGGACGGCACCGGCAGATTCAGCCGGCCGGCGTCCATGATCCGGGACAGGGCCACGGGCACGGCGATCGACATCGCGAGCGCGGCCAGCCGTACGGGCATCGGCGGGCGGCGCGGCGCGGGGTCCGGCCCGGCGACGACCCAGGCGAACAGGCAACCGGCCGGCAGGAAGTACGCGTGCGCCAGCGGGGCGGGGACGAGCCCGTACAGGGGCGTGCAGTACAGGGCCGCCATGCCGCCGGCGCTCAGGGCCAGCGCCGTCCCCGGGTTGGCCAGCAGGTGCGCGGCGGGCCCGCGCAGCGCCCAGGTCACCCGGCGGGCTCGCGCGGCCGTCAGCGAACGCAGCAGCAGCGTCACCGGCGCCCCCATGACCAGGACCGGGGGCGCGAGCAGGCCGATCAGCACGTGTTGCAGCACGCGGCCGCGGAAGTCGGCCGCGGCCAGCGAGGCCACGGGATCGGTGAGCGCCACGGTCACCAGCGCGCAGCCGGTGACGAAGCTCGCGGTACGCCGGCGGCTCCACGTCGTCCGCCCGGCCAGCACCACGTACGTGACCAGCACGACAAGCGCCGGAGCGGCCCAGGCCGCGCTCAGATGGTGGTGGTGCGGCACAGATCGATCACCTTGCCCATGCGTCGCGGCGGCCGCCCGCCGAGGACCGGCGGCGTGCCCAGGATGAGGAGCCCGCGTCCCACCAGCCCTGACCGGCTCCGGCGCGGACGTGGTGGATGGCCTGGAGCGCCCCCGGCGGGGCGATCCGCTGTCGCGCTCCGGCGCCTCCCACGTGAGCCACTATTCGAGCGGGACGCCGGGCCGGCCCGGCGGGACACCCCTCTTTGCGGGCCGCTTACCGAATCTCGATCCGCCGTTTTCCCCGTCCGGGTCCCTATGGGTAGGTCTAAGGGGATGGCGACAAGGCTCTTTCCCCGCTCGATCCGGGGACGCCTGACCACACTCGCGACATTGGTGGCGGCGGTGGTCCTGGCCGTCATGGGCACGCTCGCCCTCACCCTCGGGCCGGACAACCTGCACGGGCTCGTGGAGACCCGGGTGGAGCTGGCCGTCCGCAGGGTCGCCAGCGAGGCGCGCGCCGGGCAACTCCCCCCGACACTGGAGGCCCCGGCCCGCGTGCAGCTCCTGCAAGTGATCGACGCCAACGGACACGTCCTCGCCACCAGCCCCGGGCTGCACCACGGCCAGCGGCTGTCGGGCATGCGGGTGGAGAAGCCGGAGACCCTCTACAGCGCCGAGAGCACGCTCACCGGCCTCAGGGACGAGAAGGAGGCCCAATACCTGATCATGGCGCTCCAGGTGCGCACCCCCGAAGGCGCGCCGGTCACCGTGTACGGCGCCTCCTCGCTCAGCGACGTCAACCGGGCGCTGTCCTGGCTGAACGCCATGGTGTTCCTCGGCACGCCCCTGACCCTGGTGATCGTCGCCGGCATCACCTGGGTCGTGGTCGCCTCCGCGCTGCGCCCGGTGGAACGCATCCGCGCCGAGCTCGCCGAGATCACCGGCCGCGACCTCAGCAGGCGCGTCCCCGTCCCCGACACCGGCGACGAGATCACCGACCTGGCCGCCACCACCAACCACACCCTCGACCGCCTCGAACGCTCCGCCGAGACCCAGCGCCGCTTCGTCGCCGACGCCTCCCACGAGCTGCGCAGCCCCATCTCCGCCCTGCGCACCCAGCTGGAGGTCGCCAACTCCTACCCCGACGAGACCGACTGGCCCGCCACCGGCGCCCGCGCCCTGGCCGCCGCCGAACGCCTCACCGGGATCATCGACGAGCTGCTCCTGCTGGCCCGCCTGGACGCCGGCGCCATCCCCGACCGCCGCGTCGTCGACGTGTGCCGCCTGGCCGAGGAGCAGGTACGCCGCCGCGAGGGCGGCCCGATCCCCATCGTCGTGGACATGTGCGCCCAGGCCCCCGTGCTCGGCTCCCCCGTCCAGCTCGACCGGCTGCTGACCAACCTGCTGGACAACGCCACCCGGCACGCGGCCTCCCGGATCGACCTCAAGGTCTGGGTGGAGGGGGACGACGTCTGCATCTCGGTCACCGACGACGGCGACGGCATCCCGCCGGCCGACCGCGAGCGCGTCTTCGAACGGTTCACCCGGCTTGAGGCCGCCCGCCGGAAGGAGAAGGGCGGCAGCGGGCTGGGCCTGCCGCTGTCGCGCGAGATCTGCGCCTCGCACGGCGGCACCCTCAAGGTCGCCGACCACGGGCCGGGCGCCCGTCTCATCGCCTGCCTGCCGCTGTACCGCGGCTGAGACCACCCCTCGGCGGAGGCGTCCGCCTAGACTCGGCGGATGGATCTGCGGCGGCTGGGCCGTGACGTCGAACGCGTCTCCGACCGCTACGCCGCGCTGCTCGGGATCGTCCGCGACGACGCCTGGTACCTGCTCAAGCTCCAGGAGGAGGTCGGCGAGCTGACCCAGGCGTACCTCATGCGCGCCGGTCAGGCGCGCACCAGGGGGATGACCCGGAGGAGATCGACGCCGGCTTCCGCGCGGAGCTGGCCGACGTGCTGTGTCACGTGCTGCTCATGGCCCGCCACCACGGCGTGGACCTGGCGGCGGAGGTCGAGCGCAAGTGGCTGGTGCGGTTGCGGGAGGAGCCGGAGGCCCCGCGCGGCGGGACCCCCGGCCCGGGGATCACTTGACGAGCGTGATGCGGTCGGCCGCCGACGGGGTGATCGGCGAGTGCGCGGTCAGGTACGCCGTGAACGCGTCCAGGTCGATCGGCCCGCTCCAGGTGTCCGTGCTCTGCGTGAACACCGAGAAGCCGTCGCCGCCGCCCATCAGGAAGTTGTTCGCGGCGATCTTGATCGACTGGGTGTCGGTGACGGGCGTGCCGTTGAGCTTGACGTCCGACACGCGCGAGCCCACCGGCTTGGTGGTGTCGAAGGTGTAGGTCAGCGACGACGACACCTGCAACATCCGGTGGTTGATCGCGCCCGTCGTCGGGTTGGGCGTCCAGACCTGCTGCTCCAGCAGGGCCTTGAGCTGCGCGCCGGTGTACGTCCGCACCTGCACGAGGTTGCTGAACGGCTGGACGGCGAACGCCTCCCCGTAGGTGACGACGCCGTCGCCCTCCGACCCCGACTGCGCGTACGTCAGCGAGGTGCGGATGCCGCCCGGATTCATCAGCGCGATCTCGGCGCCGCCCGCCTTGGCCGCCTCCAGCTGGGAGTCGGCGATGAGGTCGCCGAGAGGCGTCTCCGGCCGGGTGGTCGCGGCCGAGGTGTTGTTGACGACGTTGGTGACGTCACCGGTGATCGTGCCGATCTTGCGGTTGGCCACCTCGGCGCTGCGCGTCCGCCATGCCTGGACCTGCGCCTCGACCTGCGGGTCCGGCGTGACCGTACGGGCGACGACCTTGTTGTCCGCGGTGACCGAGGAGCGGATCACGTCCTTGGTGCGCTTGTCGACCCGCAGGTCGATCTGGGTCAGCACGCGGCCGAACGACGAGCCCTGCGTGTAGAAGCGGTCCTGGCCGGCCGGGTCCTTGGTCTTGCAGACGTACGCCTGGTGGGAGTGGCCGCTGATGACCAGGTCGATCTGCGGGTTCAGCTCCCGGGCGATGCGCGAGCCGGCGTTGGCGGTGTTCACCGAGCAGGCGTCCGGGCTCTGGTTCGGGGTGATCGAGTCACCCTCGTGCATGAGGACGACCTGCGCCTTGACGCCCCTGCTCGCCAGGTAGGCCGAGGCCCGGTTCGCCGCGGCGACCTCCTCGGTGAACCGCAGGCCCTTGATGCCCTCGGCGGTGACGATGGTCGGCGTGGTCGCCGTCACCAGGCCGATGAAGCCCACCTGCACGCCGTTGATCTTCTTGACGTAGAACGGCGGCAGGGCGTACCGGTCGCTGCCCTCCTTGAGGACGTTGGCGGCGAGGAAGTCGAAGTCCGTGCCCTTCCACTGGCCGGCGGGCGAGCAGCCGTCCACCGGGTGGCAGCCGCCGTTCATGAGACGCTGCAGCTCGGCGTACCCCTCGTCGAACTCGTGGTTGCCGGCCGCGGTCGCGCTGAGGCCGAGCGAGCCGAGCACCTCCAGGGTGGGCTCGTCGTGGTAGGCGGCCGAGATCAGCGGGGACGCGCCGATCAGGTCGCCCGCCGCCACGACCAGCGTGTTCTCGGTGCGCGCCTGCTTGACGTACGTCGCCAGGTACGACGCGCCGCCGGCGATCGAGTACTTGCCGCCCGCGAGCCCGGTCAGCGAGCCGTCGGCGTCGACCAGCGGCCCGTCCGGGTCGAGGACGCGGCTGGAGGAGCCGGACGGGGGTTCCAGGTTGCCGTGCAGGTCGTTGATGCTCAGCAGGCGGACCGGGACGGTCGGCCCGCCGTGGCCGTTTCCGGCCGAGCCGCTGGTCGCGGCGACCGCGGGCGCCATGGCCAGGGCGATCCCGGCCGCGGTCGCGACACCGGCCGTGCACAGCCGGAGGAGGGTGCGTGACGTCATGACAGGGACGTTACGACGTCTCCCTATGCAACGAATGTCGCAAAGGTAACGATTGACCGGGACAGCCAATGGCATTGTTCGCCATTGGTACGCCTAGAGTTCCTTGTGTGGGTGCGGACGTGAAGATCTGTGAACGACTCGACGACGAAGAGGTCTCCCAGGTTCTCGGCATCGTCGAGGCGGCGACCGAGGCGGACGGTGTCCGTCCGCTCAACGAGCACGTGATGCTCCATCTCCGCTACGGCGGCGACCCCCGTGCCCGCTCGCTGCTGCTGCACAGCGGCGACGGCACGCCCGTGGCCTACGCGCACGTCGACCTGACCGACGAGGTCGAGGGACCGAGCGCGGAACTGGTCGTCCATCCCGCCCACCGGCGTCAGGGACACGGCACGCGGCTGCTGCGGGCCGTACTGGAGCTGGCCGGCGGCACGGTGCGGCTGTGGGCGCACGGCGACCACGCGGGCGCCGGGGCGCTGGCCGCGTCGTTCGGCTTCGAGCGCGTGCGCTCGCTGTGGCAGATGCGCCGCTCGCTGTTCGCCCCGCTGTCGCCCTACACGCTTCCTGAAGGCGTGGAACTGCGCACGTTCGTCCCTGGACAGGACGAGCAGGCGTGGCTCACGGTGAACGCCGCCGCCTTCGCCCACCACCCCGAGCAGGGCGCCTGGACGCTCGACGACCTGCTCCGGCGCGAGCACGAGCCCTGGTTCGACCCCGAGGGCTTCTTCCTGGCCATGCGCGGCGACCGGCTCGCCGGCTTCCACTGGACCAAGATCCACGGCTCGTCCGAGCACGGGCACGAGCCGCTCGGAGAGGTCTACGTCGTGGGCGTCGACCCCTCCCAGCAGGGCACCGGCCTGGGCCGGGCACTCACCCTGGCCGGCCTCACCCACCTGCGCTCGCGCGGCCTCGCCCAGGCGATGCTCTACGTGGACGAGGCCAACACGGCGGCGATCAGGCTGTACGAGTCCCTGGGCTTCGCCCGCTGGGACGTGGACGTGATGTACGCGGGCGGATAGCCCCGCCCGCGCCGGGCGGGCCGCCCCTACTCCACCATCAGGTGGAGCACCGCGTAGGCCAGCGACGCCACGAGGGCCGCCGCCGGGATGGTGAGCACCCAGGCGGTCACGATGTTGCCGGCCACGCCCCACCGCACGGCGCTCAGCCGCTTGGTCGCGCCGACGCCCATGATCGCCGTGGTGATGGTGTGGGTGGTGGAGATCGGCGCGCCGAACCCGATCGCGGCACCGTACAGGACGGTGGCCGCGGCCGACTCGGCGGCGAACCCCTGGGGCGGGTCGAGCGCGATGATCCGCCGGCCGAGCGTGCGCATGATGCGCCAGCCACCGGCGTACGTGCCGAGCGAGATCGCACCGGCGGCGCTCAGGATGACCCACTGCGGGATCCCCTCGCCGGGGCTGGCGTACCCGCCGACCGTCAGCGCGAGGAAGATGACGCCCATCGTCTTCTGCGCGTCCTGCAGGCCGTGCCCGAGCGCCATGGCGGCGGCCGAGACGGTCTGCGCGTAGCGGAAGCCGCGGTTGGTCCTGCCCGGCTGGCTGTTGCGGAAGATCCAATAAATTGCGATCATGATCAACGCGGCGAGGCTGAACCCGATCAGCGGCGACAGGATCATCGGGATGACGACCTTCTCGACGACGCCGTCCCAGTGCACCACGCTGGCCGAGGCCAGTGCGGAGCCCACCAGACCGCCGATCAGCGCGTGGCTGGAGGAGGAGGGCAGCCCGAAGTACCAGGTGATCAGGTTCCAGGCGATCGCGCCGATGAGCGCCGCGGCCACGACGACCAGGCCGTGCGGACCGTTGGGAGCGTCGATGATCCCTTTTCCGACTGTCTGGGCGACCTGAGTGCCCAGGTGCGCGCCGATGAAGTTCATCGCCGCGGCCATGAACAGTGCGGCCCTGGGAGTGAGCGCCCGGGTCGAGACGGAGGTCGCGATGGCGTTCGCCGCGTCGTGGAACCCGTTGGTGTAGTCGAAGGCCAGGGAGATGACGACCACGCCGATGACGAGGGCGAGCGTGAGGTCCACTGGGCCTAGCTTTCCTTGACCGCGATCGACTCGACGGTGTTGGCCACGTGCTCGAAGGCGTCGGCGGCCTCCTCCAGGGCGTCGACGACCTCCTTCATCTTCATGACGGTGAGGGCGTCGTACTCGCCGCTGAACAGCTTGGCCAGCAGCCTGCGGTAGACCTGGTCACCCTGGTTCTCCAGGCGGTTGACCTCGATCCAGTACTCGTTGAGGTTCTTCATGGAACGCAGCCGGGGCATCGCCTCGGCGGTCAGCTCGGCGGCACGTTCCAGGACCTCGACCTGCCGGACCACGTCTTTGGGGAGGTGGTCGATCTGGTAGAGGACGATGAGGTCGGAGGCGGCCTCCATGGCGTCCATCACGTCGTCGAGGTTGGAGGCGAGGCGGTAGATGTCCTCGCGGTCGAACGGAGTGATGAAGCTCTCGTTGAGCCGGTTCATGATCGCATGGGTGCGTTCGTCACCGGCGTGCTCGCAGGCGCGCATCTTCTCGGCCAGGGCTTCCCTGTCCGATCCGTCACTGATGATCTCGACCAGCAGACGGGATGCCGTGACCAGGTTGTTCGCCGAGTCGGCGAACAGGTCGTAGTAGCTGTCCTCACGTGGCGTGAGACGCAGGCGCACGTCGTTCTCCAGATGTGCGGGGATGGTCCGTGGAAGAGGGTACGGGTTACCAGGCGAAATGCGAACTTCATGTTCTCTTCGCCTTCTGGCTACCCTGCGTATGTTGTGCGACACCGGGGTCCGGAGTAGTTTGGCCGCTTTTTGCAGGGAAATCTGGCCGCTGACATGGCCTGTTGGCGGGTGCACGAAGGGCTGATCCCGCCACGGCGTTTCCTAAATGTTCACCTGTTGTTCACTCAAATCTTCGTCCGGTGGAAGTTCCGGAACGACCGGGACGGCGTGGGGCCCCGCTGACCCTGATAGCGGGACTCGTACTTGGCCGACCCGTACGGGTGCTCGGCGGGCGAGCTGAGCCGGAACACGCACAACTGCCCGATCTTCATCCCGGGCCACAGCTTGATGGGCAACGTCGCCACGTTGGACAGCTCCAGGGTGACGTGCCCGCTGAACCCCGGATCGATGAAGCCGGCGGTCGAGTGCGTCAGCAGGCCGAGCCGTCCGAGCGAACTCTTCCCCTCCAGCCGCGAGGCCAGATCGTCGGGAAGCGAGATCACTTCGTAGGTGGAGGCCAGGACGAACTCCCCCGGATGCAGAATGAACGGCTCGTCACCGGACGGCTCGACCATCCGCGTGAGATCCGGCTGCTCGATGGAGGGGTCGATATGAGGGTACTTGTGGTTTTCGAAGACACGGAAGTAGCGGTCGAGCCGTACGTCGATGCTGGACGGCTGGATCATGTCCTGCTGGAAGGGGTCCAGGGCGAGCCGGCCGGAGTCGATCTCAGCAAGGATGTCACGGTCAGATAGCAACACGGTGAGCCAACTTACCGTCCCGGCCGGAAAAGGTGGGGCGTTGGGTTTGCTGTTGGGGGGCAAGTTTCCGCTACAGTGGGGGACGCGCACTTCGGTTCGTGCGGGTGTAGTTCAATGGCAGAACATCAGCTTCCCAAGCTGACAGCGCGGGTTCGATTCCCGTCACCCGCTCCACATACCCCAGGTCAGGACAGGAATCCGAGCCCGGACCCCTTGATCTTTTTTGTTGTCGGCGTGCCAGAACGATTGATCTTGCTGTTTCAGTCGACCGGCGTGAGCGTTGAAGCGTCGCCCCCGACTGCTTCGCCCTTCGGCTTGAGGCCTTCCTTGAAGATCTCTCCAAGGGCGTCGGCGATCACCTGGTCCCGATCCTTGGCCGCGTGTAGATAGATCACCGCTGCCTTGGTACTGCTGTGTCCCATGCACGTCATCAACTCCTTGAGGGACGCTCCCGTCATGGCGGCCCGGGTGTTGCCGGTGTGACAGAGATCATGAATGTGAATTGCCGGAAGACCGGCCTGCTTGATCGCCTTGGCCCAGATCTTGGAGAAGTTGCTGCGGCGAAGCTGGGCCCCCTGCTCACCCACGAAGACCAGGCCGTCAGGTTTCTCCTCGCTGAATCGCTGAAGGTGCCACTCCAGGTCACCCATGACGACCTCCTGCAGCGTGACGACGCGGACGCCGGCATCGGTCCTGGGCCGCCCTGTGACGAGTTCTCCGGTCCTCATCTCGGAGACCGATGCCTCGATCCGGACCGTCCGGGCCTCCAGGTCAACGTTGTGCCGCCGGAGCGCTGCCAGTTCGCCCCAGCGCATACTGCCGAAAGTGGCGAGCGACACCAGGGCGCGGCACCAAGCGGCGGCGCGGCGCACCGCCGTACCCCCGGCCCTCCGCCCGCCCGCCGTCCGGGCGTGCGGCCTGGGCGCCGGTGGTTGCCGCGCCGCGCACAGATGGATGCCCGCGGGCTTTGTCGATGCTGGGCACGTCGAGGTCGATGGCAGTGACGCTCGGCACGGTCCGTCGCAGTTCGCGGGCGAGCATGCCCTCGCCGCAACCTACGTCGAGGGCGTGCTGGGGACCATCAGGGATCGTGCGCAGGATGCGGGGGTGGTAATGGATGTTGTGGGTTCCAACGCCTGCGGTTCTCCACGGTCATGTGCCCTCTAAGAACCCCTAGCCAAGTGAAGCGCGTGGATGGCCAGGAGACCGGCCCCACTGTGTCTGCGGTCTGCGATCCACCTCATGCCGTCACGTACTGAAGTGGGAATCCGACGACCAAGTACGCCAGTGGCGCGAGGGCCAGGGCCGTCAGCAGGGTCGGCATCCGCTCTCTTTGCCGACGTGCCATCACCAGCGGTACAAGGACCAGGACGGCCAGACAGGCCCATGCCTGCGGAGCGTAATGCAGGACGAAGGCATAGAGGATGCTTTCCATCCCGAAGACACCTCCCAGCGCGGCGAGCCCGATGACACGGTTACGGATGGTGCGTCCGTTCCGCCACCACAGCCCAGCCACACCGAACAACGGGCCGCTGATGACCGCCATCACAAGCCACAGCAGCGGATAGGTGACGCTGCCCATGCCGTCACGGCCGAACTCCGCGTACCCGTAATACCCAACGACCAGGCCGATCGAGGCACACAGGCCGGCGACGGCGGCTGACCGCGCTGACGCCCAGCCGGCAAGCAGGGCGCCGGCGACGAACGCCGGGACACACCAGACAGCACCGGAGTTGGCGACCTGGTTCCAGGCGCCTGGAAGCCAGCCCTGGGCGAGATTGGTGACAACACCGAATCCCGCGCCTGCCAGCAGTGCGGATGTCCACCAACCGCTGAGCTTTGCGATCGCCCCGAAGCGGCTGCTCATCAGGAAGATCCCCCCTGCCTTCCCTCGCTGGACACCGGCGGGTCGCAACTATATATGCAAGCTATACATGCTGTGTCTAGTTGGTGATCACGTCGTCACCGCAAGATCCCTCACTGACAAACCAGCACGATGATGTACATCATTCTGTTAGGTGCTCCAAGAGAACTCCTTCTCAGCAGAAAGTCACGGCTTCCGCCTCGCCTGCGTGGTCACTGCGTCACAATTCGTACGGTGGACAGTTCCTCGCCCTCGCCGAAGCGATTCGGTCCGGAGTTTGTCGAGAAGTACCGACGTATCCACGGCGGCAAGACTCCACAGGGGCGGGCCCTGACCTACGACAACGCTGTAGGCGACGAGTTCATGTTGCGTCGAGCCTGGCTCGATGAACAGCTTGATCAACTACCCGTCAAGCAGGCTGACCGCCTCGCCCGGAACGTCTGGCTGGATGAGCACTATTGGCCCGTTCATATCGAGATGGCCACCGGAGCCGCGCTGCGTCGGGCCGGGCTGCAAGCGGTGTATGACCGCCCCTGGGACCGGCAGACACCTGACTGGACAGTATTGGCGGAGGATGGAAAACCGCTCTGTCTGGTTGAGGTGCACACCGCCTCTCCACCTCCGCTGACAGCGCGGGTTCGATTCCCGTCACCCGCTCCCAGCATCTGTGGGCCTTGACTGCGAGGTCTTTCGCTTCAGGGCGCTTCGCGCTCATAGCTCCAGGCCCTGCCTCCCAGGGGGCTCCACCCCCTTCGCCCCCCGGACGCTCGCCATCTCCCATCCCGCAAGTTGCCCCGGGCAGGCGACGGCCTGACCCGAATGAAGAATCATCCAGCCTGCGCGGGTCACTGCTAACGGTGGCCGTGCCCAACCAACTCGCCGACCTTCATCGGCCCCGCCGCCAGCCGCGATGAACCGGCATCGTCCTTCCGCCGAGGCGCCTTACTTCTCGACTCCGTTCGAATCGTTCTGCCGTCTCAGAGTGCAGTTTGCGAGCCTATGCCCGTGATGCCGCAGTGTGATCGTAGGGATTTGTAGCGTTACCGCCGTTGGCGGGTCCGGTCGTGCTGTGAT